>NZ_JAAIMM010000016.1 GCF_013300725.1 Allocoprococcus comes
TTGTTCAGTTATCAATGTTCTTTTTTGTTGTTGTCGTTTCATGCGACAGCTTTAATATTATATCAAAGCGTTTCATGTTTGTCAACAACTTTTTTATTTCTTTTTTGCTGTTGTGAAGCAGTTCCTCACGCGACAGCTTTAACAGAATACCATATCCATCTAAGCTTGTCAACAGTTTTTTCTTTGTCCACTTCGTGATCCCTGCATGCCACTCCTTAGTCTCTGTCTCGATCAGCGAACGAATGTTATCTTATCACGACTTTCCTGAATTGTCAATGTTGTTTTTATATTTTGCGCAATTCAGAATATTCTGACATTTTTGCAGTTCAGTATTCCTGTTCCGCCATCCGGTTCCCTCTTTACATATTCTCTTACTCAATCAGTCCAATTGCCTCGTTAATACTTTTCACTCCAATGATTTTGATCCCACCAATACTCTTCACGCTATCCAGAGACACTTCCGGTACAATACATTTCTCAAATCCAAGCTTCTTCGCCTCTGCCACCCGCTGTTCCGGCATATTTACCGCGCGGACTTCTCCGCTTAATCCTACTTCTCCAAACACAATCGTCCGTTCATCAAATGGTCTGTTCTTATAACTTGATACGATCGCCATCACGATTCCAAGGTCTATCGCGGGTTCATTGATCTTGATACCTCCGGCAATATTCACATAGGCATCATAATTTCCAAGATGATATCCAATCCTTTTTTCCAGAACTGCCATCAGAAGATTCACCCTGTTGTAATCTGTTCCTGCTGCTGTTCTTCTCGGCATTCCGAAATTGCTTTCGCATACCAAAGCCTGGATTTCCAGCAAGATCGGACGTGTTCCTTCCATCGAACATGCCACAACAGATCCGGATGCATTTTCCGGTCTTCCATTCAGCATAAATTCCGACGGATTTTCCACCTCACGCAGTCCATCTCTTCGCATTTCAAATACACCAATCTCATTCGTCGAACCAAAACGGTTTTTCACTCCTCGAAGAATCCGGTAAGATGCATGTCTGTCTCCTTCAAAATACAAAACCGTATCTACCATATGTTCCAATACTCTTGGTCCGGCGACAGTTCCTTCTTTTGTAACATGTCCGACAATAAAAATCGAAATTCCAAGCCCTTTTGCAAGCTGCATCAGCGTATTTGTTGCCTCTCTGACCTGCGACACACTTCCCGGCGCAGAACCGACTTCTTCACTGTACATTGTCTGAATCGAATCAATGATCACAGTATCTGGCTTTTCCTTTTCAATCACATTGCGGATCAGTTCCAGATTAGTCTCACAAAGCAAAAGCAGATGATCATTAAATTCTCCCATCCTCTGTGCACGCAATTTGATCTGGCGAAGCGATTCTTCCCCTGATATGTACAAAACTTTTCGTTCTTTTTTTGCCAGTTTCTGACACACCTGCAGGAGCAGCGTTGACTTACCGATTCCCGGATCACCGCCTACTAAAATAAGAGAGCCCGGTACGATTCCGCCTCCCAGTACACGATCCAGTTCTTTAATCTCGGTTGCCACCCGCTCTTCATTCTCTGTCTTTACTTCGGACAATGGTACAATACGAATCTCTTTTGCCGCTTTAACCGCTGCCGTTTTTGACGTTGTCACACGCTCTTCCACGAAAGAGTTCCATTCCTTGCACATTGGGCACTGCCCCAGCCATTTTGATTCTTCATGCCCACAATTCTGGCAGAAAAAAACCGATTTTTTTGCCTTCGCCATATTCCAGCTCCTTATCTATGTTAAAAAATTACCAACTGCTTCTCTTGCCTGTTCCCAGTTTGTATACTTCCGGTAAAGAAAGAGCCTGCCGAAGCAGACTCTTTTACTTTTCTTAAATACCTATGTACTTCAGACAATTCTTGCTGTAATCATTGTCCTACTTTCTTACGACCTTGATCTCAACGCTTTCTTTTCCAAGTTCTGCACTTACACTGAGCTTTGCGCTTAAGTTTGTCTTCATATCACCAACATTCATATCATTCATATATACAATATAATCTGTATCCGGTTCAAGTTCCAGTGTGATCTGTGCATCTCCTGTCCCTGATACTTTAAATGAGATCACATCTTCTGATACTTCAAAATGCTCTACTGCAGTTCCCGGAACAGATTCATATACGAACATTCCATTCTTCTCAAGCTTTGTAATCTCTTTGAATGTCTTTACTTTATATATATCTCCCTGAAATTCAAATCCATCCTTTTTTGTCTTTGTATCCAGAGTGTAATCACCGAAACTAAGTGTTCCGTCTAATTCATTTCTGATGAGCTCTTTGACTACTGTCATTGTTCAAATCCTCCTAATGGTCTTTCTCTTTCGACTTACAGACTGTTAAATTTTCACACGTCTGACCCGTTTTTTTTATTATATAATAAAACTTCTTCTTTTGCTAGTCGTTTATCTCTCTGACTGTAAATTTTATTTCCTTTTTAGAAATACCGGCTTCCACATGGTCTCCACGTTTGATCTCACCATTCAGAAGTGCTTCTGCAAGTTTGTCTTCCAGCTGGCTCTGTACTGCCCTTCTCAGCGGTCTTGCACCATACTTCTTGTCACTTCCGGTCTCAACAATATGCTTCTTCACAGAATCACGCACAATCAGTGTAATTTCAAGCTGCTCTTTTGCTCTCTGCACAACTTCTTTACACATCAGCCCTACGATCTTCTTCATATTGTCCTCATTCAGCGGATGGAATACGATGATCTCATCAATACGGTTCAGGAACTCTGGACGGAATAACTGCTTTACTTCGTCCATCACATTTGCTTTCATACGCTTGTAATCCGCCTTCTGGTCTTCCTGCTGGGTGAATCCAAGCTTCTTCGGTTCAATGATCGCCTTTGCCCCTGCATTGGATGTCATAATGATAACCGTATTGCGGAAATCTACTTTTCTTCCCTGCGAATCCGTAATATGCCCGTCATCCAGTACCTGAAGTAAAATATTAAACACATCCGGATGTGCTTTCTCAATCTCATCAAACAGAATGACCGAATATGGATTTCTGCGTACTTTCTCGCTGAGCTGTCCGCCATCCTCATGTCCCACATATCCCGGAGGCGAGCCGATCATCTTGGATACACTGTGCTTCTCCATATATTCGGACATATCTACCCGGATCATGTCTTCTTCATTTCCAAAAAGTGCTTCTGCAAGAGCTTTGGAAAGCTCTGTCTTACCAACACCGGTAGGTCCGAGGAATAAGAATGAACCGATCGGACGTGCCGGATCTTTTAATCCCACTCTTCCTCGTTTTACTGCTTTGGAAAGTGCCTGGATTGCCTCTTCCTGACCGATCACACGCTTCTCCAGTGTTTTATCCAGCTTTTTCAAGCGTTCGCTCTCAGATTCATTCAGTCTTGTTACCGGGATTCGTGTCCACATAGAAATTACATCCGCAACATCTTCTTCGGTTACCGGAACCTTTTTCTTTTCATTCTTTTTATTGAAACGCTTTTTCGCCTGCTCTAATTTCTTTTCTGCTTCCTTCTGTTCTCTGTGGAGCTCCGATGCCTTTTCAATATTTCCTGCTTTCAGCGCCGCTTCTTTTTCCTGCTCCAGCTTTCCACAGCGGATTTCTGTCCCAACAATATTCTCCGGCACTTTAAATCCGCGAAGTTTTACTTTTGAACAGCTTTCATCCAACACATCAATTGCCTTATCCGGAAGAAAACGGTCATTGATATAACGGCATGACATATGTACTGCCGCTTTCAACGCGTCCTCTTCAATTTCTACATCATGATGAGCCTCATATTTTTCTTTCAGACCTTCCAGGATCCGGACACACTCGTCTTCCGTCGGTTCTTCAACCGTAACCGGCTGGAATCTTCGTTCCAGAGCCGCATCCTTCTCAATATACTTGCGGTATTCCGTAAGAGTTGTCGCACCGATCAGCTGCATCTCCCCTCTTGCCAGAGATGGTTTCAGAATATTGGATGCATCAATCGCGCCCTCTGCACCGCCAGCACCGATAATGGTGTGAAGTTCATCTAAGAAAAGGATAATATTGCCCGCTGTCTTTACCTCACGGATCAGTTTTTTCATACGCTCTTCAAATTCACCACGATATTTGGAGCCTGCGATCATTCCCGGAAGATCCAGCACCATGATCCGCTTATCTTTCATGCTTTCCGGAACAATTCCTTCCGCGATCTGTCTTGCAAGTCCTTCCACGATTGCTGTCTTACCGACTCCCGGCTCTCCCACAAGGCACGGATTATTCTTGGTCCGTCGGCTCAGGATCTCCATGATACGTGCAATTTCTTTTTCACGTCCAATAACCGGGTCCAGCTTTCCTTCTCTTGCTTCCTGTGTCAGATCCGTACTGTACTGGTCTATAATTCCGCCAACAGTTTCCCCGTCCTTCTGATTCTCCATATACTCTTTCGGATCAATTCCCGCCGCAAGCAGAAGATCCTGAAAAAGCTTTTGAATATTTACATTCAGGGTCATCAACATACGGGTAGCCACACAATCTCCATCTTTGAGCATTGCAAGCAGAAGATGTTCGGTTCCGACTTTTTCAGATGCAAGCTGCGCTGCCTCATTCTGACTTTCTTCCAGAATATACCGAAGTCTCGGACTGTACTCCAGATACTTTCTTTCCTTCTTAGCTGCCTCAGGAGCAGATACAAGGATATCCATTGCTTTTTCCATCTGTTCTTCATCGACTTTATTCTTATCAAGCACCTGCCCTGCAACTCCGGTAAAAACCCTCTTAAGCCCGAAAAGAAGATGTTCTGTCCCGACATACGGATGCTTCAGTTCGGCTGCAATCTTCCGTGCCATATTCAGCGCTTCCTGCGCCTGCCTTGTATATTGCTTTTCTGCCATATAATTTTAGTCTCCTTTTTTCAATCTATCTCTGTTCATAATCTGCATAGATCTCATCTACCAGTTCATGAACTTCTTCTTTCGTAATGTTTTTGCAGCTTCCTTTTGCCAGAAGTACCCGAAGCTGCTCTTTCAGATCCTGCAGAGCTTCCAGTTTATCTTCATCAATACAGATCACCGCACCTCTTCGTCTGTCGAGCTGAAGAAAACCTTCCTGCCGCAAGACATTGTATGCCTTATTCACTGTATGCATATTGATCCCGATATTATCTGCCAGCTGTCTCACAGACGGCAAAGTATCACCTTCATGAATCGTCGAAGTGGCAATTCCCATAATAATCTGATTCCTGAGCTGTATATAAATCGCCTCATCACTGTTAAAATCAATTTCAATCAGCATAAAACGCACTCCTTTTTCTATTGTACCGGCATCGCCATTGTTATATTTATGTTAGCACAGACGACACTTTTTGTAAAGGAAACAGTATGTAAAAAAGCACTACCTCTTCTTACTCACACTTTTTGTGCTTTCTGTTCCAGAAGTAATGCTTTTCATTTCTTATTTCAGCTTTCTTTCTCTCACGGTGAACTTCTTCAACCTAAAATTTTCTTCAGATCCTCATCTACTGTACTGATCGGGGTAATCTGATACTCTTGCACCAGGTAATTCAGAACATTCGGTGACACAAACGCCGGAAGCGTCGGACCCAGATAAATATTTTTGATTCCGAGTGCCAGAAGTGTCAGCAGAATTGCAACCGCTTTCTGTTCATACCATGACAGGATCATAGACAGTGGAAGTTCATTTACCTCACACCCTAACGCTTCTGCAAGAGCGATTGCAACTTTAATCGCACTGTACGCATCATTACACTGTCCCATATCCAAAATTCTTGGAATCCCCTCAATTTCTCCGAGCTTCAGATCATTCAATCTGTATTTCCCACACGCCAGCGTCAGGATAATCGTATCCATCGGTGTCTTTTTGGCAAATTCTGTATAATAACTTCGTCCCGGTGCCGCTCCGTCACATCCTCCGATCAAAAAGAAATGCCGAATCTTCCCTCTCTTTACAAGATCCACGATCTTTCCTGCATTTTCCAGAACTGCGTTGTGTGCAAATCCGGTCATCACGGTTGTTCCTCCATTGATCCCTGTCATCGGATGATCTTCCGGATATCCACCGCATTCCAACGCTTTTGCAATAACCGGAGTGAAATCTTTGTCCGCACCAATATGAACCATCTCCGGATAAGACACCACCGAAGTTGTAAATACCCGGTCTGCATAGCTCTGTCTGACTGGCATCAGACAATTTGTCGTAAATAAAATTGGCGCAGGAATATTATGAAACTCAAATTGCTGACTCTGCCATGCCGTTCCGAAATTGCCTTTCAGATGCGGATATTCCTTTAATTTTGGATATCCGTGTGCCGGAAGCATTTCACTGTGCGTATAAATATTGATGCCTTTATCTTCAGTCTGCTCCAGAAGCAGCTTCATATCATGCAGATCATGACCACTGACTACAATAAACGGTCCCTTTTCTATCGTAAGCGGAACTTCTGTCGGAACTGGATCTCCATAGCTTTCCGTGTTTGCTTTATCCAGAAGTTCCATGCAGCGCAGGTTGACTTTACCGGTTTCTATGACTACCGGAAGCAGTTCTTCCATCCCTTTTTCTTCTCCCAGAATACGCATTCCCTTATAAAAGAAATTCATAATCTCCGCATCCACATATCCCAGTGCCCATGCATGATAAGCATATGCTGCAGTTCCTCGTAAGCCAAACAAGATCAATGACTTTAACGAACGGATATCTTCCGGTGCCTCCCAGATCTTCTGTACATTATAAGCTTCTTTTCCTGGTTTTCTGTTTTCTGCTTCTTCTCTGATTTCATCTGACAGTTTTTTCACTGTATCACTGTTGAAATTTACATTAGTAATCGTAGTAAACAGACCCTTTAACATCAGTTCATCCGAAGATCTGCTTCTTTCATTTTCAGTAACTGCCCTTGCCAGCCGGATCAGTTCACCAGTCAGTTCATCTTGAAGATTTGCTGTATCCGACTTTTTCCCACATACACCTGCATGCCCTTCGCAGCCCGTGTTATGAGCGGTCTGCTGACATTGAAAGCAAAACATTTCATCCATTTCTTTTTCCTCCATACTTTTTTTAATAGCATGTCAGAATATAGAAAATCTATACCGGCAGAACATTTTTCTTTTTTGCTGTTCAAATAATATTTTTCAAACATCCCGACTATGGTTCGCAAACTAAAAAAAGGATAGCCCCACAGACTTTCATCTGCAAACTATCCTTTTCTGCACGATTCTATATCAGATTTTTTATTCTACGATGAGTCCTTCTTTTTCAATCACATCGATTACCTGAGCCACATACTTTTCGCAAAGCTCATCCGTCGCCGCTTCTACCATGACACGGATTACCGGTTCCGTTCCACTTTCACGGACAAGGATTCTTCCGTCATCTCCAAGTGCTTCTGCAACTGCATCAACTGCTTTGACCACTTCCGGATTCTCCCTTGCTGTCTTCTTATCTGCTACACGCACATTTTTCAGAAGCTGTGGATAGATCTTCACCTCTTCTGTCAGCTGTCCCAAAGACTGCTTAGTCTCCATAATGACTTCCATCAGCATCAGAGACGTCAGAATACCATCTCCTGTCGTTGCATGCTTACTGAAAATAATATGTCCGGACTGTTCGCCGCCCAGCATAAATCCATTCTTGACCATGTTCTCATAGACATATTTGTCGCCGACCTGTGTCTTTTCGTACTTCATGCCAATCTTGTCGCATGCTTTATAAAGTCCAAGATTCGACATGATAGTAGTAACGATGGTATCGTCTTTTAACTGACCATGTTCTTTCATATATTTGCCACACACATAAAGGATCAGATCCCCGTCAACAACATTTCCATTCTCATCAACAGCGATACAGCGGTCTGCATCTCCATCGTATGCAAATCCGACATCCAGACCATTTTCTTTTACATATTCCCGAAGTACGTTAATATGTGTAGAACCGCAATTTGTGTTGATGTTGGTTCCATCCGGCTCATTGTTGATCACATAAGTCTTTGCTCCCAGTGCATCAAATACGCTTTTGGCAATACTTGAAGAACTTCCGTTGGAACAGTCCAGTCCGACTTTCACATCTTTAAAAGAACGGGTTGCCAGACTGATCAAATGTCCGATATAACGGTTTCTTCCTGCTGCATAATCTACAGTTCTTCCGATCGCCTCTTTCTTGGCAAGCGGAATTTCTCCGGATTCCCCATCAATATAAGCTTCCACTTTGGCTTCTACTTCTGCTTCCAGCTTCTGACCTTTACTGTTGATCACTTTGATTCCATTATCATAGTACGGGTTATGGCTTGCGGAAATCATGATTCCGCAGTCAAAATCTTCGGTTCTTACCACGTAAGACACGCTTGGAGTTGTCGTCACATGAAGAAGATATGCGTCTGCTCCTGACGCAGTAAGCCCTGCTGCCAGCGCATATTCAAACATATAGCTGCTTCTTCTGGTATCTTTACCGATCACGATTCTTGCCTTGTGTTCCTGTCCGTAATACCAGCCAAGATAACGTCCTACCTTAAACGCATGCTCTACCGTCAGTACTACATTGGCTTCTCCACGGAATCCATCTGTTCCGAAATATTTACCCATAATTATTATCTCTCCTCCGGCTTAAAGCCTTTCTTTATTCTGCAAATCTTGCTGTCTGTTCCCGGATCAGCTGCTGATCTTCAAAATAGTTGATCTTCATCGCATCTTTTACTTCTTTTAAAGTCTGTGCTGCCACTTTTTCAGCTTCAACACTTCCTTTATGAAGGATCTCATAGATCTCCGGAATCTTCTTCTCCAGTTCTTTTCTTCTTGCACGGATCGGTGCAAGCTCTTCCTGCATAACCGCATTCAGGAACTTCTTAACCTTAACATCACCAAGTCCGCCACGTCTGTAATGATCCTTCAATTCATCCAGATTCTTATAATCCGGCAGATATTTTTCAAAATGTTCATCTGTACAGAATGCATCCAGATAAGTGAAAACGGAATTTCCTTCTACCTGTCCCGGATCAGATACCTTCAAATGATTCGGATCTGTATACATTCCCATGATCTTCTGTCTTACTTCTTCCTCGGAATCAGACAGATAGATACAGTTGCCAAGAGATTTACTCATCTTTGCTTTTCCATCCGTTCCTGGAAGGCGGCAACAGCTTTCGTTCTCCGGAATCAGCGCTTTCGGCATAACCAGTGCTTCTCCATATACACTGTTGAATTTGTGTACGATCTCACGGCACTGTTCGATCATCGGAAGCTGATCCTCACCTACCGGTACAGTCGTTGCCTTAAACGCTGTGATATCTGCCGCCTGGCTGATCGGATAAGTAAAGAATCCTACCGGAATACTTGCCTCAAAATTACGCATCTGGATCTCCGATTTAACCGTTGGGTTTCTCTGAAGACGGGATACCGTAACCAGATTCATATAATAAAAAGAAAGTTCTGTCAGTTCCGGTACTTGTGACTGGATGAAAATCGTGGATTTCTCCGGATCCAGTCCGCATGACAGATAATCCAGTGCAACCTCAATAATATTCTGACGTACCTTTTCCGGGTTATCTGCATTATCGGTCAGCGCCTGTGCATCTGCGATCATAATAAAGATCTTGTCATATTCTCCGGAATTCTGCAGTTCTACTCTTCGCTTTAATGATCCAACATAATGTCCGACATGAAGCCGTCCGGTTGGCCTGTCACCTGTTAAAATAATTTTCTCCATTGTTTTTATGTTCCTCTCTGTCTTATTATTCCTGTCTTTTCTTTATTCTTCTTTGTCCGTATCCTCAGCCGGAAGCTCAGATGTACAGTATGCACATCTGGTTGCCGCGATCGGGATTTCTGACATGCAGTACGGGCAGATCTTCGTAGCCGGTGCTGCCGGAGCTTCTTCTTCCTTCTTAAGCAGCTTTTCTGTTCTTGAAGCAAGATTGTTCATCACTTTTACAAAACAGAAAATAACAAGTGCCATCAGAAGAAAGTTGATCACTGCTGTAATAAAATTGCCATAATTGATCGTGTCATTCTCACCGGATCCGATCCGGATCACCCAGTTGGAAAAATTGACTCCACCAGTCAGAAGACTGATCACCGGCATGATCATATCATTTACAAGAGAATTCACAATCGACTGGAATGCACCACCAATAATAACGCCGACTGCAAGATCCATTACATTTCCCCTTGCAATAAACTCTTTGAATTCTGCAATAAATCCTTTCTTAGCCATCTCAAATCCTCTTCTTTCGTTCCTTTTAGGCTTCTGCGCCATATAAGGATATTGTACTACATTCCAAACAGGATTTCCACTATAATTCCGCACACTACACTGATTCCGTAAAGTGTTGCGACGATCATCATATTCTTCTTCCAACCATGGTTCGTCTTAAAAAGTACGATCAGTCCGATTCCGGCACATGACAAAAGCCCGGCAAACATACTTCCGACATTTAAGACTCCCTCAAGATAAAATTTCGTAATTGCAATAGAAGCTGCGCAGTTCGGGATCAGGCCGACAAGACCAGCCAGAAAAATTCCGGCAATCGGATAATGAGTCACCACGTTCATGACCTGTTCCATTCCAATCCACTCCACAATAGCATTTAACACAAAAGAAATTACATATATAAATACCAGAATCTGTACCGAATGGATGAGCGCTGATTTTACAATGCTTCCCTCTTCGCAGTGACAGTGGTCATGCTCACAGATATCATGAATATGCAGCCCTCTCTGGTATCCTTTGCCCAGCACCCGCACTCCGATATCAACCAGAATACCTGCAACAATACCAACGATGATCTTTCCGATTAAAATTGCCATGATCTTACGGACATCCGCCTGCTCTGAGATCAGGATCGGAAGCATCTCATCTGATGTAGACAGAAAAACAGCGATCATCGTTCCAACTGTGATGACTCCGCCGGAATACAGATTTGCTGCCGCTGCTGAAAATCCGCACTGCGGAACAACGCCCAGGATTCCACCGATCACAGGCCCTTTTTTCCCTGCTCCAAGAAGCATCCGCACCGTCTTCTGACCGGCTTTATTCTCCAGATATTCCATCGCAAGGTATGTTAGAAAAAGGAAAGGTATTAGTTTCACAGTGTCAATTGTTGTATCTTTTAGTATATCTATAAACAGTTCCATCTTGTATCTCCCTTCTTGGTTTCACTATTCTAATCCGTTTTGTCATTTTACACTGTCACCGCCAAAAATGCAAGTAGAATAAATTAGTGTGGCAAAGCAACAGAAATAAATGGGATAAATTCAAGTTGTGCAAACCATTCCGATGAACCTCTTAGGGCGAAAATCGTGTTCAGCAAAGGCTTCCACGATTTTTGAGTTTCATCTCCATTGCACAAAATAGAATTTATCCCATTTATTTCTGCTGCTTTGCCCTTCTACTTTATTGGTGAGAACCAGACCAGTAGCCCCGGTACGTTTTCTATAGCAACAAAAAAGAATTATCCCCATCACGTTAAGGATAATTCTTTCTTGTTTTACTTTATGCTTTTGACATCTATTTTACTTTCAGTGTTCTCATGGAGTTCAGAATTGCGATTACGGATACTCCTACGTCGGCAAAGACGGCTTCCCACATGTTGGCCATGCCGAGGGCTCCCAGGATGAGGACCAGAACTTTGACACCGAGGGCAAAGACGATATTCTGATGTACGATCTGGAGAGTTTTTCCTGCAATTCTCATAATGGAGGATATCTTAAGGATATTATCATCCATCAGAACAACATCTGCGGCTTCGATTGCTGCGTCGGATCCCATGCTTCCCATTGCGATTCCGATATCAGCTCTGGAGAGTACCGGTGCATCATTGATACCATCACCAACAAAACCGAGCTTTTCTTTCTCACCAAGTTCTCCGAGAAGTGCTTCAACCTTATCTACCTTATCCCCCGGAAGGAGATCTGTGTAGACTTCATCGATTCCAAGGCTTTCTGCCACTGCTTCACCGACATCTTTTCTGTCACCGGTAAGCATAACTGTCTTTTTGACACCGCTTTTTTTGAGCTGTGCGATCGCACGTTTGGCTTCCGGTTTGACCGTATCAGAAATTATGATGGTTCCGAGGAATTCTTTTTCAGCCGCCAGATATACGACCGTACCAGGGATTGCGCATGGCTCATATTCCACGCCTTCTTCTTCCATCAGCTTTGCATTTCCGGTATAGACAACTCTTCCGTCGATCTTTGCCTTGATTCCGTGTCCGGCGATTTCTTCAGTCTGTTCCACTCTGTCCATAGACAGCTCACCAAGCTCTGCTTCTTCGTACGCTTTCTTGAGTGCTGCTGAGATTGGATGATCGGAATAGCCTTCCGCAAGGGCTGCCACTTCAAGCAGTCCTTCTTTTTCCCATCCGTTCGGAATAACTTCTGATACAACGAATTCACCCTTTGTCAGTGTACCAGTCTTATCAAATACAATCGTTTTCATCTCAGAGAGTGCTTCCAGATAATTGCTTCCCTTTACCAGAACGCCCTGTTTGGATGCTGCTCCGATTCCTCCAAAGAAACCAAGTGGAACGGAGATTACCAGTGCACATGGGCAGGAGATTACAAGGAAAATACATGCTCTCTGAATCCATTCTGCAAATCCGCCACCAAGAATGATTGGCGGAAGGAATGCAAGTACAACTGCCGCGCAAACCACGATCGGCGTATAGTATTTTGCAAACTTTGTAATGAAATTCTCTACATGTGCCTTTTTGCTGCTGGCATTTTCAACCAGTTCCAGGATCTTCGCAACTGTAGAATCATCAAACTCTTTCGTTGTGCGCACCTTAAGGAGTCCGCTTCCATTTACACAACCGCTGATAATCTCGGAACCTTCTGTTACTTCTCGCGGAACCGACTCTCCGGTCAGAGCAGATGTATCTACAAAGGATGTTCCCGATACGACCACACCATCGAGAGGAACTCTCTCGCCTGCTTTGATGACGATCTCTGTACCGATCTCTACATCATCCGGATCAACCTGTTTGAGCTTTCCGTCTTCTTCAATATTTGCATATTCCGGACAGATATCCATCATTGCACTGATTGACTGGCGGGAGCGGTTGACTGCATAACTCTGGAATAACTCCCCGATCTGATAGAACAGCATAACTGCTACCGCTTCCGAATATTCCTTTACTCCAAGTGCACCAAACGTTGCAATACACATCAGAAAGTTCTCATCAAATACCTGACCATGACTGATATTACGTACAGCCCGGTAAATGATGTCCCATCCCACGATCAGATAAGGGATCATAAACAACAAAAACTGCACCGGCATTTCGGACTGAAATTCCAGTTTTCCCATATGTTCCAGTACAAAAAGAGGAACATAGATAACTGCTGCTGCGATAATACGATACAGCATTATTTTCTGTTTTTTCATCATAGAAGCCTCTCCCCTTTCATACCTTTTCCGGTTTTACAGCTGAATCTGGCAGTCCGGCTCTACCTTCTTGCATACAGCAACGACTTCCTGCATGATCTCATCAAATCTTGCATCATCTGCATCAATCGTAAGCTTCTGCATCATAAAACTTACCGTTGCATCATTTACACCATCAATCTTTTTGATTGCATCTTCCATTTTTGCTGCACAGTTTGCGCAATCAAGGTCTACCATTTTAAATTTTTTCTTCATCTTTCTTTCCTCCTGAAATTTTTTCTCACTGAACATATGCGCAACTGTTCATATGTTCATAATAACTCTGTAATAGAAATCCGTCAAGCAGTTTAGATAACATTTTTTATTTTCTACAATTTCAAAAGAATATACCTCTCCAGAACGTATTCCCTTTTATTTATCAGAACGCTCTATCAGAATTTTCTGACAAAAAAACAAAAAGAAGAACCCGGATTTTCCCAGATTCTTCTCGAATTTATATTTTGTTCTTTACTTTTCAAGCAGCTCCAAAATAGGATGCGACATCAGGAACAGATAATACTCCATCGCTTCATCCGCCGACAGATGGATATCCCGGCTGGTCAGCCAGTATTTGAGTCCGGTTACAACGGTGATCGTATGGAACTCCAGAAAAATCTTTTTGTCTTTGATTCCCTGAAGCTTCTCAAGCTTGATCTTATGTCTGCCCACCATCTCTTCGATCAGCTGACGGATCTTCTTTTCAAGAATTTCCTCAAACCCATTCTGACCGGTCGCTTCAAATGCTTTCTGATAATAAATCCGGTCTTTCTCCATCTTCCGGAACAGCAGATAAATGGCTTCTCTTTCCATCCCGTCTTCAGTCATCTCACGGATATGCTGAAAAACCTCCGTCTCCAGAAGCCATTCCATCACTTCATACTTATCCTGAAAGTAATTATAAAAAGTCGGTCTGATAACTCCCGCCTGATCTGTGATCATTTTAATCGTTATCTTATCAAAAGATCCTTTTATCAGTAGTTCCTTAAAGCTTTCCGCAAGCAGGATTTTTGTTAATTCTCTTTTTCTTTCCATGTGTTGTCCTCTTTTTCCTGCCCATTTCTCTTGAGGAATATTCTATCACAAACAAAACGCTTTTTCAAACCGCTTTTTTTCTGTTTTTTTACTGCTTTTCCACGCGTTTTTTGTAATTTGTGTAACCCTTCTGCTGATGCGGATGCTCTTTCCATAGTTGATCTGCTGTTTTTTTCCACTCACAGGCATAAGCTTCGCACTTACTGCACAAATGTTCCGCACTTTCCGGTGACTGCAGATCGGTCGATTTTGCACCGGTCTCTTTAATCATTTCCTGAAGAATCTCCGGATTTTCAAGCATCGGGCAAGGACGCAAATGATTGTTATTAAAAGGCTGCCGGTCTCTGTATGCCATAAAGAGTGGCTGTTTCAGAGCTTCCAGCAGAGTGACTTCCCGAATATTTGCAGAAGAGTAGTGAATAAATACACATGGTTCTACATCTCCATTCGCATTGATATGGCAGTAGTTTCTTCCGCCTGCGATACAGCCTCCGACAAATTCTCCGTCATTCTGGAAATCCATTGCATAAATCGGCTTTCCACCTGTTGCACCGCGGATCTCTCTTACCCGGTGATACATATATTCTCTCTGTTCCTTTGTCGGGAGCAGATCCGGTGCTGCATCATTTCCAACCGGCATATAATGAAAATACCAGGTGAAACGACATCCCTTTCCGATGATCATATCCAGGAATTCATCCGATGTAACCGTTTCAATGTTCTTTCTGGTATAACAGATTGACGTACCGAAGATCAGTCCATATTTCTTTAACCGGTCCATGGCTGCCATAACCTTGTCGAATACACCCTCTCCACGGCGCATGTCATTGACCTCTTCAAATCCTTCCAGACTAATTGAAAGGGACAGGTTGCCGACTCTTCTCATCTCTTCGCAAAATTCATCATCCACCAGTGTTCCATTTGTAAATGCATGGAATTCGCAGTCATAATGCTTTTCACAAAGTCTGATAATATCTTTTTTTCTTACTAACGGTTCCCCGCCTGTATACATATAGAAATAAATCCCCAGTTCTTTTCCCTGCGTAATGATGCTGTCCATCTCTTCATATGTAAGATTCAGTTTATGCCCATATTCTGCCGCCCAGCATCCGGTACAATGAAGATTACATGCACTTGTCGGATCCATCAGGATCAGCCACGGAATATTGCACTGATGTACCTCTCTCATACTGCGGATTGTCTTCGTTCCATGGAACGCCGCTTCAAATCCAAGGTTTAATGCTGTCTGTTTAATAACATGCGGGTCAATTTCATCCAATGCACGATTCACATAACGCATCCACTTCGAATCCGGATCCTGTATCATCTTTCTTGCGCCTTCATAGGAGCTCTTCTGGAAATTGTCTCCCATGAAACGCTCGGTCAGATCAACAAGATCAAGCAGACCTTTTTCTCTGTCTTTATCCATTTTTCGCATTGCCAAATCAATTGCTCCGCCAAATGCTGCCCTTGCTGCTTTATGTGTCAATTCGCCCATACTCTTTTCCTCCTACTTTTAAAATAAAAAATGCGTAACCACCATATCTGCGCCGGCGATCAGGAATAATATCCCACCGATCCAGTAAGCTTTACAGTTATATTCACAGCCCAATCTATATCCGACCTCCACACCAAGAAAGCACTGAATGATCGTAACCGGAAGCAATACCATTCCCTGTTCCAGGATCTCCACACTCCAGAATCCGATACCCATTCCGGCAAAATACGCATCTATGCTGGTAAGTACTGCCAGTTTTCTAAGCCGTTTCCAGTTTATTTCATCGTTTCTCCGCTCAAAAATCTGCTTATTATTTCTTGCTTTACAGATCATATAAATGCCAAGTCCGATAAATATCAGCACCGACAAAAGCTCCCAACCGCTTGCCGCTGTTGAAATCGTCTCATTCATCTTCCTGTCCGGCTTCAGAATATCTGCAACAACATTTCCCAGAATCAGTGCAAAGAGCTGCATTCCTCCAAAAATCAGACTGGATAAAAGTGTGTCTTTTCCATGCTTCCTAGAAAATCCTGCTCCAACACAAATATGTACAACAAATACATCAAATGAAAGCCCGATTGAAATTAAAAGGATTTCAATAATACCCATAGATTCGCCTCCTCCTGCTGGCTGTTACATATATATTATGTAATCTCTTACTAAATAATAAATCTTCAGATTATCGGTTCTGTTTATTTTTTAACGACATTTTTCCACATTTGTCGCATATCTGTTTATTTTTTCAACAGATTATTCTTCCGGAATCTTTTTTATACAATAGAAATCTCCTTTTTCTGTTAATAATAAAAAGTTCCCACAGAGGTAATTTCTCTACCTCTGCGGGAACTTTGCTTCTTTATTATCTTAGTGATGGAATAAACGGATTCCGGTAAATGCCATCGCCATGTTGTATTTGTTGCAGGTATCAATTACATTGTCATCACGGATTGATCCACCCGGTTCTGCAATATATGTAACACCGCTCTTATGTGCACGTTCGATGTTATCTCCAAACGGAAAGAATGCATCTGATCCAAGTGCCACACCCGTCAGCTTATCAAGCCATGCTCTCTTTTCTTCTCTGGTAAATACTTCCGGTTTTTCAGTGAAAATATTTTCCCAGGTTCCGTCAGCCAGTACGTCCATATATTCTTCACCAATGTACAGATCAATTGCATTATCCCGGTCTGCACGCTTGATTCCTTCTTTAAATGGAAGAGCAAGTACTTTCGGGCACTGTCTCAGCCACCAGTTATCTGCCTTCTGTCCTGCAAGTCGGGTACAGTGGATACGGGACTGCTGTCCGGCTCCAATTCCGATTGCCTGTCCGTCTTTTACATAGCATACAGAGTTTGACTGTGTATATTTCAAAGTAATCATGGAAATTGCAAGATCTCTCTTTGCGTGATCCGGAATTTCTTTGTTCTCAGTCACTACATTTGAGAAGAAATCATCATCGATCTTCAGTTCATTTCTTCCCTGCTCAAAAGTAATACCAAATACATCCTTGTGTTCAGTCGGTGCCGGAACATAATTCGGATCGATCTGGATCACATTGTAATTACCTTTCTTTTTCTGTGCAAGAATCTCCAGTGCTTCCGGTTCATATCCAGGTGCGATCACTCCATCCGATACTTCTCTCTTGATCAGTCTTGCAGTATCAACATCACAGACATCAGAAAGCGCAATAAAATCACCGAATGAAGACATACGGTCTGCACCTCTTGCACGTGCATAAGCGCTTGCAAGCGGAGAAAGTTCTCCAAGGTCATCTACCCAGTAAATTTTTGCAAGAGTTTCATCCAGCGGCAGTCCGACTGCAGCACCTGCCGGTGACACATGCTTAAAGGAAGTTGCTGCCGGAAGTCCGGTTGCTTTTTTCAATTCCGATACCAGCTGCCATCCGTTAAATGCATCCAGAAAGTTAATATATCCCGGACGTCCCATCAGAACTTTGATTGGGAGATCACTTCCGTCTTTCATATAGATACGTGACGGCTTCTGATTCGGGTTACATCCATATTTGAGTTCTAATTCATTCATGATTCCTGCTCCTTCTTCACCTTTGTATACTATTTATTCTTATTGATGATCTTGCTTTCGTATGTTCCTGTCTCAATATCAATATATCTTACAAACAGAGATACTTTATTATCTGCATTCAGACTGTTCCAGAGTGTGTCTGCAAATGTGTCCATGTCATCCGGAATTGCAACAAGCTTTGGTTCTCCTTCAAAACTCGGAAGCGGATTTCCATCACACTTGTATGTGTGGATAAAATGTCCTTCTCCGGCTACCGGATTCTCATATGCAAAGGTGTAACGGTTGCATGCATCCGGATTTCCGTTATTGCTCTTCAAAATGGACATTGCATAGTTATATTTTCCGTTCTCAATGTGCATGATACCGGAAATACGTGGTGTGTAGTTTGGTCCATCCGGTTCAAATTCACGGCTTCTAAGGGACTGTTCAAACGTCATCTGTCTGTCCATACCTTCATAAATTGTATCAGTCTGATCTCCGTTTGTAACGATCGTCTTATTGCCGAGTACACGCACCGGTGCGTAGATAATTAAGCTTGGGTCTGTCAGCTTTGACTCGTCAAATGCCTGTGTGCGGATTCCTTCTCCTTCTTCTACAAAGACACGATTACGGCTGTTCTCACTTCTTCCCATGATAAAATAAGCTGTGACCGCTTTGCTTCCGTCGGCAGACTTTCCGATGATGATCCCTCTTCCAGGATAAGAATTGCTCTGCAGTTCTTTTTCAATAGATAACATTTCCATGCTTCGATCTCCTTTTATAACTTGTACTTATGTTTGCACATTCATTTATCACTATTTATTATAACTCATAATACCACTATATTTCCAGTCTTTCTGTAAAATTTTTTCAAGTTCTTTTAAAACATCATTTTCAAGACCACTGTTCCATGGTAAAATGTTAGTAAAATAACAATTCAAATTTGGGGATTATTTACAAAAGAGAGGTTTTACTTCATGAGTAGAAACAGAAAAATGGATTTTGCAGCCGGGATACAAGATGGCATTCCCATCTGTCTCGGCTATATTGCGGTGTCATTTACCTTTGGTATCATGGCAAAAAATGCAGGACTGTCCACCTGGGAAGCCGTTCTGATTTCCCTTACAAACCTGACCAGCGCCGGACAATTTGCAGGTCTGTCACTGATTACGGCATCCGCATCCTATTTTGAAATGGCATTCACCCAGCTCATCATCAATCTCAGATATTCGCTGATGTCCTGTGCCCTTTCACAGAAAATTGATAACCACTATCCTTCTTTCCACCGTTTTCTTATCGCATACGGTATAACGGATGAAGTCTTCGGTGTATCCGTATCCCGCCCCGGAAGGATTACTCCATGGTATTCTTACGGTGTGATGGCACTTGCCGCACCTGGCTGGACACTTGGTACTTTTCTCGGAGTAGTATCAGGAAGTATCCTGCCTGACCGGATCGTCAGCGCACTGAGCGTTGCATTATATGGAATGTTTATCGCAATCATTATTCCCCCGGCACGTGATAACAGGATCATCAGAACCATTGTCGTGATTTCCATGGCAGCAAGCTTCTTTTTTACAAAGGCTTCTGTGCTATGCCAGATTTCTTCTGGTTTCAGAATCATTATCCTTACGATTCTGATTGCCGGAATCGCAGCGTATTTCTTCCCTGTAAAAGAAGACGCAAATCCAGAAGATAAGGAGGATTCTTCCGTTGAAGCATAATCTTTATATGTATATCTTCGTCATGGCAGCCGTCACCTATCTGATCCGTATGCTGCCACTGACGCTGATCCAAAAAGAGATCAAAAATACTTTTATAAAATCTTTTTTATATTATGTACCTTATGTAACTCTGGCTGTTATGACCTTTCCGGCCATTCTGACAGCCACCGCTAATATCTGGTCTGCCGCTATTGGTTTTGCGATCGCACTGATCCTTGCATGGAACAGAAAAAGTCTGATCTGTGTTTCCCTGTTTTCATGTGCCGGCGTATTTCTGGTTGAATTATTAACCGGACTGTAGACTGTAAGACAGATGTTCTGAATAAAGGAGGCTTTCTTATGTGGACCAAAAGTTTTTCACGTTATACCCGCATTTTGCTGGTCAGCGCTGCTGTTATCATTGGAGCACAGATCAGCATCTCACTTTTTGAAAGCGATTTTCGTGTTTCCATCGGAATTTTTGGCATTTTCATGTCTCTGATCCTTTTTGGGAAATATCCGATTCTTCCGGTTACGGTGATAAGTGCCCTCTGTGTTTTCTTTTCCCGTACGCTGATGCACTGGCTTCGCTTTGGCAGCTGGAATCCACAGAGCTATTTTCCGGAAATGTTTTTCTATCTGGTCTACGGAATCCTTTTTTTCCTCTACTGCCGTAAAAATGACTATGAACTTTCGATGTATTCTCTGCCCTGGATGTTTCTTTTTGACTATCTGGCAAATATAACAGAACTGCTGACCCGTAGGGGGATTGACGCTTTTTCTTTTCAGTCCCAGGCAGGTGTCCTTCTGGTTGCGCTTCTGCGTACTGCACTTGCAGGTCTTTTCCTGTTCTGTCTCAGCCATTACAAGTTCAGTCTTCTGAGTGCTGAACATGCACGGAGATACCAGAACCTTCTTCTTTTGATTTCTGAGCTTAACGGTGAAGTTGTCCTGATGCAGAAAGGCACACATATGATAGAGAACACCATGAGCACCGCATACCGGCTTTACCACGATATGAGTGACCGGAATATAGACGAATCCCTCACCCGCACTGCACTTCAGATCGCACGGGATGTCCACGAGATCAAAAAAGACTACAATCTGATCGTAAGAGGACTTTCCTCTTCAATGAAAGTAAATTCTGAAAATGACGGAATGAGCCTGGATGATATCCTCACCATTCTGAAAAGCAGCCTGGATGCATCCCTTCCAAAAGGGAAACGACTTTCTTTTAATATACAGCTGGAAGAAAATCTTTATACACAGAATCATTATCTTCTGCTCTCAATCTTCCGCAATCTTTTCAACAATGCAATTGAAGCAGCAGACGGAAATCTGGTCGAGCTTTCTGTCCGTCAATCCTCCACGGATTCTGCTTATGTTATCGAAGTTGAAGATCATGGACCCGGAATCGATCCGGAGGATATGGAACAAATCTTTGAACCTGGTTTTTCCACAAAGATCAACTACGAAACCGGCGAGGTCAATCGGGGACTTGGCCTTAGCCTGGTAAAGGATTTTATCGAACTCCGCCTGGGCGGAACCATCCGGGTAACTTCCGTTCCCGGAAAAACAGTTTTCACACTTACTATACCAAAAGAGAAATGGAGCGGTTTATAAATGAAATTCTATCTCATTGATGATGATAAAAATGTACTGCATATATTAAAACGTATTATACGGGACCGTGGACTTGGAGAAATTGCCGGGACTGCCGAAAACGGTGTGGATGCCCTCTCGGATCTTCCTCTTATAAATCCAGACATCGTAATTGTTGATCTTCTGATGCCCGAAATAGACGGAATCACTTTCGTAAAACGTGCCCGATCTTATTCACCGGATCTTACTTTTATTATGCTTTCCCAGGTTGCCTCCAAAGATATGATCGCAGATGCCTATTCTGCGGGCATCGAATTTTATATTCATAAGCCGATCAACAGTATCGAAGTAGAATCCATACTCCGGAAGGTCAGTGAATCCCTGACTGCCCGCCGGACATTGCAGCAGGTACAGACGATTTTCCAGACCCAGCAGAATTTTGTACAGCCACAGGGATTTATAAATGATACGGCTGAAAAACCTTATATTATCCGGTTAAAAGGAATTCTTCAAAAGCTTGGCATCACCGGCGAACGTGGCAGCAAGGATATCATTTCCCTTGTCGATTATCTGATCCAGCATAACCAGAAAGTTGACAATGTCACTTTAAGCGAACTATGCAGTCGGTTCAGTGACAATCCGAAATCCATGGAACAAAGGATCCGTCGGACAGCCAACATGGGAATGGTCAACCTTGCCAACCTTGGTCTTGAAGATTATGCCAATGACACGTTTACAACCTACGCCAACTCCCTGTATAACTTTGAACAGGTTCGAAGGGAAATGGATTTCATCCGTGGAAAAAGTGTACGGCACGGCAATGTGAAAATTAAAAATTTCCTGAATGCACTGATTCAGGAATGCACCGAGAGAGCCTGATTTTCAGGTCCTCTCCTGCTTCTTATTTCATCTCTTTATGTGACTTTTTTATATAAATGATGTGAGTGTCAAAAGTAAATTTTGCCACTCACATCATTTATATATTTTCCCTATAATTCATTATTACTTATAGTTACCGTCATTATATACAATAAATCCTTCCCGTATTTGTAGTTTTTTCCAAAAATAAATTTCATTTTGATACTTTTTGTATCTTTTTGTAACTTCCATTTTATTATGTTATCACGATAACTGATGCGAATAAATATAAATTTTAAGGAGGATATCATATGTTAACAATCGTAAAAGGTATTGGTTTACTGCTTCTCACTTTAGCCTGTTTCTCTGTATTCAGCCTGAAATTTCCAAAAGGATCAGAAGCAATGTCCGGAATGGCTAATGCAGCTGTTGCTTCGTTCCTGGTAGAAGCTGTTCACCATTACATCACAGGTGATTTATTAGGAATTGCATTTTTCTCAGAACTCGGAACCGTATCCGGCAGCTTCGGGGGAATCGCTGCAGCTACTTTAGTTCCGATCAGTATGGGATGTAATCCGGTACTTGCAGTCGTTGCAGGTGTCGCAGTCGGAGGATACGGAATCCTTCCTGGTTTTGTAGCAGGTTATATTGTAGGCTTTGTAGCTCCGTTCCTGGAAAAGAAACTTCCAGAGGGTCTGAATCTGATCGTTGGTGCTCTTGCAATCGCACCGCTCGCAAGAATTATTGCCATCGCAGTTGATCCGGTCGTTAATTCAACACTGCTCAACATCGGTCGTATGATTTCTGCAGCTGCTGAACAGTCTCCAATTATCATGGGATTCCTGCTCGGTGGTATTATGAAGATGATCTGTACCTCACCACTTAGTTCTATGGCCCTGACTGCTATGCTCGGACTTGATGGACTTGCAATGGGTATTGCAGCAATTGCATGTGTTGGTGGTTCTTTCACAAACGGTATCATTTTCGACCGTTTAAAACTTGGCGAGCGCAGTAATGTTATCGCGGTAATGCTTGAACCTCTTACACAGGCCGATATTATTACACAGAATCCGATCCCGATTTACGGATCAAACTTCTTTGGCGGCGGACTTGCCGGACTTGCAGCAGCTATGCTCGGCATCATCAATAACGCTCCTGGAACAGCATCTCCGATTCCTGGACTTTTAGCTCCATTCGGATTTAATCCACCGCTTAAGGTTGTTGCTGCAATCGTACTTGCTGCGATCGGCGGATCTTTAGCTGGATTTGTTGGTTCTATCGTGTTTAAAGGTTTTGCAAAAACACCAGCAGATATCAAAGCATCTGAAAAAGCTACCGAAACAATTGTTCCGGAAGTTGCTATCGCTGCTGAATAATCAAAATGACTATTTCAAACTGCTTGTTTATATAGCCCTTAAAGAAGAAAAAGACTCGAAAACTTTTGTTTCCGGGTCTTTTTCAATTTACGGGAAATTATATTTCTCACTCCAGTGTTTCTTCTATATCCGCATTGATTCCTCTGTGTTCAACCGAAGTCGAAAATACGATCAGTGTCTTTGTTCTTCCAAATCGCTGCAATTCTCCAATAAATTTATCCAACTCTGTTGTGCTTGGAAACAGCACTTCTAACACCATAGAATATTCTCCGGTCACACAGTTGCATTCGATCACATTTGAACACTTTCTCACAAACGGATAAAACACATTTTTTTCCTCCGGCGAAACCTCCAGATTGATCAGTGCCTTGATATGATATCCAAGTGCTTCCGGATTCACCTGTGCCTGATAACCGAGAATATATCCTTCTTTTTCCATCTTTTCAATCCGCGCCGATACCGCCGGTGTAGACAGATACACCTTCTCTGCAATCTCTTTCAATGGGCATTTGGCATTTCTCTGTAAAATATTCAAAATTGTACGATCCACTGCATCCAGTTCATGATTTTTCATCTGCACTACCTCTTTCTTACATCCCATTTATACTTTTGACTCTCACATCAAAGAAGATGTTGGGGTCAAAAGGTCAAAAACCCTCTTGTAAGTCAAAAAAGAGGTACTCCCTGCGTTCTTCTCGACAGTAAAGTACCTCTTTGTACAAATATTTTCACTCTTTAAATATGTTAAAAATAATAGCATTCCTTTTTCTTCCTGTCAATAAAAAGACATTTATTTTTTCCTATTTTGATTTGACATTTGTCCTACCACGTGATATTCTGAAATTGTGTTTTAGATAAGATTTAGATTTCACATATTTTTGTAAATCATTAACATCTGTCTGATGACTTACAAAAATATGTGATTTTTATTTTTATCGGCATCATCAATTTTTTTAGGAGGTACTACTAATGAACAAGGGTACAGTTAAGTGGTTCAACGCACAGAAAGGCTACGGATTCATCACAAACGAAAGCACCGGAGAAGATGTATTCGTACATTTTTCAGGAATCGCGGGAGAAGGATACAAATCTCTTGAAGAAGGACAGAACGTTACTTTCGATATCACAGAAGGAAACCGCGGACTTCAGGCTGTTAATGTAACAGTTGCGTAATCACTGCAAAAGATGCTAGAGTAAAAAACCCGGCTTGTGGATCACTCCACAGCCGGGTTTTCTATGTTATAAATGTGCTTTGCCGGAATTACCCAAGCAGTTCTCTATATATCCGAATTACATTCTTATAGAATATCTTCTCGATCTCGCTCTCTGCAAATCCATTCTTTTTAAATACATCTTCCAGCTTTTCCATATCTGCCGGGGATGCAATCTCCAGTTCTCCATTCATACCATCAAAGTCTGAACCAAGTCCTAAAGCCTCTATTCCCGCCATATCACGGATATATTTTGCATGTGCCACAATATCCTCCGCTCTGCTCACAACCGTCTCTCCGTCTTTCCAGTCGCGCAGGAAATATGCATAATAATTCAGCCCGATCACACCGCCTCTTTCCCCGATCGCTTTCAGAAGTTCATCATTCAGGTTCCTCGGATGACTGCACAAATGTCTCGCGTTGGAATGGCTTGCTACAAAAGGCTTCTTTGTGAACTTTAATACATCCCGGATTCCTGCATCGTTTAAATGTGCCACATCGATGATCATTCCCAGGTTCTCCATCTCTTCCAGAAACTCAATCCCACGCGCTGTAAGCCCATATCCGGCTTCTGAAAAGGCTTTTCCGGCAAATTCTCCGCCAGTCGCTTTTGCCGGATATCCAAGCTGATTCGGATAGTTCCAGGTCAGAGTCATCATCCTTGCCCCCATCCTGTAAAAATCTCTTAAAAGGGCAGGATCGCCCTCACAGATTTCTCCTTCTTCCAATGTCAGCAACGCCGACATCCTTCCATTCTTCCGGTTTTCTTCAATCTCTTCATACTTCGTGACCGGCCGGATCCAGTCTTTATTTTTCTCCATTTCCCGATAAAATACATCCGCCATTTTCATTGCATAACGGAATGGACTTCCTGCAAGCATCGGATCCTCCAGATCCAGAAAAATGGCAAAATTCTGAATCAGATAATCCCCCTTTTTCATCCGTTCAAGATCCACATTTAAGTTATTTTTACGAAGTGAAATCTCTTTTCCCTGTTCCTTTCCTCTCAGAATCGCTAAAATCGTATCACAATGCATATCTGCTACTTTCATTTTCTATTCCCCCATCTTTTTTCTTTCTTATAATATCTACCGTATGTGATCCCGCACCAACCAGTTCCGGGCGTTCACACGTAGTCAGATGATAGTCAATAAACGTCTGGAAGGTCTTTTCATCCATCGTATTTAACACCTGACGCATATAATCGGATGGTCCATCCGCCGAAATAATCTGGATCCGTTCCATTCCTGCTGCTTCATTGTAGCTGTCAATATCCTCCAGGCGCACATAATCATACAAATCTTCCGGTGAAGGACATACCCGGTAATTCGCATCCAGCTTGCCATTTTCCAGACATTCCTGTATATGGTTCTCCCGGAATCCATACATCAGAACACTGTACTCATTCATTGTATAAGCCACCAGGATCGTGCCCTCATCCTTCAGAACACGCTTCGCCTCCATCAGCGCCTTCACTTTATCTTCCTTTGTATAAAGATGATACATCGGCCCAAACAGGATGATCAGGTCAAATTCCTTATCCGGAAAACGTGACAGCTTCAGCGCATTTCCCTGATATGCTTTCACAGAGCTGTTCTTCTTTTTCAGAATTCCCAGATTGTATTTCACCAGCTCTACCGCCGTCACATCGTACCCTTCTTCGGCAAGCGCAACACTGTAGCGCCCGGTTCCGGCTCCTACATCCAGAATCTTTACCTGTCCATGCTCCCGCTTAGGAAGATATTTGTGAATGTACTTCATTGAGGTGATAAATTCTACCTGTCCATGGCGGCTCTTAAGCCGCTTCTCTTCGTTGAATTTGTTATAATATTTTTCAAGCTCTGTCATCATAAATCTATTGTATCCTTTGTTTTTATTCTAGCGCTGCCGCTCTCCGGAATAAAATAATTCCGATCACAAACAAGACAGCGATCATCCCCACACCAATATTGATATTGCCGGTAAGCTGCGAGATCAGGCTCACGATCGTTGTTCCCATAAAGGACGCACCTTTTCCGCAAATATCCATTAATCCAAAGAATTCACCTGACTGGTTCGCCGGTATGATCTTCGTAAAGTAAGATCTTGAAAGCGCCTGCACACCTCCCTGGAACATACCTACCCAGACTGCAAGAACCCAGAACTGCCACTGGTAATGCAGAAAAATCGCAAAAATTGCCACTCCAAGATATGCCACGATACATACTGTGATCAGCTTTTCTGCAGAATATTTCTGTGCCAGTCTTCCGAAAATAATCGCAAACGGGAAAGCTACGATCTGCGTAAGCAACAATGCAAGAAGAAGTCCTGTACTGCTAAGCCCAAGTGCAGATCCATATGCAGTTGCCATATCAATAATCGTATAAACCCCGTCAATATAAAAGAAAAACGCCAGAAGGAACAGGAAAACCTTCTTCTCCTTTTTTACATTTTTCAGTGTAATGCCGATTCTTTTGAAGCTTTCTGAAAAAGCATGCTGCTTCTTTTCTACATAATACTTCTGGTGATAAGTTTTCAGAAGTGGTAATGTCATAATTACCCACCACACCGTGATGATCACAAAGGAAACCATCATTGCTATTTCCATTGTAATTCCAATCTTCCCTGCATTTAACACAACCAGAAGACAGATTACAAACGGTACACAGCTTCCGATATATCCCCACGCATAGCCCTGAGAAGAGACTTCATCCATCCGGTCTTCCGATGTCACATCGACAAGCATGGAATCATAAAATACCAGCGTTACGGAATATCCGACCTTTGCAATGACAAAAACTACCAGAAAGGCCAGCCAGTATTTTGCAAAACCCAGAGCGACCGAAGCAATTGCCCCGATTCCAAGTGCAATTGTAAAAACTGGTTTTTTATAGCCTTTTGTATCTGCAACAGTTCCAAATACCGGTCCTGCAAGCGCTGTAAGCAAGGTTGCAATGGACACTGCATATCCCCAGTATGCCAGATACTGTACATCCGAAAGTCCCTGTTTTCCTGCGATATAGTTGAAATAAATCGGTAAAATGGTTGCTGCCAGAAGTGTGAATGCAGAATTTCCGACATCATAAAGTATCCAGTTTTTCTCCTGTTTTGTCAGTTTTGTTTTCATTTAGCGTATCCTCCTTGCCCGGAAGCTGAGAACCAAATGTGTAGGCATATACAGAATCTAATGTGGCGCTTCCTTCCAAAAACGGTTTGTATTCGCAGATCAGTTTGTCTGCCAGCGGAACTGCTTTTTCATAAAGATGAAGCAGTCTTCTTATCTGTTCCCTGCAGGATTCATTCTCATGATACTTGATAATAAACCCATGAAAATCATAATAAAGTCCTGCCACTTTAAGTGCTGCATAAAGTGCCATCCGCTTTATTTTAGATGGACAGACAAGAATCCTGTCATAAAATACCATTCCATTCAGTGCTTTTTTGACTTCCTTTGCTGTAATTCCGCGATAAAAATCTTTTATAATTACCGCATTTTTCATAGAAGGAACAATATGTCCGGTCAGTCTCCTGCTCACTGGATTTTCTCCATTCATAATCATCAGCTTACGGTCCAGCTCGCCCTCCACTGCAATATGTGCAAGACCAGTTTCTTTTACTGCCTGTTCCACGTAACCATGGCAGGTCTCATCCAGCGCAAAATGGCAGAGCACTCCATATACATAAGCCAGATGCTTTTCATACTGGTCGTGTGTATGTAAAACCTTCGCTGCATGAACGAAGAACTTTCCCCCGCTCTCGCTATGCATACGGCTTCCCAACTGATTGACCTTGTTCTTGCCAAGCGGTCTGTAATAAAAAAGAATATCAGGTCCATGAAGTCCAATATTAAAAAGCTCCGGGTATTTATCAATAACTTTTCTCTCATATCCGCTTAATCTGCCCCTGATCTGCTGTCCGAAAATGTAATGTGCATAGGTTGACGGCATATTATCCCATCCTTTCTTTTCTGAAACACGTTTTATTATAGACGTTGCACTTTGCAGGCTCTATCTTACTTCTGTAAAGCTTATATAACGGCTTTGTAAAAAGTAATGACAAAATGATACGCTCTAAATAAATAGTAACACAAAAAGGCCTTTCAGGATAGTCCCGAAAGGTCTTCTGCACAACACTTTTAAAATACTTTCATCGTCCACTTGCTCATATCCCACACTTCATTTACCACATCCTGATAAAATTCCGGCTCATGGCAGATCAGAAGAATACTTCCTTTGTATTCCTGAAGCGCTTTTTTCAGAGAATCCTTTGCATCCACGTCAAGATGATTGGTCGGCTCATCCAGGATCAGCAGATTCGTGTCCCTGTTGACCAGCTTACAGAGTCTTACCTTTGCCTGTTCACCACCACTTAGTACCCTTACCTGGCTCTCAATATGCTTCGTAGTGAGTCCGCATTTTGCAAGGGCAGAACGCACCTCATACTGGGTAAATGACGGAAATTCCTGCCACAGTTCTTCAATACAGGTTGTCTTGTTCTCTCCTTTAACTTCCTGTTCAAAATAGCCGATCTGAAGATTTTCCCCAAGCTCACACTCGCCGGAAATTGACGGGATCAGACCAAGTACACTCTTCAAAAATGTAGTCTTTCCGATACCATTGGTTCCGACAATCGCAATCTTGTGTCCTCTTTCCATCTGGAAATTCAGCGGCTTGGAAAGTGGTTCATCATAACCGATTACAAGATCTTTGGTCTCAAATAACATTTTTCCCGGAGTCCGTCCGTAACGGAACTTAAATTCCGGTTTCGGCTTTTCCGCTGCCAGCTCAATGACATCCATTTTATCCAGCTTCTTCTGTCTGGACATCGCCATATTTCTTGTAGAAACACGGGCTTTATTTCTTGCCACAAAGTCCTTCAGTTCACTGATCTCCTGCTGCTGTCTGCGGTATGCTGCCTCAAGCTGTGCCTTCTTGACTGCATAGACCTCCTGGAAATGATCATAGTCTCCCACGTAGCGATTCAGTTCCTGGTTCTCCATATGATAGATGATATTTACCACTTCATTCAGGAACGGAATATCATGGGAAATCAGAATAAATGCATTTTCATAATCCAGAAGATACCTTTTCAGCCACGCAATATGTTCTTCATCCAGATAATTGGTCGGCTCATCCAGAAGCAGGATGTCCGGCTTCTCAAGCAGAAGCTTTGCCAGAAGGACCTTTGTTCTCTGACCTCCGCTTAGATCTGTAACATCACGGTCAAGCCCCAGATCCAGAAGTCCCAGTGCCCTTGCCACTTCCTCTACCTTTGCATCAATCGTGTAAAAATCATGCAGTGTCAACTCATCCTGGATCGTTCCAAGCTCTTCCATCAGAAGATTCATCTCATCCTCGTCTACTTCGCCAAGCCTCTCACAGATCTCGTTCATTCGCTGCTCCTTCTGTAAAAGCGGATCAAATGCACTTTTCAGTGCGTCCTGGATCGTCATCCCGCTCTGAAGGACTGCATGCTGATCCAGATAGCCTGCGCGTACATTCTTCGCCCATTCTACCTTTCCCTCGTCCGGCGTAAGTTTCCCGGTAACGATACTCATAAAAGTGGATTTACCCTCTCCGTTTGCTCCTACAAGACCGATGTGCTCCCCTTTTAAAAGGCGGAACGATACATCATCAAAAATGGCACGGTCACCAAAACCGTGTGTCAGATGTTCTACATTTAATATACTCATATTTTATTATTCTCCCTGATTCATTTCTTTACACATTGTCTTTTATTATATGTGGAAACTGATGTTCTTTCAATATAAGCAGACAAAAAACCCCAGAAACACAAGGTTTCTGAGGTTTGTATTTTTGAAAATGAACTCGAAAAACTTCGTCTTTCTCGCTGACACTTTGCTCCAAATTAACGTTTAGAGAACTGTGGTGCTCTACGAGCTGCTTTGAGACCGTATTTCTTACGTTCTTTCATACGTGGATCACGTGTAAGGTATCCGGCTTTCTTAAGCACCGGTCTGTAATCAGAATCTGCTTCAAGAAGTGCTCTTGCGATTCCGTGACGGATTGCTCCTGCCTGTCCTGTGTATCCACCACCACGTACGTTAACGAGAACGTCAAATTTATCAACTGTTTCAGTTGCAACTAATGGCTGACGAACTACAACTTTAAGAGTTTCAAGTCCTAAATATTCATCGATATCTCTTTTATTGATTGTGATCTTACCTGTACCTGGTACAAGGTATACTCTTGCGATAGATTTTTTTCTTCTTCCTGTTCCGTAGAATTTAGCTGTTGCCACTTTTATTTCCTCCTTTCAAACCTCTGACTAAAATGTTAAAACTTCTGGTTTCTGTGCCTGATGAGCATGTTCTGCTCCGGCATATACGTGAAGTTTCTTGATCATTGTTCTTCCCAAAGGTCCTTTTGGAAGCATACCTTTAACAGCAAGTTCGATAACCTGTTCCGGTTTCTTTGCCATCATTTCTCTTAATGTAGTTTCTTTCATTCCTCCTACATAATCTGAGTGATGATAGTATACTTTCTGATCTAATTTCTTTCCTGTAACTTTGATCTTTTCAGCGTTGATAACAATTACGTTGTCACCTGTATCAATGTGCGGTGTAAATTCCGGTTTGTTTTTTCCTCTTAAAACTTTAGCGACTTCTGCTGCAAGACGTCCAAGTGTCTGTCCTTCAGCGTCAACTACATACCATTTTCTTTCAATCTTATCTGGATTAGCCATGTAAGTTTTCATTGGTTGACCTCCTATGAATTTCGGTTTACTAATTATTTTCATTGTAGATTCTATAGAAAACAAGTTCACTCCGGGGCTTTGGTGCAAACTGTTTCTTCTCACGTCATACTTGCATATTATATTATACTGACAAGCTTTTGTCAACTGTTTCTTGCTGGTTTTCGTCACTTTTTTGTAGGAATTTTCTACAGCATTTCTTTCAGACTGTCCACAGTTTCTTCTGCCTTCACCAGTGTAATACTGCCATGATCCAGGCATTCAACAAACTTACATACCAGGTCAGGATCAAACTGTCTGCCTGCATCCTGAAGAAGCTTCTCCCGTGCCACTCCAACAGGAAATGCTTTTTTATAGCATCGTTCGGATGTCATGGCATCAAAAGAATCTGCCACGCACAAAATCCGCGCAGTCAGTGGAATATCTTCTCCTGCGATCCGGCGTGGATATCCTTTTCCATCATACCGCTCATGATGACCGATGACTGCCGGAATTACATAATCCAGCGATGGAAGGTGACGGATAATATCGATCGATGCCTCTACATGCCCTTTAATGACCTCATATTCTTCATCTGTCAGTTTTCCCTCTTTATTGAGTATATACTCCGGAATGCCGATTTTACCGACATCATGCAGAAGTGCTGCCTGCCGGATAATCTCTATCATATCTTCGTTCATTCCAAGGGCAGATGCCAGTGCCGTTGCATAATAAGCTACGTTGTTGGAATGGCTGAACGTATAGTGATCCTTCGCATCAATTGCCGCCGTCAGCGCATAAATCGTAGACTCATACTCCTGATAAATATGGGTACGATTCCTTGTATTGTTCCCCACACTGTTGTTCTGGAACATCATATCAAAGACCTGGATCCCATTTTTTCCATTATGTTTCACATGATAAACTGCCAGATCTACATTTTCCATCAGCTCTTTCACATTCCTTGCCGCATAAGGAGCCGCACTGATACCGGCACTCACAGTTACCGCTTTCAGCTTCATATCCGTTCTGCGGTTATTCATAACGTAAATCTGTTTTGCAATAGATTCCACCATATTTCTGGCAGAAAAAAGATCATATCCCGGTAAAAGAACCGCAAATTCCTTTCCTCCATAGCGGGCGGTGTATCCACTTTCTCCGACACTGCTTCTGATGATATCTGCAATCCGCTGCAGACACAGATCTCCTTCTTTCACCCCATACAACTGATTATACAATTTAAAATCATCTACATTGATGATCGCAAGTGCCAGCGATGCCTCCCTGTTTTTCTCAAGCTCTTCATTCAGCACTTCGTAGAAATACTTCCGGTTCAGTAATCCGGTCATCTCATCTGTTCTGGCTTCCTGACGGGCTCTCTCTTACAATCTTGAATTCTTAATCGCAATCGATGCAACCGACGTAACAGATGAGATCAGCTGCACCTCATCATATACCAGCCGTTTTTTTGCCGAAGCATCTGTGATCAGAATCACACCAACCAGGCATTCTCCATCTTTCAGTCCTGCACAGTAACGGATATGCGTCTTATCCAGCCGGTGTTTTTCACTCTCCCACATCGACTTATACTCCACAGTATAACGAAAATCCCGGTAAATGATCGGCTCTTCATGTTCTTTCAGCCACTGGATCATCGGGTTTTCTTCTTCCATCGTAAATGTCAGATCATTCAGTGGCTGATCACTTGCCACTCCCCGATATGGCTGTCCTGGTGCATCCTGCATACAAATATAGATATTTCCAACATCCATCAGTTCTTTCATGACACTGATCGTTTTATCCAGAATTTCATTTAAATCCAGCGTCTTCGAAATTGCAGAGCTGAACTCCCTGATTTTTTCTGTCTGATAATTTTCTTCCTTGACAAACACACTGCGTACCAGAAGCTTCCACAAAAAAGTAAACAGCGCATAAATCACCAGAAACACAATTGCAAAAACAAGGGCATAAAGCGTTGTATTCTTATCCATCTGTATATGGAAGATTTTCTGCAAATATGGAATTATATTTAAAAATACAATAACAGAAAATAAGAATCCTACACCGTAACACAGACTGGGCGATGCCAGCATCTGCAATCGGAACAGACGTCTGCGTATCAGTGCATAAAACAGAAAAAATACATTTACAATGCCACTTAAAATATCAATCGGAAATCCACTGAAGAATGGTATTCCAAGCAACATATTCCCTGCAAACAACACCAGAACCCCTGCCATGACCGGTTCATACTGTACTTTCATATTGGGATTCGCTTTGCAGATCCGCACAAGAATAAGAAAAAGATAAATCAAAAAAATACCCGCCGGGAAAAAGAGTACTAATATAGTAGGTTTAATCTCATACACAAAAGTAGGAAGCCCATTCTTTTCCACCACATTCGGGCATCCCAGGAATACCCCATGCCGGATATTTACCACAAAACAGATCAGCATAACAGCCAGATATATTTTCCCTGGCAGACTTTTTTTCACCCCGCCAAATGCCAGGATAAAGCAATAATATGCATACGGCAGTAGTAAAATTCCAAGCAGGGAAACCTGATACCAGAATTCATAACTTGGCCACAGATGGACACGCATAAATGCCGATCCTCCAGCCCAGAAAAGTAGTCCAACCAGCACTACCAGAAAGCTATTTACAATTTTATTTCGCTTCGCTGTCAGAAACATCAGCAGCATAAATCCATAGCACACCATTGCTATGATTGAAATATATCCATAGGTTCCCATAATTCCCTCTTATCTCACTTTGTTCAAACATTCCTGCACTTCCAGCAACGCCTTCAAATCATAATAAGAAGGATTCATCTGATGCAGTTTTTTCCCAGTCTTTTTTTCATAAGTTTCAAATGTTCCGCACGTAAAAATTGTAACCTGTAAAGGATCCATTCCCAGGATTTTCTTCAAGTCACGGTAATCCTGATCAATATATTTAAAATATGTACTCAGTAACTCTTTTAAAATATCGGCGCTCATGGCACTGTTCAGCAAGGATTCCCGTTCCAGTTCTACATACATATGCAGATATGGGCGGTTCTGTTCATTATATTCCTTTGCCGCAACCCAGTTTGTGATCGGGAGCTTTGACAGACGAATGACATTTCGGATCCCATTTTCTGAAATCCTTGTAAATCCTGCTATATCAATAATCCATGGTACCCGGTCCACATATTCAAAACGTGGGATCTGTGTTTCATCTTCCCTGTTTTCCAGTCCAACGCACCGGTACATATCACCACAGCGATATCTCGCGAATGCACCGCCTTTCAAAATCGTAAATACGAGCTCATATTTTTCTCCCGGCTGGACTTCATCCATCAGATATGTCGGCGGAATATAAGACGGATCTTCATGATTTTTCAACATATCCTTCTCTGTGATAAATTCATAAAATGCCGTATCCGGGAAGAAATACATTCCTTTTCTCGTCCAGGTCTCCGTCCCCATTATAGATGGTTCCGTACCGGCAAACAATTCCATCGGCCGGATTCCCCAGAGTTCTTCCAGATCATCTTTATAGCACTGATTGTCCGTACCTGCTACCATGAACCCTTTCAAATGGAATAAATCCTTTGGGAGTAATTGCCGGTTCTCCTTTTTGCAGCGGTATTTTGCCTGTATCATACGGAAGATCATATGCGGTCTGCATTTCAGAAGACTTGATAGTTGGATACCGCCGCCACCGGTCATCGAAGAAAGGCTCAGACTTACCGCATAAGCCACACTTCCAAGACCAAAGAAAAATCCCAGATCTTTTTTCATCGCCATTTTAAATCCCAGCTTGTTTCGTTCGCTAAAACTCATATTCACAGCATCTTTTACTGCCGGAAGAAACTCGATATCGATTTCTTCCCCGAGTGCCAGTGGGAAAAGTCCGGTAGCATACGGAAGCGGTGCCAGCGCATACAGAAATTTGTCCGTAGAAGCAACATCAAAAGAACCCTTTTTCCTGCTGGTCGATAAAATCAGACATGCTGTCACATTATTCCGGTAGGTATCCAGCATACTTCTTGTATATGGTGCAACCTTAATCGGATGTTTCCCGCCTTCCCAGGTTGTCTGAATCCAGATCACCGGATTCCCCGGAAGCATATCAGGCTGCTTGGTCAGAAGAATGTCTGCGTAATCTTCATACTCCGTCAGCGGTACCATTTTGCGGAATTCATCCAGATTTCGGGGATGTTTTCCTTTCAAAATCGACTGTCCAAGTCCACAGTTACTCCACAGCTGGATCTGTTCTTCCATCAGCCGCCGCTGGATTTTCATGTAACCGTCCATCGACAGATCCAGAAATCCACAGTACTGCTGCCATATTTCATTATACTGTTGTTTTTTTAATTTTTCTTTTAAATTCATAGACTGTCCGCTCCAGATCAATCATTTTTTCTGATAGTACGCAGGCACACCAGTATACTTTTTCTGTTCGGTATCAGAAACGGCGTACTTTGCTGATATTCTTTATAGTTAAAAAATGTCCGTGGGAATGTCCACAGATCCTGAAAAATAATATACAGATAATTCCAGAAAATCATGAGTAAAAAATAAATCCCATGCTTCCATCCACCGACCATTCCCCACATGCACAGATACGCTCCTGCAAACCATAAAACACCAGGATGGCGGCATAATCCATACATACCTTCCGTATAAGCCGCACGCAGTTTATTTTCTTCACAATAGGTTTCTTCAAAGGGAAGCGCAAAAAACAACGTATAAATGAGCAGACAAAGGAAAAGGAATCCTCCTAATCCAAATCCGATCATTGTTCCAATCTTTCGATGGCAGCTCCCCCATGCTGCATAAAGCTCTGCAATCAGCGATACTACAACGAGAATACTCCCAGCTGCAAAAAATTTTTGTAATACTGCATTCTTCATCCGAACACTGTTGATATCATAAATAAAATACAGAATAAATCCTGTACTTCCTAGTATAAACTGCCACATTTTTCTCTCCATGATTTGTGCATTATTATGCACAAATACCTTTTCACGCACTCTAAATTATAATAAAAGCTACTATAAATTGCAACCAAAAAATGTCTTCCCTTTCCCCTTTTTTCAAAAACATTACCATATCATTACATTTTTTACAAATTCCACTTTTGCTTTAAATAGTATACCATCATTTGATTCTATCTGATACAATAGATGTATGGGATTTTTATCCAAATTTTGACTAAAAGGCAGGTACTAAAATATGTGGGCTTATGAAGGAATTTTTTATCAGATCTATCCAATTGGATTCTGTGGCGCTCCGACCGCAAATGACGGCAAAACCGTATCCCGGATTTTAAAATTAAAGGACTGGAGCAGTTATCTGGAATCCTTAGGTATCTCTTCTATATTATTAAATCCAATTTTCGAATCAGACAATCATGGTTATGATACCAGGGATTATAAAAAAATCGACTGCCGTCTCGGAACCAATGAAGATTTCGCAGAAGTATGCAAAGATCTCCATGCACACAATGTAAAAATCGTTCTTGACGGTGTGTTTAATCACGTAGGACGCGGCTTCTGGGCATTTAAGGATGTACAGGAAAAGAAATGGGATTCTCCATACAAGGACTGGTTCTGCATCAATTTTGACGGTAATTCCTGTTATAATGATGGATTCTGGTATGAGGGATGGGAAGGACATTTTGAACTGGTCAAACTGAATCTTGCCAATCCTGCTGTTGTAGATTATCTCCTGGAATGTGTAAAAGGCTGGATCGATGAATTTGACATCGACGGTCTCCGGCTTGATGTTGCATACTGCCTGGACCGCAATTTTATGAAACGTCTGCGCAGTTTCTGCCAGGAATTAAAACCTGACTTTGCCCTGATCGGAGAGGTTCTCTTCGGGGACTACAATCAGATCGTCAATGACGAACTGCTGCACAGCTGCACCAACTATGAATGCTATAAAGGTATTTATTCCAGCTTCAACAGCATGAACATGTTTGAGATTGCGCACTCTCTGAATCGTCAGTACGGACCGGAACAATGGTGCATTTACCGCGGAAAACATCTGATGTCTTTTGTTGACAACCACGATGTAACCCGAATTGCAAGTATCCTGACCAACAAGAACCACCTGCCGCTGACTTACGGACTTCTTCTTGGTATGCCGGGTGTTCCTTGTATTTATTATGGAAGTGAATGGGGTGAGGAAGGGGTAAAAGCACCAAATAATGACTACGCCCTTCGTCCATGCTTTGAAGAACCAAAGCCAAATGAACTGACCGAAGAGATCAAAAAAATGATCCACGTCAGAACCGGAAGCAATGCACTCTGCCACGGAAGCTACCGTAATGTTGTCCTGACCAACCATCAGCTCATCTTTGAGCGTCGGACTGATGATGAACGGATGCTGGTTGCGATCAATGCATCGGACGCACCGTTTACTGCGCACAATGGAGAACTCGGAGGCACAATGACCGACCTGCTCACCGGAAATGAAATCCAGATGAACGGACAGCTCGAAATACCACCATACAGTGTGCAGTATCTGAAATAAAACTTTTTCTTCCTAAAAAACCGGGAGAGATGACTTTTCCAACAAGTCATCTCTCCCAGTTTCTTTTTTAATAAATATATTCCTTCATTTCCTGATAAACTCTCGCAAGAGGAAGACCCACGATCGTATTATAATCGCCTTCAATCCCACGGATATACATGCCAAATGCACCCTGGATCCCGTAGGCTCCTGCCTTGTCCATCGGCTCTCCTGTTGCAATATATTCCCGGATTTCTTCCTTGCACATCGGATATACATGCACATCACTGCATTCATGAAATGTCTTCCGGATCTTTTTCCCATCCTTCTTTATCAGAAGTGTAACACCGGTGTAAACCTGATGCGCTTTTCCCTGAAGCATGGAAATCATCTGATATGCCTCTTCTTTATCCTTTGGCTTTCCGAGAATCTTTCCATCTGCTGCAACCACCGTATCCGAACCGATCACCAGAAAATCCCCTGCATTTTTCTTTTCATACTGCTGGTAGACATCTTCTGCTTTCTGCGCAGAAAGTTCTTCCACAACCTGGCTTGGAACCTGGGATGTAATTACTTCCTCACTGTGTGACGGCATGACTACATGCTTTATATTTCCCTGTTCCAGCAGTTCTGTCCTGCGCGGTGATGCAGAGGCCAGAACTACAGTCAGCTTCTGTATTCTACTACACATAGATTAATCCTCTTTCACAAGAATCTTCTTAATTTCTCCCATATACATGTTATGCATATCTTTGTCAGCATACCATTTGTCAAGATTCTCTTTCTCAACAAAATTTTCTTCTCCCATGCGCTGTACATAAACCTTCTTGCATACAAAGATCATTTTTGCTTCTTCAAACGCAACTGTTCCATCTACATAATATGGTGTCAGACCGGCTTCCTTAATCTTATCTTCGTCCCTTCCGGAAACTCTTCCACAGAGATTTAATGCTTCTCTCTGCTCTTCTCCAAAGAATGCCAGTGTAAAATAATCTTCTCTGTCCACAAATTCTTTGGTATAACGGGAATCACGGATATAGGCTGTTGCAGTTGGTTTTCCCCACATGATTCCAACACCGCCCCAACTTGCAGTCATGGTGTTGCATTTTTCTTCATTTCCTGCTGTAATGAGCATCCACTGTTTTCCGATCAGATCAAATGGATTCTCTTTTACTTCTTCTGATTTTATTTCTACAAAACTCATTCTTTTTCCCTCTTATTTTGCGATTACTTTACGGAAGTTCTTCTTTCCTTTTCTGACAACCTTTCCGTCACCTTCAAAGTCTGCTTTTGCAAATGTTGCTGCAATATCAGAAACCTTTTCTCCGTCAACAGCAACTCCGCCCTGCTGTACAGCACGGCGTGCTTCTGACTTGGAAGCAACCAGTCCACTCTTGTGAAGCAGTGTCAGGATATCGATAGTTCCATCTGCAAAATCTTCATCAGAAAGCTCTTCGGTCGGCATATCTGCTGCATTTCCTGAGCTGAACAGTGCACGTGCACCTTCCTGTGCCTTCGTAGCTTCTTCTTCGCCGTGAACCAGTTTTGTCAGTTCGAATGCAAGGATTTCTTTTGCTGTGTTAAGCTGTGCACCTTCCCATTTGTCCATCTCATCAATCTGCTCAAGTGGAAGGAATGTGAGCATACGCAGGCATTTCAGAACGTCTGCATCTGCCACATTTCTCCAGTACTGGTAGAATTCGAACGGAGACGTTTTTTCCGGATCAAGCCATACAGCACCGGACTGTGTCTTACCCATCTTCTTACCTTCTGAGTTGAGAAGCAGAGTAATTGTCATTGCACTTGCATCCTTACCAAGCTTACGACGGATCAGTTCTGTACCACCAAGCATGTTGCTCCACTGGTCATCTCCACCAAACTGAAGGTTACAGCCGTATTTCTGGTATAACATATAGAAGTCATAGCTCTGCATGATCATGTAGTTGAATTCAAGGAAGCTCAGTCCCTTTTCCATACGCTGTTTGTAGCATTCTGCTGTCAGCATACGGTTTACGGAGAAGTGTGCTCCGACTTCACGAAGTACTTCCACATAATTCAGATCCATCAGCCAGTCTGCATTGTTTACCATCAGTGCTTTCCCGTCTGAAAAATCAATAAAACGGCTCATCTGCTTCTTAAAGCAATCACAGTTGTGCTGAATTGTCTCAGGAGTCATCATCTGACGCATATCCGTTCTGCCAGACGGATCCCCGATCATAGCAGTACCGCCCCCGATCAGAGCGATCGGCTTATTTCCAGCCTCCTGCAGTCTCTTCATCAGACAAAGTGCCATAAAATGTCCAACATGCAGACTGTCCGCCGTCGGGTCAAACCCAATATAAAACGTAGCCTTCCCATTATTCACCAGATCCCTAATTAACGGCTCATCCGTAACCTGTGCAATCAATCCTCTAGCCTGCAGCTCTTCATAAATACCCATTTCTAATCTTTCCTTTCTTTTTCAAAACCTATATCTTAGTCACAGCCAATCTTCTCCCCCGGAGACGGAGGCGGTATTCCTGTCTGGAACTCTTTGAAGTATTTTGGACTGTCAGCTTTTTGAAGATCTTTCCAATTGCTCTGCCTTTGCAGGGAGTTGCCTCATACTTTTTAGTTTCTGAATATTTGCGTTATCAGTAAAAATCCATCTGTCTGAGCGCAGCGAGTTATGGATTTTCACTGATGCTTTTAGCAAATCTTCAGAAACTTAGAAGTATCAGCTCCCGAAACCGCAGACAATTGGAAAAATCTTCAAAAAGCGTCCGTCCTGAACCCCTTCAATTTTTCCAATAAAAAAACCTCGTCCTCCGGCCAATCAGCCTTTAAGGACGAGGTATATTCTCTCGTGGTACCACCTTAATTCACACCCGGCTCGCACCGAATGCCTCAGTCAGTAACTAACATTACCGCAGCAGGTATAACGTCCGCCACTCCGTCACAGCTTACTTGCGCTTCCGCGCGTTCGGTGTGAAGCTCCAAGATGTATTCGCATCTGACTCTTCGTGCACCTCTCATCAACCGGTTACTTTCTGTCTGAGCCTTGTCATCTGCTACTTGTTCTCTTCATAGCCTGTAATTTTCTCTTCTTTTGTCATACTACCGTATCCTTCAAAATTTGTCAAGCCGGATTTCATACCAAATTATCACAAAACAACTTTTGTCAAATCCAATTCGCAGCCTTCCATCATTTTCCGAACCACTCTCGCAGATTCCCTAATTCCAGAAATCCGTCTTCTGCTCCAGCTCAATATCTGCACTTTTAAACACCGGATTAACTCCCCGCTTCAACTGATCCTCATAATCCCGGATTGCCTTAAATGCCGTCCCGGACAAAATCAGGATCACCGGAATATTGATCAGAGCCATCACGCCCATCAGCACATCCGAAAGATCCCACAAAAGCGACATTTCCATACCTGCCCCCAGAAATACAACAAATGCCGATACCAGACGGAACCCTCGCATAAAATTTCTGTCTGGTTCCTTTTTATGGATATAGGTCAGAAGGTTGTCGCAATAGAAGCAATTTCCAAGCAACGTTGTAAACGCAAAAAATACCATAGCCACCGTGATAAATACCGGTCCAACTGTTCCCAGTGACTCCTGAAGGGAAGCCTGAACCCATGGCGCGCCCTGCATTTCTTTTGTCGGATCAATGCCGGATGACATACACATCATCGCTGTTGCTGTACACAGCAACAGCGTGTCGATAAAGACAGACAGCATCTGAACCAGTCCCTGTTTGACCGGATGGCTGACGTTTGCAGAAGCGGATGCATTCGGCGCCGAACCGATTCCGGCTTCGTTGGAATACAGCCCCCGGCGGATTCCCTGCATCATTGCGGAGCCTGCAAATGCTCCGAAAATTGCTTTGAAATCAAACGCTTCCTCAAAAATACGGAGGAACATTTCCGGTACATTGCGGATATTGATGATAACCACAATCAGCGCAATCCCGATATATGCAAGTCCCATCACCGGCACAAGCGTCGATGTCACCTTTACAATACGGCTTCCGCCGCCAAGCAGACACCATCCGGTCATAACTGCCAGAATCCCGCCAATGATCCATGGGCTTATCTTCGGATCATAAAAAGAAAATCCGGAAAATGTAGACTGCAGATTGTAGGATGCCAGCATATTGAATCCAAACGCATAAGTCATGATCATGGCAATACAGAACACGATCGCCAGTGGTCTGCAATGCAGCGCCGCCTCGATATAATAAGCCGGACCACCATAGCATTTCCCATCCTCTCCCTTTTTCTTGTAAATCTGTGCCAGCGTACTTTCAATCAGTGCAGACGCACTTCCGATAATCGCAATCACCCACATCCAGAATACAGAACCAAATCCCCCAATACAGATTGCCGATGACACCCCGACAATATTTCCCGTTCCTACTCTCGATGCCGTTGAAACCATAAGCGCCTGGAATGATGAGATTGCCTCTTTGTCGTCCGGCTTCTCCATCACGGACTCACAAGCTCTCTTAAATAAACGCGCCTGTGGAAATCTTGTCCGGATTGTAAAATATAAACCTGCTCCGATCAGCATAATCACCAGAAGTTTGCTGTACATAAATGAACTGACCGCCCCAATAATTTTCTGAAACATACCTTCTTTCCTTTCTCAATGTTTTCTACCATTTTCGCAATATCTTAACGGAAACTCTCAAAATTTGCAAGCTTTTTCTATTTATTCCCTGTCATTTCGTCCCCAATCACTTTGTAAAAATATTAATTTTTTCAAACAAAATGTCAATATAAAAAAAGCGGACAAGCAACCTGTCCGCCAAATTTATACTATATTTTTCTATCCCTTTACAGCTCCGGCAGCAACACCCTTGATGATGTATTTCTGTCCTGCCAGATATACAATGATGATCGGGATTACTGTAAGCATAATGCTTGCCATCATCGGTCCCATTTCAACTCTTCCGTAACTTCCGCGGAAATACTGGATCAGCATTGGAATCGTTTTATATTTCTTAATATCAAGTACAAGAGTTGGAAGCAGGTAGTCATTCCATACCCACATTGCTTCCAGAATACCTACGGATATCATGGTAGGCTTCAGGATATGGATATCGATCAAAAAGAAAGTCTGCAGCGGATTACATCCATCGATCATCGCAGCTTCCTCGATCTCTACCGGAATGGATTTTACAAATCCGCAGAACATAAATACCGCAAGACCTGCACCAAATCCGAGATAGATCACCCAGATATTCCATGGCATATTCAGATGTAAGGTATCTGCTGTCTGTGACAAGGTGAACATAACCATCTGGAAAGGAACAACCATGGAAAATACAAACAGATAATATAAAATCTTTGAAATCGGACTATTTACACGGGTTATATACCATGCACACATTGAACAGCATACAAGAATAGCAACCACAGAAGTAATCGTAATAAATGTACTGTATCCAAGACTGCTTAAAAATCCTTTTGAAGCAATGGCATCTACATAGTTTGTGATTCCTGCAAATGCATCTGCAGTTGGAAGTTTAAATGCAGTTCCTGTACTGATCGCTGATTCTTTTTTCAAAGAGTTCATCAGGATCATAATGATCGGATAAATCCAGGCGAGTGCCGCAATTGTTAAAATAACTGTCCATATTGTATTTGCAATACTTTTCTTCTTTTTCATTACTGCTGCACCTCCTTAGATCTTGTTGCTTTCAGCTGTACCAGTGAAATAATGATAACCAGAGCACAGAAGATCACTGCTTTTGCCTGCCCATAACCTTTCCACTGCATTCCGGCACGTGCGTAGAATGTCTGGTAAATATTCAGTGCCAGCATTTCTGTCGCATGGTTTGGATCTCCACCTGTAAGAGCAAGGTTCTGGTCAAACAATTTAAATGAATTGGTAAGTGTCAGGAAGACACAGATCGTGATGGAAGACATTACCATCGGAACTCTGATCTTCCAGAGGATATCCCACTTTGCTGCTCCGTCAATCTCTGCTGCTTCGATCAGATCATCCGGTACATTCTGAAGACCTGCGATGTAAATAATCATCATATATCCGATCTGCTGCCAGCACATCAAAATGATAAGTCCCCAGTAACCGGCTGAAGAATTCAGTGCCAGAAGCGGCTGGCCGATGATCGTAAGAAGACAGTTGATCAGGATCTGCCAGATATATCCAAGTACGATTCCACCGATCAGGTTCGGCATAAAGAAAATAGTTCTGAAAATATTGGTTCCCTTTAACTTCTGTGTCAGAAGCAGTGCCAGACCAAATGCCAGTACGTTGATCAGTAAGATCGATACAATCGCAAATAATACTGTAAATTTAAATGAACTTGTGAATGATGTATCCTTGATCGCTGCTGTATAATTTGATATTCCAACAAATGTTGCATTTCCTACTGTTGTAAATTTACAGAAAGAAAGATAAAATCCCTGTGCAAACGGAATGATAAATCCGATCACAAATGCAAGAAATGTTGGGAGAACAAATATTGGTGCATGTTTTTTCAGTGCCTTTTCCATAGAAATCCTCCTCTTTTCCTTTTGCCCGGAAGGATCTCCCTACCAGGTTAACTCTCATTTCATTTTAAGAAAGAATGTGCCTCAGCACATTCTCGCGCCGAGCGCGTTGCTGAGCGCCAGTGGCGCTCGTTAAGCAACGACCGAAGCGGAGCGTAGACCGCTTGCGACATTCTTCATCTTCGTGCGAGTGCGCATCTCCGGCACGCAGTGCCTTTAATTTCATAGGAAGTTCCTTTGGAATTTCCTATGAAATTAAAAAAGGGGCAGGCAGACCGCCTGCCCCTAGGTCAGTTCTTTTTATGCAACTTATTTATTCATTTGCAAGCTTGTATTCTGATGCCCATCCATCTACGAATGCGCTTACTACTGCATCCCAGTTAGCATCTGTCTGATCTGCTGCATAAGCTGTCAGTGCAGATCCAACACCATTTTTCCACTCTTCTGAAGGCATTGTTGAGAAGTTCCATGCTACCGGAGTCTTTCCGTCTTCTGTCATCTGTTTGTCTTCTTTGATAAAGAGATTCTGAGATTCCTGAGCTTTCTTAAACGGAATATTGAATCCCATATCGTCTGCCATACATTTTGTTCCTTCATCTGAAGTTACACACCAGTCCATAAAATCTAATGTAGCCTGAATATCAGCTTCGTCTGCGTCTTTATTTACGCACCAGTAATTTTCTGTACCTGTGCAGAGTCCCTGGTTTGCTTCATCGCCTACACCAAAGTAAATCGGAAGCATGGTCAGATCATCATCTGTAAGACCGCCATCGATCAGCTGTGTATATTCCCATGTACCATTCTGATAGAATACAGCTTTTTTATTCAGGAATTCATTTCTTGCATCGTCGCCTGTCTTTGCAGCAAGATCTTTTGGAGCACATGTGCTGTTGTTGATGTACAGATCCCACATATCACGGTAATTGTCAAGATATGTACCTTTGATTGCATCTGTTGTGTTAATTCCTTCATCCTGATATTCAAAGTAGATTGGAAGGTTTGCAAGGTGTGTCTTGAATCTCCAGTCTGAAGATCCGTCCATACCTGCTGAAGTAAATGCAGAGAATCCAAGTTCAGAAGATCTCTTTGTAATGTCTTCTGCTACTTTCTTCAGATCTGCAAAGGATTTGATGTCATCCGGTGTATATCCTGCTTCTTTTAATAATGTCTTATTTGTGATAATTCCGTATGTTTCAATAACATATCCGATACCCGCTACAGAATCTCCATCTTTCAGTGCATAATCATCACTTGTGAGTTCTTTGTAAATATCAGAATCTGATAAGTCGTAGCAGTAATCTTTCCAGTTTGCAAGTCCTACAGGTCCGTTTACCTGGAATAATGTTGGTGCTCCGCTCTTTCCCATTTCACTCATCAGAGTGGTTTCATAGTTTCCGGAAGCTGCTGTAACAACCGTTACATCTACACCTGTCTCTTTTGTGTAATCCTTTGCCAGCTGCTGCCACTGTTCATCCTGCTCCGGTTTGAAGTTCAGATAATATACAGATCCTTTGCTGCTGTCCCCTTTACTGTCTGCACTCTTGTCATCGCTCTTGCTTCCACATCCTGCAAAGCATCCAAGTGTCATGATTCCTACCAGCCCCAGTGCCAGCCATCTTTTTTTGTTTTTCATAATTTCCGTTCCTCCTCGTCTGGATTTCTTTTCTATGCTTAGATAATAGCAAGAATCCAGGCAAAGGATGTAGCAAATAGAAAACCTCATATACCAAAAAATATACTTTGGGGTATGTAAAAAATTTGTTATTGATAAAGGGACGCCAAGACTTCAGGGCGGTCGCGTCCGTCTTCTCCTACCTCTCCGCTTCATACTCCCGGATACTCTCATTTGCAGCCTCCACAACCTGTGCAGGTGTTATTTTCCCTGCGGCAAGCTCCGGAAGGCACTCCCCGAGTGTTTCTTCCTGGAGGATGGAATTCCATTTTACCTGATAGTTCGGAACGATCTGCGGATTGTTATTATAGGCATTTACATAATCCTGAAGGAGCTGGCTGCTGCCATTCCGCCCGTTCTTATCCATCAGTTCCTTTTTCTCTTCCTGGTTGAATCTGGTGCGAAATTTCAGAAATTCTACAGCTCCTTCTTTGATTTCTCTACTATATGTAGACACTACCGCCCAGCCAAAAGTTTCCGGCGAAGCGATCAGTTTATTTTCCGGAAATGCGGAAAATCTTATCTTTTCCTGCCATTCTTCCGGAAGCTGGTTGATCATCCAGTACCCGTTTGGAATCATGGCTACTTTCCCGGAAACAAAATTATTGTATGCCACATCATAGTCTGCATGAAATGCATCTTCCGTTGTATACTGGAATAATTTCTGAAGTGTCTCTGCGATTTCAAGACCAGTATCATTAGCATAGCTCTCCGGCAGAAGTTCTTTCATAAAATTGTATCCTTCCTCCGTGGATGCCGCTTCCGCAGTTGCGATCAGCATTGGTGCCCATCCGGTTCCTTCTGTATGAAGGCCAAGCGGTATGATCCCATGTTCCTGAAGCTTTTCACAGCATTCCCAGAATTCTTCCCAGGTCTCCGGAAATTTATCAATTCCTGCCTCTTCGAAAAGTTCCGGGTTCCAGAACATACCAGAACAGGCAAACGCTGCGGTACTGATCGGTCCAAGATAGACATTGCTATCTTCATCCGTACAGCCTTCCATAACTGCCGGTTCGATCATCTCTCTCCACTTTTCATCCGCTTCCAGATAAGGAGTCAGATTCTCAATCCTGCCATCGGCAACCATCATCTGATAAAAAGACGGCAGAGTGCGCACATCATAGATGACTGCCGGAAGCTCATCCGTTACATTTAATCGTTTCAGATTCTTACGATATTCCTCTTCCGTTTCCATGATCCATTCCACTTTCATATGATAAGTGCCGGCATACTCTTCGTTAAATGCATCGATCACATCCTGTTCCGTTTTCTTTCCAGAAGTCGGGTCTACCGTCAGAATGATCGGTATATCAATTTCTTTCTTCTTCGCGCTTTGACTGGTCCGATCCGTATCCCTGCCGCATCCGGACAAAAGTGTCAGAATCAGAACAATACATAGCACAGATCGCATATATTTTCTATAAATCACGGTTCTCCTTTCCGTCATCCGGAATCCTGATCGTACACCGGGTTCCATTTTCCTCTGCCTCATAATAAAACAACACATCCTCCCCATATTTCAGCCGCAGCCTGGTCAGTATATTCACCACACCATATCCATGCTCTTTGTCCGTGAAACATTTCTTCGCCTTAAGGATCGACTGCCCGTTTAAGGCATTGATCTTCTCCATCATTTCCCGGTCAATCGGCTTTCCATTGTTAAATACCACGATCTTCAACTGCTGATCCTCCCTTGAAATCTCAATCCGGATCAGACCATTTTCATAGATTTCACAAAATCCATACTTGATCGCATTCTCCACCAGTGGCTGCAGGATCAGCTTCAGGATCCATGTATTTTTTTCTTCTACACTACACGCGATCTCATAATGGAACAGATCTGCATTCCGGATCTGCTGGATTTCCATGTAGCTTTTTACATTTTCCAGTTCATCTTCTACCGTTACGATATCGCTGCCTTTACTGAGTGACAGACGCAGATATCTGGAAAGTGCCTGAATCATTTTCATGGTCGTCTCTTCGCCATTGATCCGCGCAAGCATATAGATCGTATCCAGCGTATTATAAAGAAAATGTGGATTGATCTGCGCCAGAAGCATATTCAGCTCAGTTCTCCTGAGTTCCCCCTCCTGGTCTTTGATCTCCGCCAGAAGATTCTCAATATTTTCCAGCATCTTATTATACGAATGACCGATCTGATCCAGCTCCGTATTCGTATTCAATTCGATCAGACGGCTGAAATCATTCCCATCAAACTGCGTCATTTCTTCGCTAATTTCCCGGATAGGACTGGTAAAACGTTTGGAGAAATAAATACTCAGTACCACTGCCACAACCGCTACAAACAAATAGATCCCTGCCAGCACCGTAATTACCCGGATAGTCCCCTGTGTCATAATACTCGATGGAACAACTGTAAAAACGGTCATTCCCGATCCGCTCTCTTTATAAACCGAGCAAACACCACCGCTTACTTTCCGGCTCTTTGCAAGGATACCGCTTGTTTCCTGTGCGCTGATCCTATAGACTTCCTGTTTTACCGCATCCGCAATCTTCGTCCCTTTCGGGCACCAGGCAGCGCATAAATTCCCCTCCTTATCCAGAATTCCGATCTGCACGTCATCTGTCATACTCCGATCCTTTCCAAGTATCGTTTCCAGAAAGCTGTCATTCATCTTGATAAGCAACAGCCCTGGTTTGCTGGCGTATTCCATACTGTGTACATATCTTCCGATAAACAATGTTTCTTTCTCCGTTCCAAACAGAGTATCCTTCGCCCAGAACCACTGTGTTTTCGCATAAGAATCTCCCATGTAATCTTCCAGATGGCTGTCTAAAAAATCTTCATAATCTATATTAGAATAGGATCTGGCATAAACATTATTTTTATTGTCCACATAACAGTATTCTGCCACATGATCCAGATTCATATAGGCAAAATATTTTTGAAGTGAGTTCTTTTCCACATCTGCAAGTGAAGCTTTTTTCAGACTTTCCTGAACCAGATCGTAAGTAATACATTCTGCCGTCCCTTCATCCGCCTCTTTTGACAGTGTATCCAGAGCCAGCCCCATCTTCTCATTTAAAAATTCATATTTATCTGTAACCTCTGTGGTCAGACTCTGCCTTACATAGATCCAGACACCGATGCTTGACAGCAAAATTGCCAGCAACAGAAGCCCCATCGTATATCGAAGGTATTTTTTCTGTATTCCGGATTTAATCACCCAATTCTTCATTCTTCGTAATCCTTTTTGTATTCACTCGGTAATTTTCCTGTATATTCTTTAAATAAATGCGAAAAATAGGATGCATTGCTGATTCCCACCTGCTCACATACCGTTCCTATACTCTCACATCCATCCTGGATCAGCCGCTTTGCTTTCTCCATTCTCTGCTGCAAGAGATACTTTTTAAAGGTCATATGAAATGTATTTTTAAATACACGGCCGAAATATACCGGATTCAGGTAAATCTGCGTTGCCACATGAACAATAGAAAGTTCTTCATCCTGCAAATGCTCACTGATATAAGAAAGTGCCACTGTCATGTATTCCTTTGCACATTTATTTTCTCCGCTTTCTGCGTATTTTTCCCGTTCCTCAATTGCTTCTCCGAGGATCCTATAACTGACATCTACCGCCTGTGCCGCTGTCAGACTCTCCATATTAGAATAATAATTCCGGAACTGTTTCTGCAGTTTTTCCGTCATTCCGTAAGTATCGTTCAGCATCATCTCCGCTTGTAGCATAACCTTATGTATATAACGGATCTGTAACTCTTCCTCATGTGGAAGTGCGTAGATCAACGCAATAAAAGCCTGTTTTAACTCTTTAAACACATTCTTCCGTACAGCATTGACGATCGTAAGGCCTGCCTCTTCGCAATCACTCTTTGCCGCTTTTTCTTCCTTTTTCACAGGTATGGAAAAAGTATTCTCATCTGTGGCTCTGTTGCAGATTGGCTCGAAAAGTCCCTGTGCCTCTTCGTAACTCCGGCGGATTCCATCCAGTCCTTTATACGGTTTGGAAATCGACGCAGTAACCGGGCTTTTCTGTTCCTTCTTAACCTGATCCAGAATCTGTGCAATCTCGCGCACCGTCGCATTTTCCTTTGTCTTGATCAGAAATACATGACAGCCTTCTGCCTTTTCAAAATGCCAGAAAAAATACCGCTCTGAAAACTTTTCTTCCAGAGATTGTATCAATTCCAGCCTGGCTGCTTCGTAATTCAGTGCATCCGTAATCTTATATGTAAGATCAAGATCCACACATATTGCGATAAAACGGTCGCCCTCTTCGATCACATCCTTCAGGATTGCAAATACTTCCTGCATCTTTTCATAGGAAATTTTATTCTGTAAATATTTCTGTACAACAACCTGGAGAAAACTGGTGGAATCTTTTCGGACCATATTTTCCCAGCTTTCATAACGCTCTTCGCTTTCCAGTTTCTCCATACAGGTCTGGTATGCACCTTGCATAGTCTCCTGTAGTTTATTTTCCTCGATTGGTTTCAGCAGATATGCATATGCACCAAGATCACACGCCTGCTGTGCATAATTAAAGTCACGGTATGCACTGAGTACAATAAAAACCGGATCCAGCTCTGTCTTCTGGATCTCTTCCATCACCATCAGACCGGAAATCTGTTTCATCCGGATATCCGTCAGTACTACATGGGGCTTCACTTTTTTGATCACTTCGATTGCCTGCTCCCCACTCTGTGCCTGACCGGCAACTTCAAATCCCATTTCGTTCCAGTTGTACGTCTTAACCAGTCCCTGCAGAAGGATTGGTTCGTCATCTACGATCACAAGTTTTAATAATTTCATACCGTTTTTCCCCATTCCTGATAATCTTCCTACTTCTTATTTTAGATAAGACATGATAAAGAATTTATCAAAAACTATACTTCCGATGCAAAAAATCATACTTTTACCAAAAATTATACATTTTAGAAAAATAAATAGCAAGAAATTAAAAAAAGCCGTTACTTCTACAAATTTGTACAAGTAACAACTTTCTATAAATTCAACTTTTAACTATGCACAGGTCACTCCAATAATCAGAAAACCGATACATGCAACTACTCCTGCCGTAAGTGCATATGGAAGCTGCGTCTTTACATGATCGATATGATCAGATCCGGTTGCAAGTGATGATAAAATCGTGGTATCAGAAAGCGGTGAGCAATGATCACCAAAGCATCCTCCACCCATTACAGCTGCTATTGTAGCATATACGACCGGTGTTAAAGCTCCACCCGATATATTCAGAGCCATCTGTACACAGATCGGTGTAACAATCGCATAGGTTCCCCATGAAGTTCCTGTAAAGAATGCTATAAAAGAAGATACTACAAAAGTCAATGTCATAAGGATCGTCGGTGTCATCCAGCTTTCTGTAATAGAAATTACATAATCTGCAGTTCCAAGTGTGCTGCTGATAGAATTCAGGCAATATGCCATTGCAAGGATCAGCATCGCAGACATAACACTCTTAATTCCTTCTACTGCTGTGTCAACAAGTTCATTCACCGTTCCCATTTTCTGGATCAGCATTACAATGAACTGGTATACAACGGCTGCGATAAATGCTTCCAGTGTTTTGGCACTTCCCATACACACATAAGTTCCGATCGTAACTGCGATAATGATGAGCGCCGGCATCAGAAAATTCAGAAACAGATTCGGCTTGCATCCTTCTTTTAACTGGATTTTATCAAGCTCATCACTCATCATTGGCCTTGCTTTATCGCTGATTACTTTTCCTTCTTCTTTTGCTCTTTTTTCTGCTTTACGCATAGGACCATAATCCGGGATAATTCCCACTGCGATCAGTCCGCACATCAGAACAGCTGCAATTCCGTAAAAGTTATATGGCACCATATGGATGATCACTTTCTGTGCTGCATTTGTATCCGGAATATTCTTGGTTCCAAGTGCAACCAGAAGACCTGCCATATAAATTCCCCATGAAGAAAATGGAATAACTGTACAAACCGGTGCTGATGTCGAATCACAGATGTATGCAAGCTTTTCTCTTGACACGCGTGCTTTATCTGTAATTCCTTTCATAACAGTTCCTACATAAAGTGGGCTGAAGTAATCGCTGAAGAAAATAAAAATACCAAGCAGAAACGCAAGAGACTGTGCTCCTCTCTGCTTCAGGTTCTTTTTTCCAACGACATTCGAGAATGCCTGGATCGCACCTGATTTCTGAAATAATGCCACCAGGATTCCTACAAATACTTCCAGTGCAAGGATCCAGATAAAATCCGCATTTCCAAGTGCATTCTGCATCAGATCCGAAAATCCGAATAATAAATTATTACCGGTGATCGCAACTCCGACTACAACTCCGATCAATATAGAAAACAACGCATTCTTTGTTGCAAATGCCAGTGCCAGCGCAATGATCGCCGGTGCTAAAGATAAAATACCATAGTCCATCTTTTTTCCCCCCGTTATTTTAATAATTTTGCCAATGCTGTCTCGACAATCTCTCTTCTTCTGATAAGTTCTTTTTCCGGTGTCAGATTCGGATTTCCTGTTGGGTAAGGGATTGCTTCTGCACCGGAAATCCTTGCTGCACCAACTGTATTGGAAATAGGTGTTACTGTACATACATGAACTGCCGGAATTCCTGCTTTTTCAATCTGTTTTACAATCGTTGCACCGCAACGTGTACAGGTACCTCAGGTACTGGTGAGAATTACACCATCTACTCCTGCATTACTCAGGATTGCACCAATCTCCATTCCCATGCGGGTTGCATCTGCTACTGAAGTTGAATTTCCGGTGGTTGTAGTCAGATATGGATAAATACTTCCTATCTTTCCTTCTTTTTCCATCATGCGAAGCACATCAAGCGGTGCTACTCTGTTTGGATCCAGGTTTGCATAGACCGGGTCGTATCCTGCATGGACAGATTCAAACTCTCCCGCTTTTAAGCCATCCATGCCTTCAATACTGTACTGTTTGAAAAATTTTGCTGTCGCAGCAGGCATATGGTCCGGATTGCCAAATGCGACAATTCCACCGGAAGTACAAAGTGCGATCTTTTTTCCTGCAAGAGTATCCAGTCCTTCTGCCGGTTTTACTTTTTCATAAACAGAAATTTCCAGCTCTGTTTCATATGGTTCACCTTTCAGTTTTTTCAGCAACATATCCATCGCACGCTCAGCGCCATTCTTTTGACGGAATACATTCACTCTCTTTCCTTTTGGATAATATCCTTCTTCTTTTGGCAGACCAATTTCTTTCCCTGCAAGAAGCTTATTTGCGAATCCTGCCATAAGCTTTACTGCCTTACGCATTGCAGCTGCCGATTTACCAACTTTCAGAATATAGATATCTTTCCGGTACATCTCAACTGCCGGATTCTCTTCATAAAGACCTGTGATTGCTTCTACGTGCATCTTCTGCACGGCATCCTTACAGATATCTGCACAGGCGATTCCAAACCTACCTGCATTAAACGCCGGTCCCGCAATGATAAGGTCCGGGCTGAGTTCCGTAATCTGCGCTTCAACAAACGCTTTTACCTCATCCATATTCTCGGCATAATAGTTATCTCCGCACACGATCGTTGCCACAATCTCGGCATCTTCGAGAAGCGGAACAAAAGCCTGTGCATTTCCTCTTGCTCCCTGCTCTATGAATGGCTTCTGATAAGCTTCTGCTTCTCCACCAATCTGACCAAAAAACTGGTTTGTATAAAATAAAACTTTCTTCATCTTTCTACGGCTCCTTAAATTGTAATTGCTCCCAGGTAAGTATTTCCCTGCAGATTGTGACCACCCATGATTCCATGGATCTCAATCAGAAGTCTTCCGTCATCCTGAATAGAATCTACATTACCACCTGTTGTCTTTGCAACATCACTTAATACGCCGATTGTTTTCTCCATCTTCGGAAGCATGATCGTTGCATTACTGTTACCGGTTGAAACAATTGCATCTGCCTCTGTGACACTGTCCGGAAGAGATTCTGACATTCCATCGACACCGGCATCTTCATTTGTAATGATCACTGTCTTGATTCCGCGCTTTTCAAGGCCCTGGCATACAAGCATCAGATCCGTTGTCGGATTACCAAATCCTTCCTGCGAAATAATGACTCCGTCCGCACCAAGCATTTCAACCATCCGGACTGTCAGCATACAGTCTCTGTATTTTTCTTTCAGACTTACCATCAACGGATTCAGCACGATTCCCATGAAATTGATTTCTTTTCCATGCTTTTTCATACATTCTTCGATCACAGCGTTATTCAGATGATGCCAGGTCGTAGTCTTGGATCCCGGAGATACACAGTTACCGCTTACCAGTGCTCCATCCATCACTTCGAGCGGTGTGATCATCGTCGGAACCATCTGCTTGGAATCTCTTCCATAGAAATATGTATCATGCAGAAGTCCCTGACTCATGCAGTTATAGACATAGACTACTTTCGGAAGATCCGGATACTGTGCATATTTCTCTCCAATGCTGTCCCATGTATATTCTTCTGATTCATACTCTTCCTGTCCAACTGCAAGCTGTCCCACAAATGCTGCCAGGCGGATTCCTGCCATTCTGACCATCTGTTCATGTTCATGGGCATCAAATTCCGGCTGTTTTTCGATCACCATAACCAAATGGTTCAGCTTTGAAAATGGTGTATATTCTGCCGCCGGTCCACTCATATCGATCAGTCCCTCCTGAAAGCCTACGATTGGTCCAGTCGTTGTTACTGCACACCCTTTCAGTGCATAGGTAACGCCATATCCTCCCTCTTCCATTGTCTCTTTGAAAATTCCCGGGAAAATATCTCCTTCCAGTTTGGCACGTGGTTCAATTACATCCTTTACCGGAATAATCCTCACAGATTCCCCCGGTCTTGCAATATCGAAATCAACTTTTTTAATTCTCTTATCTTTCATGACTTCTTCGGCCAATGATTCTTTGTTCAGATAAAGAACATGATCCCGAATTACGTTTTCCTCTCCAAATGCAATATTCTGAATTTTGATTTTTCTTAATTCTAAATGCATTTTTCCACTCCTTTGATTTTATTTATGTTTTTCACATCGCTCTATTATCTCACTAAAGCATTAAGATATCAATTCCATTTATAAAATAAATTGTATTTTTCTATTAGTATTCTGTTAAAAAGGGATGAGCATTCTGTCTGCTCATCCCCTTTGCTGATTTTTTCAGTTTACTGAATCTGCATTATTTTCTTTTTCTGCGCTTCCAGGCAAAGCCGCCCATACCTACTCCGAGCGAAGAAACTGCAAGTCCTAACCAGCCAAGTACGTTTGCCGGATCTCCGGTCTTCACAGAATCGCTTCCGCTTGTCTTTGATCCATTTGTTGTACCATCTGTTTTCTTTACAGATGAGCTGTCTTTCTTTGCAAGTGCCTTGATTGCTTTGTTCAGGCTGTTTGTTGCATTATCTACTGCTTCCTGGCTTTCTTTTGCTTCCAGTGCTTTCTGGGCATCTGAAAGTGCGCTCTGCAGTGCTTTCCAGCTATCTGCTGTGTAATCTGCTTCTTTAAGCGCTTTTGCGTCTGCAATTGCTTTTTCAAGAGAAGCAGTATTGATTGCAACCGGTTCTTCTTCAGCTTTAACCAGTGCATCTTTTGCTGCATTTAAAGCAGCAAGTGCCTGATCAACTGCATCCTGACTTTCCTTTGCTTCCAGTGCAGTACGTGCACTCTGCAGTGCTGCCTGGTATACACTCCAGCTTTCTGCTGTGTAGTCTGCTTCTTTGAGGTTATCAGCTTCTGCAATTGCAGCTTCCAGTGCTGTTGTATCAACCTCTGCCGGTGCCGGAGTCTCTGCTATCTTGTAAGTAAATGTAAGCGGAGTTGTATAACCTGTTGAAGCTACTGTAATCTGGAATTCCGTTCCAGCTACCGCATCCTTAAATGGATCTGCATCTGTCTTGATCGTACCATCCTTATTGATAATAACTACGGAGCCTCTTCCACTTGCTGCATAATCTTTACCATTTACATTTACAGAAGTAATATTTCCAAGATAAGCTTTAAGCGCATCTGTGTCAAATCCTGCTGCCTCTACAAGTTTCTTGTTCTCTGCATCATATGCTGCAGGCATATCTTTTGTTGTCAATGTAAATGTTGTAACAACATCTGCATATTTCTTGTTCTTATCTTTAATTGTGAGAGTATATTTTCCAGGTTTTACAGAAGCTGCTGCTCTGCTCTCTGTCGCTGCTTTAAAAGTCAGCACATTACCTTCTACCGACACATCCAGTCCAGCCACACTGTATTCCGGATCAAATCCATCCGGAAGCTGTACATTGATTGTAGTCTTGCCTGCTTCAATATCTGCATCTGCAACTTCTGCTTTTGTAGTTTCTGATTTTACAGGAACATAGATATCTTCGATATCCATTGTATATACCCCATTTGTTGTATAATACTCAATGCTGTCAATCGTCTTACCCATCATAGATTTATAGTGTTCAGAAGATGTCGGGCAACCATGTACTTCACTTGTAAATCCGGTACTCCATGCGATTTCATTACCTCTCCAGATATTTTCCAGATGACGCATACCATAAGCGGTTCCGTCTGTTGTCTTTACTACAACTGCATTTACATTATCTGATGTGATTTCTTCTGGAAGTCCAGCAAGATCAAGCTCATAATCTCCATAAGATGTTTCGGTTGAAAGTTCAGCTGTAACTCCTTCTACTTTCGTTGCTTCCTGACCTTTTACTTCACTGAACACAAGATTTCCATCTGCATCGACAGAAGCTTCTTTATAGTTTGCCGGTGCTTCTGTAAGTGGATAGTATGCATAAGATGCATTCTCAAATAATGTGTCTTTTCCAGTCAGTGTTGTGGTAGTTGTCTGTCCTCTGTTTGTAACTGTAATTTCTACGGAATCACTGTCTTTCACTTCTTTATATTTTGAAAGATCTACCGAAGGGTCTACTTTTACAGCATAAGTGATGCCATCAATCTTGGATCCATCTGCATTTTCATGGTATGATCCACCTGCAAGACCTTTGGTTCTGGTCTTGTTCTTTGTCGCAGAAGTAAATGCATCTACCGCAATATCATTACCTGTTGTTTCAGCTTTGTAGAATTCTGCGTATGGGATGTTCATGAGAACATATTGCGCTTTCACAAGAGAGCCAATTGCATCTGTCAGATGTTTAACCTGTTCGTTTACTTCTGACTTCAATGGATTTTCTGACTTAAGGAGATCTTCTGATTCTTCCAGTTCATCCTGCATCTTCTTCCAGCTATCAGTAGTATACGCAGATTGATTCAAGGCTTTTGCTTCATCGATCTTGGCCTGCAATGCCGCTATTTCTTCTGCACTTGCTGTTTTTAATGTGGCAATATTCTCTGTTCCAACCTCAAAATTATAGCTGTAATCAGCATAACCAAGTCCATAAATCGTAATCTTCCAGTAACCGGTTCCATCTGTATTTTCCGGCAGCTGGCATCTTAAAGAATCAGTAAGTCCAAGCTGGATCCCCATTGATTTATGCATCCAGTTATCTGCTGCAAATTTCGTTCCAAATACTCTTACCGGATTTGTATAAGTACCATCATTTCCATAGTATGTCCATTCAACAGCCTGCATTGCAGAACCAAGTCCGCCATAATTTCCATTAAAATCTACACGGATGAATTCTCCATAGCTTCCAACTTTATCTCCTGCTTTGACATCCGGAGTAACATCAGCAGTTGCAAGCTGTGTATCCTTTAATCCAGAATAAGATCCTGTTGTTCTTGCTGAAAATGCGAAAGAACCATCTTTCTGCTTTTCTGCTGTCTTAAGACCATTTGTATTCGCTGTTACATCTGCAATCGTTTTGTATGACTTGAGCTGGTTTTCACCGTATCCACCAATCAGTTCACCGCCATTTTCTACGACTGTATATTTTTCTTTCAATGAACTCAGATCTACTGTTTTTACCTTAACCGGCACATATTTAAGACCGGTTACTTCATATTCTTTCTGTGTAAATGAACTTCCATTTTTTGCTGTAAATACACCTTTTGCATAAGTATAAGTCGTACCATCTGTCATCACTGCCTGATCTTTACCTTCCCAATGTGACAAATAATGTTTTTCACCCTCAGTGTCTTCAATCACTGCAGTACACTGAAAACTTCCTCTGTGAAGTCCATGGTTTGTTGTAGCTCTTGTAACAGTGTCAAACGCACCTTTATCATATTCATTCCTTGAATCTGTAACATCTGACGATTTTGTACTTCCTGCATTATACACCCCTTCATTTGCCCAATATTCAGCCCAGCTCATTCCAACATAAACATAAGAATATTCACTGTCTTCTCCAGACACTTTATAAGTAAATGTATACGGCTGATATCCATCTTCTGCAATTGTTATAGCAAATGCATCTCCTGCTTTTGCATCTTTGAATACATCTTGTTCAAGATCAAGTTTACCATCTTCTTTAATCAGTTTTACTGCTTTCTTTCCAGATGTTGCATATTCTTTTCCATTTACTGTCACAGATGTAATATTTTTTAAATATATCTGATATTCGTCTGCACTTGCATCCTCCGCTTTCTCCAGCGCCGGTTCTTTTCCGTCTTCATTATATTTTGCCGGAATTGCTTCTGTATACAAATTAAATGTAGTTGAAATTGGCGCATAAACACCGCTCTTATCATTGAGAGTTAATGTATATCTGCCTTTTTCCGGTGTCTTATTAAATGTGATTGTTCTGGTTGTGCCTTTCTCGGTTTTTGTAATATCTACTGTATAGGCATCTTTGTCCAGTCCTTCGATTTCGTATTCTTCTTCAAAATCTTCTAGAATACTACTTACTGTGATTGCTGCACTTTTAGCATTAATTGATGTATCACTAACAGAAACAAATCCTGAGAACTTCTTTGCGACTTTCTGATCCATTGGAATTTCATAAATTCCCTTGTCTGTGTAGTAAGTTACTTTATTGATCGTCTGTCCCATCATCGCAGCATAATCTTTATAATCAAGGTTGTTTCCCTTTGACTGTGTTACAAATCCGGTACTCCATGCAAGTTCTTTGTTTTTCCAGATATTTTCCAGATGACGAAGTCCATATTTGCTGCCTTCCTCGGTACTGATTACTACACCATATACAGTTTTAATCTCTGACGGAAGTCCGCTTATATTTAACTGATAATCACCATATCTTGATGAAGTTGAAAACTTTGTTGTGGCATCTGATAAAGTCTGTACCTCTGTTCCTTTTATTTCACCAAAGCTCAGGCTTCCATCAGAATTTACTGTTGCTTCTTTATAGTAAGATGGTGCTTCACTTAAAATATAGTATGAATAGCTTGCACTTTCAAATAATGCATCTTTTCCAGTATAAGTTGTTGTCGTTTCACCATTTTTTGACTGTGTAGTAATATCAACTTTACTCTCATCTGTAATCTGTGTGTAATTTTTCAGTACTGATGCATCACTGATCTTAACCGGGAAAGTTACACCTGTAATATCCGATCCATCACTGTTTACATGATAAGATCCTGCTACAAGTGTTCCTCTCGTTTTCTGCTTTGTTGCTGATGAAACCGCATCCGCACCTGTCACACCTTCTGCTTTGTAGAAATCAGCATATGGAATGTTCATTAACACATAGACTTCTTTCTGTACTTCCGGAGTTTTTGCTTCAAGTGCATCCATTGCATCTGTTAAAGCTTTTGCTGCTGCATCGACTGTTGCCTGGTCTTTTGCTGTAAGAGCATTTTTTGCTGCTGTCAGCTTTTCCTGCATATTACTCCATGACTCTGCAGTATAATCTTCCTCTTTATCTTTAAGTGCCTCCGCCGATGCAATTGCACCACTTAACGCTGTCGTATCTACTGTTACTTCAGTTGATGCTGCCGGAGCAGACTGAATCGCTTCGAGCGCAGCTGCTTTAACTGCCGTTGCTGTACATGTAGCACCAGTCTTTGTATCCCAACCGTTTATTGTATCTTCTGTCGCATCTTTATCTTTTAGTAATGTGTTGATTCCTTTTGACTTATTATAAGCCTTGTTAAAATAAGAATCATTAGTAGTTGAATCATATCCATTCTTAGGCGTAACCGTAATATTTGAAAATTTCCCATCGGAAACAATAAGGCTTACCTCCACATCATACTCATCCCAATCATTTTCATCATCCGGATTATTAACAACATGCTTTGTTGCTGTATAAGTTCCATCCTTTGCAACTACACTACCCGATGCCGCAAACACCGTCGACGGGCAAAGTCCAGCTACCATCGACATCGCCACAGCCATTGTCATAGCCTTTGTCTTAATCGTTCCCTTTCCCATAATTACCTCCTTGTTGTTGATAAAATTTATTATTAAGTCAGCTTCTACTAACCTATAATCAAAAAAAATTTAAACTACCTGTGCTGCTCTCTCCGATTCTCTTTTTACGATCGGAAGCAGCTTTTTACTTATCATTCCCATCACGAATCCGGTCACTGTACCGGCGATCAGAAGTGCCGGAAGATAATAAACCAGTTTCAGATTCTCTACTACAATGGATGCCACGATAATCTGACCGATATTGTGTGACACGCCTCCGGCGATACTGACTCCGGCTACGGAAAATCCTTTCAGCCTCTTCATCAGTGCCATAACCAGAAAGCTTAAGATTCCTCCTGCCAGACTGTATATGATCGACATTCCATTTCCAAACAAAAAGCCGGTCAGAAGGATCCTCATAACTACCACCAGAAATACTTCCGGAAGTTCCAGGAAATACAGCCCGGTCACAGTCACCAGATTGGCAACTCCGAGCTTCATTCCCGGTATCCCGAAATTGATCGGTATTAAGCTTTCCACATAACTGAATATCATCGCCAGTGCAACCAGCATTGCCATATTGGCAAGTTTTCTGTTTTTATTCATCTGCTATTCCCTTTATCATTTTGCGATTGTATCCGGAGCTGCATCTTCCGAATCCGATACTCCAGAATTCTGCTTACTTTCATTTTCCAGAACCTCTACCACAAGCTTATGCGGCAGACAAACGATCGTCTGTGTATGCCCGCTGATCTTTCCCTGTTCCTCGCAGTATCCATCCGGGCAGTTTGCCTCTTCCATATACGCCTTTCCGTCTTCAATCCGGATCCGGTTATAGAAATCGCCATCCTTTACTTCGATGGTCTGATCCTTCGATAAGGAATACGTTCCATAGATTTTCCCATCCAGCGTAACCTGGATTTGATTTCCTTCTTCCCCTCTCGTCAGTTGCATCACAAGCAGCATCGCAAGCGCAATCACAATAATCCCTGCTCCAAGTATTAGATCTTTCTTCTTCATCTTCTATACACCAAGCCAGAGCAGAAGCATTAGTAAGATCACTGCCCGTAAAATCGTAAACCAGAATTCATTTCCGCAAAGCCCTTTCACACCGGTATGAATATTTCCTTTCGGACAGGTATCGATACATTTCTGGCACTGGAAACAGTCACCTTCTACCTTTGGAGATCCGTCTTCCGGAAGTCCGATGTTAGAAGGACATTTCTTCGTACATGCCTTACATCCTTTGATGCAGTTTTCCCGATCTCTGTGAAGAGCGAAAAACGGCAGGACCGGAAGCAGCGAAAAAACTGCTCCCATCGGGCAGAAATTTCTGCAGAAAAAACGTTCTTCAAAGCACATTCCTGCAATGATCAGAACCAGAAGGACGAGTCCCACCAGATATCCGCCAAGCTTAAAGTTGCCGGCATGTAGCATGGAAAATACATCCCACGGGCTGGTTCCTTTTGCCTCGCTGTAGACACCTGCAAAGCACAGGATTGAAATCAGTGCCAGTACAATATATTTCAGATAACAGAGCTTTTCTGTCCATGCATCCGCGATCTGAAGAGGTTTCTTTTTTATCTTTTTACAAATCCACACATAGAGTGCATGCACGCCGTCTCCCAGCGTACCGAATGCACAGGCAAATCCGCAGAAGAATCTTCCGAACAGGATCGTGTAAATACAGATCACAACCAGTACTGTCACAAATGAGGTCATGGAAACCTTCTCGCCTGCACCGATCTGTGTAAATATGTATTTCACTCCGGCAAATGCCGCTGTATACACAGATGGGATAAACAGGAAATACAGTACCTGGATCAATGCTCTCAGCCATACATGTAATTTTTTTATATCTTTCGCCGTTAAATTATGAATATCCATCTTTTTCACGTTACTTTACCGCCTTTTCCAGCGCCTGCTCCGATGCGTTTTTGATTCCGGTCGAGCTGAATGTCGCACCGCTAATCGTATCTACATCCGCGCTCTGTGCATCGATGATCTTCGGAATAATATCTTTCGCCATGGAAAGGTATGCTCCGTCTTCTTTTTCCGCAGATACCACATTGATTTCTGCGATCTTGCTTTTCTCAATCTTTACTTCTACCTGGATCGTTCCACCAAATCCATCGGCTTCCCCGGTATAGGTTCCGTCCTTGTAATTTGTGGAATCTCCATTTTCGCTATCTGATTGTCCGTTTCCGACAACCTGTGCGGAAAGCCGGGCAATCTCATCTTCTTTCGCGCGCGCATCCAGCACCGAATTGTATCCCAGAAGAACCCCCACGATTGCAAGCATACTTACCAGTCTTACCCAGAATTCTCTCATTGTTATTCAGCCTCCGTATCTGTCGGTCTTTCTGCTGCTTTCAGTACTTTTTTGCATCCTTCCAGGATTGCATTGGAAGAGCAGGTTGCGTGGGAAACAGTATCGATGTCCTCCGACATTCCTTTTTCTATGATCTGAGATACCACGCCTTTTATGCTTGACGTACCATTTGCTGCTTTCAAGATATATCTGTCATTGTCGCTTGCACCATCACCTGTAATATCTGTAATCGCTACAATCTTATCATCACGGATCGTCACTGACATCGTCAGATTATATCCTTCAAAATCTTCGTCTTCATCTGGTTCACAAGGTACGGTCACTTCATAGGTTCCACTGAAATACTTCGTATTTTCCTCGTCTTTTCCATCCTTCGATTCAAGCTGTGCGATTGCCTTTTTCAGCTTTTCTGCTGCTTTGTCAACCGCAGTCTGTTTCGTTTCCTCCAGAGCTTCTTTTGCATCCGCAAGTCTTGTCTGAAGAACTGCCCAGCTTGCCTCTGTGTATGCATCCTCTTCCAGCTTCTCAGCTTTCTCGATCAGTTCTTCTAACTCTGTCACATCCGGCTTCTCATCAATGGATTCTCCATTTGTCACTTTCTCAGCCTGTTTCAGTGCATTCTTGATTGCATTTAACAGTCCTTTGGAGCTGTAGGTTGCTCCTGACACGGTATCTACATCGTCTGTCTTCTGTGTCTTGATCACTTTCTTCACAACATCCATTGCCCGATTGAAGAACGCCTCATCATCGGAGCTTTCTGTGATCAGGATCGCTTTGATCGTCTTTTCCTGGATCACGACTGCAACGGATACATCCCCGCTGTAGCCTTCTGCTGTTCCGTAATAGATTCCTTCCTTGTACGGAACGGTTCCGGTTACGGTAGAATTATTGTTGTCTGATGAACCATTGTTATTACTGTTGTTGTTATTGTTATTCTGTGAAGTATCTGATGTACCATTTACCGCCGCCTGGCCCAGTGCATCCCGCACTGCCTGAATAATTCCGACCGAACTGTAGGTTGCCCCGGACACCGTATCCACATTGGTGCTCTGCTTTGCGATGATAGAATCTATCAGAGAAGCTGCTTTGGAAATGTAATCGCTTCCGTCACTGTTCTCCACAATCTGGATCGATGCAATCTTTCCTCCGCTGATTTCTACCATAACCTTCAGCGGACCGCCAAATCCGGTTCCTGAACCGTAGTAGGTTCCATCCTTATATGCTGCCGCATCCTCTACTTTTGCCACACTGGTCGAACTTCCTGCTGCCGCCGCTGTCTGGCCGGACTGTGCCTGTCCTGTCGTGCTGTTATCCTTTTCCCCGGTCAGCGCATTTTTCACCGCACTGATGATTCCTCTGGAACTGAAAGTTGCTCCCGATACAGTATCCACATCCAGTGTCTGTCCTTCAATGATCTTGTCGATCACCGCTTTTGCCCGCGAGAAAAATGCCGCATCATCGGAAGAACTCAGAATGTCAATCGAAACGATCTGCTTATCCTTGATCTGTACCGATACCGTAATATCTCCTGCGTACCCGGTTCCGGTTCCTTTATACACACCGTCCTCCAGATCAAACGAACCTTTGGCTGCTGTCTTTTTTTCTTCTTTCTTCTCTTTTGTCTCTTCTTTTTTTACCGGTGTTTCTTCCTGCGTCGCTGCATAGACCGGCGCTTCATATCCGCTTAAGGAGCCTGCCACGCACGCCGTAACCAGTGCAACTGAAAGAACGGGTGCAAACGGTTTTAATTTTTTACCGGTTTCTTTGATGTCCATCTCTCATTATCCTCTCATTTCATGCAAATTATTTCATAATAACCTTCATGCCAAGATCCGTTGTAAAGCTGTCTTTCAGACCTTCTGTCACATAAATCGTTCCATCATCTGTCGCAAGGATCGCCTCAAACTCATCGCTGTGCGCCTTCCAGAACTCTGCCGCTTTTTCTTCTCCCATGATAAAAAGCGAGGTAGAAAGTCCGTCTGCAAGGGTTCCGTCCGAGCTTACGATCGTGACAGATACCAGTCCGTTCTCTGCCGGATATCCGGTCTTCGGATCAATAATGTGATGATAGGTCATACCATCTTGTTCAAAATAGCGTTCATATCCACCGGATGTGATCACCGCTTTATCCCGAATGGATAAAACTCCCAGATAATCCTCCGTGTCGTCCGGACTCTGTACCGCAACCCGCCAGTCGCTTCCGTCTGTCTTGGTTCCGAGTGCCTGTACATTTCCACCCAGATTTACCAGACCACTTGTAATCCCGCTTTCTTTGAAAATATCCATAATCCGCGAAGAAGTATAGCCTTTTGCAATTCCTCCGAGGTCGATTTTCATCTGGTCATCTTCAAAAGAGAGTTCTCTCGTATCCTTATCGTATGAGATCTTCGCTGCATCCACATGCTTCAGAAGCCCTGTCAGTTCGTCAGCTGATGGCACACGGAAATTCTGTGTCGGAAATCCCCACGCCTCCATAACCGGATAAATTGCGATATCAAATGCCCCATCCGTTTCCTTATTCAGTTCCAGTGCGCGCTTCACAAGATATCCTCCATCTTCTGAAAGTGTTGCACTTTTCTGTTCATTCAGTTTTGCAATCTCGCTGTCTGCATTTCCCGTCGATAAAAGTGCATCCAGTCTTTTAATCTCTGCCTCAGCAGCATCCACTGCCTCCTGTGCTTTTTCTCCATATGCAGTCACTGTCATATAAGTGTCCATTGCAAAAATGTCTTTCGACGCCTCGGTATCCGTAGAAGTCTGCTCCGTACTCTCTTTCGAACTGGCTGTACTTTCACTTTTTATACTCTTTGTCGTATCCTGTCCACTTTGACCGCATCCGCCTGCAAATACAGATACACACAGACAGACCGCAATGATCATATTTCTGAATTTCATTTTGTTTCCTCTTTGTTTGTATGTTCTAACTTAGAATAGTTTATATTATTATTAGTTAGTATGTCAATATTGAAATTATCAGTTAAGAAAATTTCTCATTTTACTTCTTTTTGGGATACACAAAAAGAGCTTACAAAAAATGTTTCATTACACTTTCTGCAAGCCCTTTCGCTCTTTTTCTAGTATTCTAATGTTTTACTCATGACATATCTTCGTTTCCCGCCATATTTCTTTGTCTCAAGAACTGCCTTCATTCCAAGCTTTTCCATATTGCGAAAACTGTATATATTATCCGGATGAACTGTTGCCATCAGATACCGCATCTGCTTATTTTTTACGATTTCTTCTGCCTGGCAGAAAAGCTCATATTGCAGACCATATCCCTGATACTCCGGTTCTACAACTGCGATCTCCAGATGCGCAACCCTTTCCATTTCTTCCCGGGAAATCTTCAGATATTCTCCCAGGTTATCCTCTGCCATTCCCGGGATACGGACAATCATTATCGCCGCTGTCTGTCCATCCTTCTTTGCCAGCAGGGTAAATCCTTCCTCACAGATATGCTTTGCAAGAAATCTTTCGTCCTCTGCCTCAAACCATTCCTTCACAGGAACAATTTTTCCTGCAAGCTTTACCATACGGCAAATTTCAGGAAGATCCTCCTCATTCGCCCTGCGGAACTGAAACGCATTTTTCTTCGTCATACTCTTCATTTACAGCATCTCAACAAACGCAGCAAGTCTGGTGTTCAGCTGTCCGATGTCTGCCTGAGAGTAATCAGTTTCCACACTGATATACGGAATTCCCTTTTCACCTGTTACAAACTTACGGATCGTATTAGTCTCCACATTGTAAGTATGACACGCCTGAAGGATCATATCCACTACACCGTCTACCTGATATTCATCGATCAGTCTTCCAAGAAGCTCCAGACGATTCGGATTCGGTGTCATAACCGAACATCCGATGCTGAGATATCTTCTTGCGATTGCATCGTAAATATCTTCGGCATCCTCATCCACCATCTTGTCAATAGATTTGGCACCACTGCAGTTCTCAAAAGTTACAACAATACCGCCATTGTCCTCTACCGCACGGATCACTTTTTCTGTTGCTCCTCCGATCGGACATCCTGTGATCAGAATACGCGGTTTCTTCTCTTCCATCTTGCCTTCTGCATATTCTTTTTCAATCTTCGCAGTAAGAGCATCCACTTCGCCCGGGATCAGGGAACGGTCAAATTTGAAGGTGCTTCCGTACAGAACTTTGAACAGATCCTGTCCTTTGATCGGAGCCGGATCATGTTTCATTACTTCATAAAGCTTCTTTAAGGACTGACGTGCTTTATTCTCTGTCTTTACAGCTTCACGGATCTGCTCTTCCGTGATCGTCACGCCAAATTTCTGTTCCAGATATTCCTTGAAACGGATGATCTCGCCTTTCCAGAGCTGAAGTCCCGGTTCTCTCTGGCTATTCGGAAGTTCCATGACAAATACATCTTTGAACTCTGACATATATTCATACATCTTCTTCTTTCCATCGCAGGTTGTTTCCCCAACTACTACGTCTGAGAAATAGAAGAATGGACATTTGTCTGTCTTTGCAAATCCATAACTTGATTTGATCAGCGGACAGAGATTCTTCGGAAGATCCTTTTCTGCCTCCGGAATCGTCTCGTCCGAAGTCGAGCAAAGGCTTACACATCCTGCTCCCATCGCCATTGCAATCTCTTTCGGGAAATATGTACAGTAAGATCCCACAACCGGAACACCTTTTTCTTTCAGCTCCTTAACAGCCAAAAATGATTTCTGCCTCTGCTCCGCAAATTCTTCAAATACCTCTGGCAAATCTTTAATCAGTTCCATCTTCATTATCTCCTTCTGTCTTTCTTTTCTCTGGCAAGAAGTGCTGCCCCGTATGCCCCCGCAAAACGGCCAAACTCTTCTGATTCCACTTTCTGATCCAGCTTGTCTGACAGGATTCCTGTGAAATAAATGCTGTGACTGAGTCCTCCGGTCAGGATCACTCTGTCTCCAAGTTCCTTTTTCTGCGCAAGCTGCACTACTTTATTGGCAACAGAATCTACCACTCCGGCCGCAATATCTTCACGCTTTTTTCCTTCTCCGATATAGTTGATCACCTCAGATTCGGCAAATACCGTACAAAGTGAACTGATCGGAATAACTTCTCCTGCTGCCGCCATATCAAATAATTCATTGATCGTAACACCCAGGCGGTTCGCCATGATTTCCAGAAACTTTCCGGTTCCCGCCGAACATTTATCATTCATCTGGAAATCGGCTACCATTCCATTCTGTACAACGATCACCTTCGTATCCTGTCCTCCCACATCAATGATTGAACAGTCCCCCCCTGCAAGTTCACGACCACCTCTGGCATGGCAGGTAATCTCAGTAATTACATGATCTGCAAAATCAACTGCGATTCTTCCATATCCTGTAGCAACTACCTTTGTCTCATCTGAGGTAACATCTACCCCCATCTCAAGCAGCTTATTCTTGATCTTTTCACAAGTTTCTTTGCTGCTCCATCCTGTCGGCAGTACGAAATGTTCTTTCTTATCTCCTTCAACAACAACCTTGGATGCTGTTGATCCGATATCAATTCCTACATAATTCATATTTCTTCCCTTTTCTCTCTTTAATGACATCCTGTTTCTATGCTGTTTTTCCAAAATGCCTCTGATTATTAGGATAACATTTTCACAATATTTCTTCAATAAAACTGCCTGTTTTACTTATTGTTTATCCGAATAGATTAACTCCTCTATAGGGTTTTTCTATTGTAAAAATTCCTCCGATATGTAGTACCTTCTATTTGGAATTTCATGTTAAAAAAATGAGCCTGCCTAAAAAGCAGACTCATGCACTATTCTTTATTCTGATAGCTGATTTCCATCAGGCAGAGTCCCTGCGGCGGTGCTGTGACCGCTTCCCTGGTTCTTTCTCCGCCTTCCAAAAGTTCCTTTACCTTTTCCGGTTCGTAAAATCCTCTTCCGACACGCACCAGTACCCCGGCTATGATGCGCACCATGTTATACAAAAATCCATTTCCCGTAATCCGAATCGTAATATGCTCTCCGCTTTGCAGAATCTGCAAATCCGTGATTGTCCGCACCGTTGTCTTTGCATTCGTACGGATACAGCAAAATGGTGCAAAATCGTGTTCTCCTACCAGATAAGCCGCTCCGCGCCTCATCTGCTCCACGTCCAGATCAAAACTTACAAAGTAATTATAAAGCCTCTCTGTCGGAATCGGCACTTTCGTATTGATGATGTGATATTCATAGGTTTTCAGAGTATCCTGATAACGTGGATGCCAGGTAAGGTCCACTTCATCTGATCTCACGACTACAATGTCCTTCGGCAGCCGCTGATTCAGTGCGTAGGAAAAGCGCTCCGCCGGAATCCGGCTTTCGGTGTCAAATACCGCAATATTTCCCCTTGCGTGAACCCCGGAATCCGTCCGGCTCGCCCCGATCACCTGGATCTCTTCTCCGGTGAGCTTACAGATTGCCTTATTCAGAACTTCCTCGATCGTAATTCCATTTGGCTGGATCTGCCAGCCACAATAATTTGTTCCATCATAAGCTACGGTTAATCTGATTCTTCTCATCCCACAGCTCCTTAAAAGATCCACAGTTTAAACGGAACATATCTTCCGACAACAAATGCTGCCACCACATACAGGATCGTGATCAGATACGCCACATGGTCTGTACTCTTATAGATCAGAGGTTTCATCTTGGTTCTACCGTCACCGCCACGGTAACATCTTGCTTCCATTGCCATTGCAAGATCATTGGCACGACGGAATGCGGATACAAAAAGCGGAACCAGGATCGGAATCATTGCCTTTGCCTTCTGGATCAGATTTCCACTTTCCATATCCGCACCTCTGGCAATCTGTGCCTTCATGATCTTATCCGTCTCCTCCAGAAGGATCGGAATAAAACGAAGTGCGATCGACATCATCATCGAAATCTCATGTACCGGTACATGGAGCTTATTCAACGGGTTAAGGAGCTTCTCCAGTCCGTCTGTCAGTGAATTCGGTGTAGTTGTCAGTGTCATAAGTGAGGATCCCATGATCAGATAGATCAGCCGGATCGCCATATAAACCGCTGTGCTTAAGCCGTACTCCGTGATCTTGATAAAACCTACATGGACCAGTGTCTCTCCGCCCGGTGTCAGAAATAAGTTGAATCCTACTGTGATCAGAAGCAGAATGACGATCGGCTTCAGTCCTCTGACGATGAACTTGAACGGTACTTTTGACAGCTTGATGCATCCAAACAGGAACACAGTCGCAAGTACATATCCCAAAATACTTTTAAATGTAAAAAGAGAAATCAGATACAGCAGTGTGCATACAATCTTCACACGCGGATCCAGCTTATGGATACGGCTGTCAGCCGGATAATATTGTCCAATCGTTATGTCTCGAATCATTTGGCTGCCCTCTCCTTCTTCAGTGCTTTCATAATGCCATCCGCTGCTTCTTCTATCGTGGTTGCATCTGTCGGAACATCCATTCCCTTTTCCTTCAGCGCATGCATGATGTACGTTACCTGTGGTGCTGCAAGTCCCACACTTTCCAGTTCTTTGTAGTGTGCAAACACTTTCTTTGGCACATCATTAAACATGACACTGCCTTTATTCATCACAATAATACGATCCACATATTTTGCAATATCTTCCATACTGTGGGAAACTAAAATGACAGTCATGTCTGCTTTTTCGTGCAGATAGGCAATCTGATCCAGGATCTCATCTCTTCCCTTCGGATCCAGTCCTGCAGTCGGTTCATCCAGAACCAGTACCTTCGGACGCATTGCCAGTACCCCGGCGATTGCTGCACGCCGTTTCTGTCCGCCTGACAGATCAAACGGGGAATGATCGTAATATTTTTCTTTGAGACCAACAAGCTGCAATGCCTCTCTTGCCCGCTTTTCACATTCTTCCGGTGAAAGTCCCTGATTCTTCGGTCCAAAACAGACATCCTGAAGTACATTGACCTCAAAAAGCTGATGCTCCGGATACTGGAATACCAGCCCGACTTGATTTCTCAGCTCACGTAAGTTATAGTTTTCTCCGTAAATATTCTCTCCGTTGTAATAAAGTGCTCCGCTTGTCGCCTTGATCAGTCCGTTCAGGTGCTGGATCAGTGTCGATTTACCGGAGCCGGTGTGACCAATGATCCCGACAAATTCACCGTGCGGGATTTCCAGAGACACATCCTTCAGCGCATGCTTTTCATATGCGGTTCCTTCACTGTATACATAATTGATATGTTCTAATTTAATCGACATAATATCTCCACCAATTCTTCCTTCTTCAAAACTCCCGCCGGAATATCAAGTCCTCTTTTTCTCAGCTCGTCAGCAAGAATCGTCACCTGCGGCACATCCAGTCTGTAGTGCTTTAACGTATCCACCTGTGAAAAGATTTCTCTCGGTGTTCCCTGCATTACCACATGACCATGATCCATTACGAATACGTGGTCTGCATCTACAACCTCTTCCATATAATGAGTGATCAGAATCACTGTAATGTGTTCTCTTTTTCTCAGCTCCATCACACTTCGAAGTACTTCTTTTCTTCCGTTCGGATCCAGCATCGCAGTTGGCTCATCCAGTACAATACACTTTGGACGCATTGCCATGACACCGGCGATCGCAACCCTCTGCTTTTGCCCACCGGATAATTTATTCGGTGAATGGTGACGGTATTCAATCATCCCAACCGCTTTCAGGCTGTCTTCCACTCTCTGCCAGATCTCCTCTGTCGGCACGCCCAGATTCTCCGGGCCAAATCCTACATCTTCCTCAACGACTGTTCCGATGATCTGGTTATCCGGATTCTGGAATACCATTCCGGCGCTCTGACGTACATCCCACAGATGCTCATCTTCCTTCGTGTCCATTCCGTCTACCCACATAGTTCCGTCAGACGGAACCAGCAGAGCATTCATATGCTTTGCAAGTGTAGACTTCCCAGAGCCATTATGCCCCAGGATTGCAATAAACTGTCCCGGCTCGATATCCAGCGATACCTCATCAATAGCGCGGCTTTTCCCTATAACATTACCTTCTTCGTCACGCTTTGCATATTCAAATACAAGTTTATCTGTCTTGATCATTTTCATGGTATTTCCTCATATCCATTCTGTAATTTATCTGTCCATACTGTACTAGATTATAACCTAACTGGAATGCCTATGCAATTGATTTCCTGATTGTATCAAAAAAAGAATGCGCCTTCGCACATTCTTTTCCTGTGTTTCTACTACATTTTTTCAATCTTATCCCTGAGTTTCAGCATTTTTGCATCCAGCTCAGAAATTTCATCTGCATAGGTTTTTAATTCCTTTGCAACCTCTTCATTCTCTGTCTTCTTATAAAATAACTGGTACTTAAGCACAGACCAGTAATCCATTGCCACCGTACGGAGCTGGATCTCCACCTTTTCCTTCAGTGGTCCTTTGGATGAATAAATTGGGACCTCCACAATCAGGTGCAGACTTTTGTATCCGTTCTTTTTGGGATTCTTAATATAATCTTTCTCCCGGATGATCTGTACATCTCCCTGCGCTTTCAGACGATCTGCAACCTCGTACACTTCATCTTCAAATGGACAGACCACACGAATCCCGATCAGATCCTTCAGTTCTGCTCTTGCCGTGTCAAAATCCGGCTCCAGACCTTTCCTGATCAGTTTTGTATAAATACTCTCTGCCGTCTTCACTCTGCTGCTGATCTGGTTGATCACAACATGGCGTTTCTTGCGCGAAAGATCTGCATTTATCATATTCAGCTTTGCTGTAAGAAGATCGATTGCAGCTCTGCATCTGAGCTGATACTTCTGATTCTGAAGTGAACAGTCTATCTCTGCAATCTCTTTTGCAGCTTCTGTCCGGATCAGCTTTTCAGGGCATTTATTTTTCTGCTTTATCTTTGCCTTCTGTTTCTTTGGCATAGGCATCTCCCTCTTTGTCTTTTTTTTCACACAATATACATTGTATCATCTTTTACCCTGAAAATCATCAATTCCTGTTCAAAGAAATGTTAAATTTTTTCTTCCAGATTCAAAAAGCGCAGTAAAAGCTCTGCATTCAGCCGTGCAATATTATCGCTCCAGTCAATCTGCAGAAGTTCGTTTACCTTGTCGATCCTCTTCCTGATCGTATTGATATGTACATATAATTTCTCAGCCGTTGCGCTGTAGTTCATATTATTTTCCAGATATACTTTTAAAGTCTTTAAAAGCTCGATATTCTTTTCATCTTTCAGGAGCACACTGTAAGCCGAGAGCATATGAGTAAGCTCTTCTTCCGGAATATCCAGCCATGCAAGTGCACCAAGCTGAGAATACTCCCATGCAAAAAGGCTTGGATAAATCATTTTCCCCATATTCAGTGCTTTCTGGCATTTCTCTATGCTCTGACGGATATGCCCAAGAGAAGCGGCATCCAGTGAATAACCAAATTCCAGTGCCGTCTCCGGACAGCTCTTCAGAACTCTTCTCCGGAATTCTTCCAGAAGTGCAAGGATATGACCTTTCTCCCAGTCTTCTTCTCTGTCTTCCAAAAAAAGAATTCCCACATTTTCTCCGATCATTGCGATTCTGGCATATTTGATCAGACTGCTTTTCCGGTAAGCCTCAAGGATCTCTTTTCTCCGGTTTGGAAGTTCTTCCTGATTGTCCGCACGCCGGAACAATACATACCTGTATTTTGTACTCATGGAAATCCCCTGTACATTCGCCTGAAACATCATCTTCTGTGTATCATCTTCCGTTGCACTCAAAGCGTATAACACAAAGTTCTCAAATCCGATATTTCCCATGTTCTGTGCCGCTACGATCTGCTCATATAATCCCTGCAGCATCAGATAGGCAATCCGGATACTGTACTCATCATAATAATCCAGGAATTCCCGCGCTTCCATCACGGCAAAATACGCCTGTACACTTCCATTTACAGAAATCGGGATCCGTATCCAGCTGATTCTCGGTCCCTCCTGGTGACTCTGATTCACAAGACGGTATCTCACCATGTCCATATAATCACAAAGTGTATGCCGGGTATACGGCATTGACGGCTCCCAGAAATCCTCTGTTTCAAGTCCGAATCCTTTCGCTATCTTCTGAAAATTCATCGAACTGTAATACGCCTCTTCTTCTACAAAATCATATAAAAATGCCGGGAACCCCATCTCAGCCTCCATCGCCTGCAGGATCCGCTTGATCTTCTGCTCTTTATATGAAAAATTCGACATCTGAAATGTCATATGACTGGTATTGATCCGCAGCCTGCGTATGGTCCGGTTCAGCACAGCAGTATTAATCTGGCTCATCACTTCCATCCATGGTGCTGAAAACGGCATGGAGATAAGGGGCACCTCATACTGATCAAAAAGCCTCAGTATCTCCTCCGGTATCTTCTCCAGATACCGTTCTCTTTTGATCATCATTCCCGCCGATTTCTGGACACTTCCCTCCCGGAACGCTTTTTCAATACAATCTGGTTCCTTTGCAATAACGTACCCTGATGAAAGTACCAGTTCCTTCCCTTTCGTCCAGTGAAATGCATCCGGTGCCTCCATAACTGTGATCCCCTGGATCTCACGGTGCAGTCCCTTTGCCCCCGCCAGAACGTAAAACTCCTTAAAATAGTCCTGCGATAATAATTCCTGTATTGCGATACCCATTTTTGTCTCCTGCCTGACTGCACTTATCCCCCTCGAACAGTCTGTTTTTCTCCTATTTTCTCAGTGTAACATTCATGAAAATTCTTGTCAAATCCAGTCACACACTTACTTTTTTTCCTCATAAAAATCCCGGAAACCTTACGGCTCCGGGACCTTTTTTCTTTACTTTTTCTTGTTCTTATTCACCGTCATACATCGGTGCATATGGTTCTCTGTCCTGCGCATCGAATTCGTCCTGAATTTCTTTTCGCAGTTCCGGCTGTGTATACAGGTCATATGCTGTTGCCGCAATGACTTTCGCTGCGTAAAATGCACCCTTCTGTCCAATCGTACTTCCAGCAGATGCACAGCTCTGCCAGGTATGCGGTGCAACACCAACCGGCCAGCAAACTGCGGTAAAGAGGTTCATCGGCATCATCTGGCTCACATCTCCACTGTCCGAAGAAGCAGTAAGCGGTGCTTTTTCCCAGGCGTTTCTGGAAACAACGCCATCTGCTAATGCCTTTTCTTTTGCTTCATACATTCTCTGATCTCTGTCTTTGATCGCCGGATCAACGGTAGCCTGTAGCTGCCTTGCAAATTCCATTTCCTCTTCCGTATAAGTTGGTGTTCCGACCTCCTGAAGGTTCTTCCATGTCAGATCTGCAAATGATTTTTCACTGACCATATCGCAGCAGCCATATTCAATCCTGGTATCAACCTCCGTCTCTGTCATCATTGCAGCACCTTTTGCTATAAGTGTCAGTCTGCGGAGAATATCTTTTACATCACTGATGTGCGGAGCCCTTGTAAAATACCATGCGCTTGCTTTATCCGGCACGATATTCGGTGAAAATCCGCCACTGTCTGTAGTATAGTGGATTCTTGCCTTGTCAACTACATGCTCTCTTAAATAGTTGGCGCCTACACTCATAAGTTCCACTGCGTCAAGTGCACTCCGCCCTCTTTCCGGTGCAAATGCTGCATGTGAAGTTTTTCCTTTGAAATAAAACTTCGCAGATGCACTAGCCAGATATCCTTCATCATAAATCATGTTTGCAGACATCGGGTGCCAGCTCAGTGCCATATCGCATCCATCAAACATATGATAATATGCCATTTTTACTTTTCCACTTAACAATTCTTCTTCCGGGCATCCATAGAATCTTAAGGTTCCCGGAATTCCTTCCTGCTCAAGAAACCGTTTGATCATGATCGCACCTGTCACAGCTCCTGCTCCCAGAAGGTTGTGTCCACAGCCATGTCCTGCTGCCCCCGGTGTTACCGGCTCTTTTGTAATCTGGCATTTCTGTGAAAGTCCCGGAAGTGCATCATATTCCCCAAGCACTGCGATCACCGGTTTGCCACTTCCGTACTCTGCATAAAATGCATGTGGAAGATGTTCTTCATTTACAATTACAAAACCTTCGTGATGAAGAAGCTCACGGATCATATCCGCTGACTTCTGCTCATTCCCGCCAGTCTCAGGATTATTCCATAAATTAGTGCAGATGTCCACGCAGGTAGACTTAAGCTCCTCCATCTGCCCAAGCATCTCTTTTTTCGTCATATCTACCTCTCCTTTTCCACCTAATTATACACCATTCTTACTTTCCGGCTTCTTTTTTCTTTCCATAGGTTGCAAGTGTTACACCGATTGCTACGAATACACTCGCAAGAGTTGTCAGATAGTTTGCTGCTCCCGGAAGCCAGTTGAAAAGACCTGCGTTGATTGCAATACCGATGAGAATTGCAAATGCAAGCATACCACCTGCAAATTTGATTCTTTTCAGTCCAAACTGCATAAGCAGGGCACCAAACAGTGCCGGAAGCAGATAATTCAATGCCTCTGTCACACTTGCCGGCATTGCTGAAAGTACAGAGCTTCCGAGGATAACTCCGATCGTCAGCACAGATACGTTGATGACGATGGATGTCGCCATACCGATTACTGAAATGATCGAACCTTTTTCTGTTCCTGGTTCAACTTCTGCTGCAACCTGTGCCATACCGGCACAAGGAACTCTCATGTTGGAAATATTTCCTGACATGAATGCCATATATGTACCTACCGGGCCAAGTACGGTAAAGTAAGAGATCGGCTCTACGATCCAGAGGAATCCGAATGCGCTGGCTGCTGAAATGAATGCAGTAGCAAGTGCTGCCGGTTTCGGAAGAAGTCCATAAACAACTGCAAGTACAAGTGCCGGTAAGAACGATAATATCGCTCCAAGAAATCCGGTAAGTTTACCGATCTTATGCATCTGCGGCATATATTCGCCTTCATAAAAACCTTTATTTTCCATGTTCGTTCCTCCTTAAATCACAGCTGTGATGATCATTGCTGCCAGAATTGAGATCGTAAGATTCCATTCTTTCAGCCACTTGATATTCTTTTTTTCTGAAATAGTTAAAAGTATTGCCATAAATACAGCTCCGAGTACGCAGGCAACTGAGTTTTTATTCAGCTTGATCAGATGAGAAGATGACATTGAACTAAATGCACCAATGATAGCCGCACTTGAAATTGCCATCAGTTTTGCCGGATCTCCACCTGAAATTTTGTGCTGTACCTTGTCCATACGGCTTGCAGAAATTGTTGCAAAGATGATCCATCCGATCGATCCAAGGATCATGGTCCATACTGCCATATCAAGTGCCAGTGGTGTCAGTGTATCTGCTCCAAGCTGTACACCAACTGATGCAGTACCAAAACCTGCTGCGATAGATTCAAACATAACCGAACCGATCAGGGAAAGTCTCATCCACGCCATCGGTCCTCCTACAGTGATCAGAAGGGAAAGCATTCCGCTTAAGATTACAATAGATGGTCCAATGGAAGTGATCGCGCTGCTCTTGATCGCGTTCTTCATCTGCTTTTCCGTAAGTCCGATCTTCTTTCCTGCCGAATAAGATTTTTTTGCAAAGATCAGGGCCTGTGCGATAACGAGTATTACCGGGATTCCACAGGCGATCCACATCGGTATACTGTTGGCGATTTTCATAGCATCCATATTGCTACCTCCTTAGAAATAAATAAAATATTCATAAAATTTATTGAAATTATAATAAAATTATCGCGATAATTCTATGAATAAATCTTCACTTTTTCATGAAAGGGCATATGGAGGTGAAGAAATATTCACTTCCATATGCCCTTTCATGAAAAAATATTTTATCGATAAAGTCTTTCAGTAAGCAATTTGTATTGCCATTCTCTATAAGCCTTTCAAAACTTCCACTTCGCCAAATGCTTTCAGAAATTGTTTTTTTCCATATCCCGGAAATTCCAGCTCAATCATCATCTCATCCTCAGAAATAATCTCGCCTTCCCCGTACTTCGGATGTCTGCCTTTTTTCTTTGGCTTCTGTGCTTCTTTCTGCTCTTCTTCCTCCTGCTTTTTCTCCCTGATCATCTCCCGCGTCTCTTTCCGCAGCTTCTGCAAATTCGCTTTCCGCGACTCACTTCCCGGCTTTTCTTCCCAGTCAAGCAGTTCTTCCGGCAACATCCGCAGATAATTGCTTGGTGTCTCAAAGGTTCCCGGAATCGTCGGATTGGTATAATAGGAAAGTTCCAGATTCCTTCTCGCACGAGTAAGTCCTACAAAAAACAGACGACGTTCCTCTTCTTCCTGTTCCATACTCTTGCAACGCAGTGGAATCAGTCCCTGGTTCATTCCTATAATAAATACATAATCAAATTCCAGACCTTTTGAAGCATGCAGTGTCATGAGCTGGACTGCATCTTCTTCCACTGTCTTTTCTTCCGGCAACTGTTCATGCTCCTCAGCCTGTTCGCTTGCAGACTGCTCAATCCTCTCTTGTGCAAAATGTTCCCGGATCATATGCGGCTTTTCCGGAACCGGATCTTCATCCTCTTTCCGTTTTGCCGGGAGCACAAATGGAAGCCCTGCCCTTTCAAATACTTTTTCCAGAATCTCTGCCTGCTTCTGCACCCGGTAGAAAACCGCGATTTCCCGGTAAGCAAATCCCTGCGCATGAAGCTCCCGGATTCGCTCAGTCAGATATTCCGCCTCAATAAATGAGTCGTAATGATTCCTTACCAGAATCTTCTCTCCCCTGCCTGCACTTCCTTCAATCTTCCCACCAAACTGCAGAAAACGGTTAGCTGCTTCCAGGATCACTTCACTGGAACGGTAATTGACCGGCAGGGATAATTCTTTTGCTCCGAACTTGTGCTTGATCAGAAAAAACATATTCGGCCCGGTTCCTCTCCAGCTGTAGATTACCTGATTTGGATCACCAACGGCAAAGAATCTGGTCTGCTCACCTTTTAATGCCTCCAGAAATTCCAGCTGCTTTTCGTCACTGTCCTGCACCTCGTCGACAATGATCCACTTAAGATCCAGCTCCTCTTCCTTCTCTTTTGCCACCCGCGTACCCTCTTTTAGAAGATCGGCAAAAGACATTTTATTTTCCTGTCTTTTTTCTTTATCAAGAAGCGGAAAAATTTTAAACAAATCATCTTTGTATTTTCCTTGTGTTCTTCCTCTGCGGTATGCTGCATAATCCTCTTCCATCCGCTTTTTCAGACGGTTCTGGTATTTGATCTTATAACCGCCTTCTTTCGCGATGGCAAGCACCATTTCCATTTCATCTTCCGGTGTGATAACGGTAAATTCCCGGTTCCATTCTCCTGCTTCTGCTCCCTCCTCTGTCTTTTCCGGCAGAAATCTTCGCAGAATCCGCAGTGCAACACTGTGAAAAGTTCCGAATCCCCAAAGTTCTTCTTCTGTCAGTTCTGCTTCTTTCCTGGAAAGACGCTCTACAATCTCATCCGCTGCTTTATTGGTAAAAGTAAGCACTGCCATTTTCTCGTATGGAATCTGTTTTTTTTCATGCAGATACCGCACCTTTTCAATCAGCACCGTCGTCTTTCCGCTTCCTACATTTGCATTTACCAGACATGCCGGATTCTCATCCAGTACTGCCTCTTTCTGATAGGGATTCAGGGTTCTTGTTTCTTCTATGTTATTCATTTCCAAGTTTCTCATCATATCGCCTTTTTAAACGGTTCCTCTTCTTTTGCTGTTCCTTTTTTTCCTGCTCGTCCATCTTTGCTTCAAATCTTACCCTGATCTGCATATCAGCCGGACAGATCACATGATACCGCAGGGTATTCGCCAGACTTTGCAGATTATCCGGCTCCATCAGCCACTTCGCATAAAATTCATTTTCCATCGTCAGGATCAGCTTGTGTCCTTCTGTACTTACCTTGCGGATCGTCTTCAAGAACTGCCCTCCGGCTTCCCCATTCTTAACCACGGCATAGCAGACTTTATCCCATTCATCCGGCAAATTAAAGAAAGAAAACTCTTTCCGGATCACAGGCTGTGGTTCTTTGATATTCTTTTTCAGATAAACCGGCGCTTCACTCTCTTCCAGAAGATTCTCCAGTCCCCAGAGTACTATCTTCTTATCCAGATTATAATCTCCCACACATGCCGGGCAGCCATCCTCACATGGACAGCCGCTGACCATTTTGACTGCACTCGCCAGAATCTCCGGAATCAGATCATAGATCTTTTCCGAATAACCAAGCCCTCCCTCGTATTTGTCATAAATAAAAAGAGAAACCTTTTCTTCCCGGAATTCATCCGGAATGGTCGCATTATTGGACATTGTCACATCAATATCGTCACGCTCCGTCATTGTCACCATCATCGCCGCGTTTTTGATTGCATACTGCATTCCGTCGAAATGATTGTTCAGCACCAGCTCTCCCATGCGGTTCGGTTGCAGAAGACTACGGTAAACTTTAACAACATTCTCAGGCATCGTGATCCAGGTACTTTCCGTATCATAATCTTTCTGAAGTGGCTGCGTCAGTGTTACATATCCAAGATTCTGATGGTTATGGAACTGTAATTTTTTATACATGGCAATGATCTCATTGACATTGATATCTCCAAAACGGATATCCGTCCGCTTATAGGCTTCCTCCTGAAATACCTGCAGGATCCGCGTCTCTTCCTGTCCTGCCGGTACCGTATAATAATCCCCTGTAAACGGAATGGCGTAAGCTGTCCGGCTGACCAGATCCATCTTCGTGATCTCATAGGATGCACCATCATGCATATACACAGCACCCGGATGGATCTCATGGTATGCCTGGGATTCGTCCATCTCCGTAATCTCATGTCCGTCCTCCTGCGCGAGCAGCTTGAACCTGGTCTTGTCCATATTACGCAGACTATAATCCCCTGCCGGAAATGCAGGTCCCGCCCAGGCAAATCTTCCGGCAAGGCTTTTTACTTCTCCGGCGCTTAAAAGCACCGGGATCATTTCTCCAAGATCCGGAAAAAGCGCAATATCACCCAGTGAAAGTGGCATCTCAGCAGCCGCTGCGCGCAGATGTGCAAGCTCGATCAGAAGATTGTCCGGATCCACGATCGCATTTTCACTTTCTCTTGAGAACAGCCATTCCGGATCGATGGCAATGTACTGGTCAAACGGTTCATTTTCCAGTATCAGATAATTGACACAGGCACTGCCGCTTCGTCCGGCACGTCCACTCTGTTGCCAGAAGGACGCCCTTGTCCCCGGATAACCGACGATCACAGTTGCATCCAGCTTTCCGATGTCGATCCCAAGCTCCAGTGCATTCGTCGATACCAGCCCGGCCAGTTCTCCCTCCGTCATCTTCCGCTCAATCTCTTTTCGCTCCAGCGGGGTATAACCGCCACGGTATCCTGCGATCAGATCTGCCGGATTCTTGCCGCCCACCCGCGCCATTCCAAGAAATCCGGCAGCATCTAATTTATCCTTTGCTTCTTTTAGAATAACTTCTACATTTCTTCTGGATCGTCCAAAGGTGATAAAATGATGATCCTCTTCCACCAGCTCCGGTATCAGTCCGGCTGCCACGTTTGACGCCGCAATCCTTCCGTATACTTTATCATTATTCCCCTTGATCTCCGGCGGCTGGATAATACAGTATTCCTTCTCCGGTGCCGGCGATCCATCCCGGTCAATCAGCGTAAATCCGCTTCCACAGATCTTTTCGGCAAGCTCTACCGGATTGGCGATCGTCGCGGAGCTGCACAGAAAATGCGGATTCGAATGGTAATACCGGCAGATCCGGTGCATTCTCCGGAAAATATTTGCCAGATGTGCTCCGAAAGCACCGCGGTAGGAATGAAGCTCATCGATCACTACATATCGTAAATTTGCAAAAATCGCGTCAAACCCGTAATTGCTGTGATTCGGAAGGAATGCCGAGTTCAGCATCTCCGGATTGGTCAGGATAATATTTGCACCCTTGCGGATCCTTGTCCGCTCGGCAGGTTTGGTATCTCCATCGTACACGCCTGCAGAAACCCTTCCCTCTCCGAAAAATTTCAAAATCGGCTGCATCGCGCGGTACTGGTCACTTGCCAGTGCCTTCGTCGGGTAAATAAAAATCGCACGTGTCAGCGGATCTTCCAGAATTTCCTGCAATACCGGAAGCAGAAAGGCAAGCGTCTTTCCACTTGCAGTTGATGTGGTGATCACTACATTTTCTCCGGATCTGACCTTTTCGAACATTTCCACCTGATGTGCATAAAGTCTGGAAATATGGTTGCTTTCCAGATATCCCCGGATTTCTTCCCGGAACTCCTCCGGGTAGTTCCGGTACAACGGCTCCCTTTTCTTCATTTTCCTTGTATAAATGATCAGCTTTTTAATTTCTTCCGTCATGAATTCCTCCATAATTTTAAAAATGTGCACCTATGGCACGCAATACCTTTTATTTCACAGGAAGTTCCCGTAGAATAAAAACCAAACACATATTCGTATGTATAGTATAGCATGGCTTTCCCATTCCTTCCATAGATATTTAGTGTATAGATACTTTCTATATCAATCATGCAGATTATCTATAGAAAATGTTGTCCATGCAACATACATTTTATTAAAAGAATGTTAAATTTTTATTTTAGATATGTAAATTTTATTCAGGGAGGAATACATACAATGAAAAAGAGATTTTTATCAATCGCTCTTACACTTGCTATGGTATCATCTATGGCAGTAGGATGCGGAAGCAGCAAGTCAGATTCTGCTGACAGCAAAAAAGAAGAAACAAAGACAGAAGCATCTGCTGATTCTGACAGCAATCAGATCTTATTCAACGGATCTTCTACTTTAGCACCGGTTATCACTTCTATGGCTACTACATTCTTTGATACTTATGGAACATGGGATGCATATGATTCATCTCTTCCAAAAGAAGATATCGCAATCTACGTTTCAGCAGGCGGATCCGGACAGGGAACCAAAGCCGTTATCGACGGAACTGCAACATTTGGTATGGTTGCAAGAAGCGTAAAGGATGAAGAAAAAGAAGCAATCAAAGACGAAAAAGAATATCAGGTTGGTATCGATGCTCTGACGATCGCAGTAAACCCGGCTAATCCGGTAAATGATATTCTTGATGATCTTACAACCGAACAGATCGTAGGACTTTTCTCCGGTGAATATGCTACATGGAAAGATCTTGACTCATCTCTTCCTGACGAAGAAGTTGTTGTTATTACACGTGATATCAACGGTGGAGCTCATGAAGTATTCCAGAAGAATATCATGGGCGACACAGAAGTAAAAGCTGATGCAATCCAGGCTTCTTCTATGGGTGAACTTGTTCAGGATATCATTGATAACCAGTATGCAATCGGATATGCTTCATTTGGTGTTGCTAACCAGAACGAAGGAAAAGTAACTCCGCTGAAAGTAAACGGTGTTGCTGCAACAAAAGAAAACATTCTTGATGGATCTTACATCATCCAGAGACCACTTCTTCTTGTAGGTTCTGGTGATCCGACAGATGTACAGCAGGCTTTCCTTGATTACGTTCTTGGTGATGAAGGACAGAAAACTGTAGAAGATATGGGATTCATTCCTATGAAATAATCTTCTGATATGAAAGGGGTGTGCAAAGACACACCCCTTTTTCTTGCTATATGTCGCTGGTTAATCCCAGGGATAAATTTTGATTTGTATCCGGACAGCACTGTCTGTCCTGCATCATACATAGAAAGGATTTACTATGTTTAAGAAACTTTCAGATAAATTCAGCAAAGGAATCATTTATCTGGCTGCCTTTCTCGTAACGGCACTGATGGCAGTCATGCTGATCCATATTGTGAAAGAAAGTATTCCTGCCTTTTCACAGCTTGGGATCAAAATGGTCCTGCCTTCCACTGAATGGCATCCGGTCAGTCAGAAACCGCAGTACGGACTTTTACCGGCGATTGCCGGTACCCTTTATGTCTCAGCGATCGCAGTTGTCCTCGCACTCATCTTCGGCGTTGCCTGTGCCTGCTTTCTGGACTATTACCTTCCGAAAAAGATGGCATCCGTATTCCTTGCGTTCATCGATCTGGTTGCAGGAATCCCGTCCGTCATCTTCGGATTCATCGGACTTACGGTTCTTGTAAAAACCTTTGCCACCCATCTCCATATGGCAGCCGGTCAGTGTATCCTGGCAGCCGGGATCGTGCTTGGGATCATGCTTTTACCATTCGTTATTTCCACCTGTCATGAATCCCTGCAGACTGCACGGAAGACTTACGAGTTCAGTGCGATCACACTTGGATTCTCCAGAGAATTTACCCTGCTGCATTTTATTCTTCCGGCAATCCGTCCGGGAATCATTGCTGGTGCAATGATGGCGTTCGGCCGCGCACTTGGCGAGACAATGGCAGTCATGATGGTAATCGGTAATTCTCCGATTTATCCCAAACTCCTTGGACGAGGTCAGACACTTCCTGCCCTCACCGCACTGGAAATGGGAAGTATTGAATACGGAAGCCTTCACCTCTCCGTACTTTACGTTGCAAATGCTGTGCTGCTTGTGATTCTTTTCATCGTACTCGGTATCAGCTATCTTCTGAAAAGGAGGCTTGCCACCCATGAGAACTAAACTGCAGAAATTTTTCACACGCCTGATTCTCAGTATACTCGGGCTTTGCGTGATCGCTGTCACACTCTTCCTTTTCCTTTATGTCTTCTGGAAAGGGAAAAAAGTATTTAGCCTGTCCTTCCTTCTGGACAAGCCTGCCGGTGTTCCACTTGGAACTGCAGGCGGTATCTATCCGGCACTGATGGGTTCCATTTACCTTGGCGCACTTTCCGCACTGATCGGCGGTATCCTTGGTATCGGTGCTGCCATTTATCTTGTATTTTACAGCACCGGAAAACGATTTTCCGGACTTGTAAATATGGCGATCACCGGACTTTCCGGAATTCCCTCAATCCTTTTTGGGCTGGTCGGATATACGCTTCTGATCTACCGTTTTGGACTTAGCCGCAGCCTTCTGTGTTCGTCACTGTGTGTTGCAGCAATGATCATTCCTTTTGTTGCGATCCGCGCCAAAAAGATCCTGGATGAAAAAGGACGCGAATATATGAAGACCTCCTTAAGTCTCGGCCTTTCCCGTGAATATGCCCTCCGTAAAATGATCCTTCCTGCCTGCTTTGTAGAACTTCTAGGAACCGTTGCACTCGGAATGGCATACGGAATGGGTGCCGTTGCACCGATTTTATACACCGGAGCTGTCATGCAGGCTGATGTTCCGCATTCGCTCTCTGATCCGTTCATGTCACTTCCATATCATCTGTATATCCTTGTGAACAACGGATTTTCCCTGGATTACGCTTACGGAACCGCATTTGTGCTGATGCTCTTCCTGCTCATCATCCAGTTAATATGTAAATTTATCACCTATCTACGAAAGGACAACTGATATGCTGAATATAGAAAATCTAAAATGCGGATTTGGAAAACATGAAATTCTTCACGGAATCAGCCTGACAATTCCCAAAGGACAGATCACAGCGATCGTCGGACAGTCCGGCTGCGGAAAAACCACTTTTCTGAAATCCCTGAACCGGATGGTGGAGGAAGAAGGCGGCTACCTCTCAGGGGCGATCACTTTAGAGGGAACCGACATCAAATCTCTTCCGAAAGAAGAACTCAGAAGGCGCATTGGTATGGTTTTCCAACAGCCGATTGCTTTCCCACACAGCATTGAGAAAAATCTGTCTTACGTGCTGAAATATCACGGCGTCCGTGATAAAAAAGAGATTTCCGAAAAAATCACTGAATCCTTACAGAAAGCAAGGCTCTACAATGAGGTCAAAGACCAGCTGAAAAAATCTGCCCTCAAATTATCCGGCGGACAAAAACAGCGTCTTGCTATCGCACGAAGCCTCTGTGCCGATCCGGAAATCCTGCTTCTTGACGAACCGTGCTCCGCACTGGATATGAAAAATACAATTGCGATCGAAGAGACTCTTCTGGAATTAAAAAAACAATATACCTTTGTTATTGTCACCCACAATCTGGCTCAGGCAAAGCGAATTGCCGATCAGGTGATCTTTATGGATCAGGGGAAAGTGCTGGAAGTGACAGAAAAAGAACAGTTCTTTGCGAATCCGGCATCAGAACCGGCGAAAGAACAGATACAGTATATGTAATAAAAAAACGTCCGATTATCACATTTTACTCCTTGATAACCGGACGATTTTTTTATTTCTATTTTTTATTTCAGCATCTCTCTGAGAAGTTCATTAACCATACCCGGATTTGCTTTTCCTTTCATTGCCTTCATGATCTGTCCAACCAGTGCTCCAAGTGCTTTTTCTTTTCCGCCCTTGAAATCTTCCACTGCTTTTGGATTCTTTGCAATCACTTCTTCTGCGAGCGTGCGAAGCGCACCTTCGTCATTGACCGTCTTCAGTCCATGGTCTTCTACATATTTTTCCGGATCCACATCCTCTGCGAATACCTTTTCAAATACCTCTTTTGCTACAGAACTGTTGATGGTTCCCGCGTCTGCAAGTTCGATCAGTTTTGCAAGATTCTCCGGTGAAAATTTAATATCTGCCGGCTCCTGTCCGTTTTCATTTAACAGACGCATGGTTTCCACCATCAGCCAGTTCGATACTTTTTTCGGCTTGTTGCAGATTGCGCAGGTCGCCTCAAAAAGATCAGCCATCTTCTTCGTTCCGGTAATGATCTCTGCATCATAACGAGGAATGTCATAATCTTTCTCATAGCGCGCAAGCTTTTCGTTTCTCAGCTCCGGCTGCTGGTCTTTGATCTTCTGGATCCACTCATCACTGATCACGATCGGTACCAGATCCGGTTCCGGGAAATAACGGTAATCCTGCGCATCCTCTTTGGAACGCATTGCATAAGAATACTCTTTGTTATCATCCCATCTTCTGGTTTCCTGGATAACTTTCTTTCCTTCCTCGATGAGTTCAATCTGTCTCTGTCTTTCTCCTTCGATCGCATGTGTAATTGCTTTAAAGGAATTCAGGTTCTTCATCTCGGTTCTGGTTCCAAACTCAGAAGCACCTACTTCCCGAATGGAAAGGTTGACATCTGCTCGCATAGAACCTTCCTGAAGCTTACAATCTGACGCTCCAAGATACTGACAGATCATACGCAGTTTTTCCAGGTAAGCAATAACCTCATCTGCCGAACGCATATCCGGCTCAGATACGATCTCAATCAGCGGCACACCGCTTCGGTTGTAATCCACCAGTGAACAGTCTTCCCACTCATCATGGATCAGCTTTCCGGCATCCTCTTCCATATGCATCTCATGGATACGGACTTTTTTCTTCTGCTCTCCGACTTCAATCTCTACATAACCGTCTCTCGCGATTGGCAGATAGAGCTGTGAAATCTGATAGTTCTGCGGGTTATCCGGATAGAAATAGTTCTTACGGTCGAATTTGCACACTTGTGTGATCTTACAGTTTGTCGCAAGTCCTACTGCCATCGCATATTCTACTACTTTTTTATTTAATACCGGAAGGGAGCCCGGCATACCGGTACATACCGGGCAGGTATGTGTATTCGGTGCACCCCCGAATGCAGTACTGCATCCACAGAAAATCTTTGTCTTTGTTGCCAGTTCTACATGAACTTCCAGTCCGATTACGGTTTCATACTGTCTTGACATCTACGCTTCCTCCTTTCCGGCTGCTTCTGTTTTGTCGTACATAGATACCCATTTTTTCTCTGTCAGGCACTCATAAGTATAAGCTGCCTGGAAAAGCTTCTTCTCCTGGAAACAGTCTCCAATGAGCTGCATTCCGACCGGAAGACCTTTTGCATCTTGTCCAACCGGGATACTGATTCCCGGAAGACCTGCCAGATTCACGGAGATCGTGTAAATGTCACCCAGATACATTTTGATCGGATCACTTAAGGAAGAGCCAAGCTTCGGTGCTGTCGTCGGTGCTGCCGGAGCAAGGATCATATCGTATTTTGCAAATGCGCTGTCAAATGCCTTCTTGATCAACGCTTTGGTACGGAGTGCTTTCAGATAATATGCATCATAATATCCGGAACTGAGTACGAAAGAACCAAGCATGATACGGCGTTTTACTTCCGGTCCAAAGCCTTCCGAACGTGTCTTTTTGTACATCTGGTGCAGTTCTTCATAATCCTTTGTGCGATATCCGTATTTGACACCGTCAAATCGTGACAGGTTGGAACTTGCCTCAGCAGATGCGATGACATAATAAGCCGGAATCGCATATTTTACAAGTCCAAGATCAAATTCTTCAATCTCAGCTCCTGCATTTTTCAGAACCTCTGCAGCTTCCAGGATCGGTTTTTTCACTTCTTCGTCCAGACCTTCTCCAAAATAATCTTTTGGAATGCCAATCTTCATCCCTTTTACATCGTTTACCAGCGCACTTGTAAAATCCGTGTCCTGACGTTCTACAGAAGTGCTGTCTTTTGCATCATGGGATGCGATAGTCTCAAGAACCGTCGCACAGTCGGTTACATCCCTAGCAACCGGTCCGATCTGGTCAAGAGATGATCCGTAGGCGATCAGTCCATAACGGGATACCGTTCCGTAGGTTGGCTTGATTCCAACGATTCCGCAGTAAGAACTTGGCTGACGGATCGATCCGCCGGTGTCAGATCCAAGAGCATATGGTACTTCCAGCGCCGCAACTGCCGCACAGGAGCCACCGGAAGATCCACCCGGTACATGCTCCAGATTCCACGGATTCTTTGTCTCTCCATAATAAGAAGTTTCAGTCGTGCTTCCCATCGCAAATTCATCCATATTCGTCTTTCCGATCACAACTGCACCTGCTTTTTCCAGGTTCAGAACTGCTTCTGCTGAAAATGTCGGTACAAAATTACTCAGAATTTTTGAACTGCAGGTAGTCGTCACACCTTCCGTACACATGTTATCCTTGATCGCAACCGGTACTCCCGCAAGCGGTCCTGTCAGTGTTCCATCATCGATCAGCTTCTGCACCTCTTCTGCTCTTTTAAGTGCTGCCTCTTTCTGAAGTGACACAAAACTGTTTACTTCTTTTTCTACTTTATCTATCTGTGTAAAGCACGCTTCCACTGCTTCTTTTACTGTAACCTCTTTTGCCTGAATCTTTTTTCCGAGTTCAACGGCTGTAAGACTTTTCAAATCCATCCTGGTCTCCTCCTATGCGAATGTTCTAGGTACTTTGTAGCTCTGTTCCTTCTGCTGTGGCGCATTTGCCAGCATTGCCTCGTGATTGTCTCCATTAGTCACTACATCCTCACGGAATACGTTATTTACCGGAAATACATGTGACATCGGTTCAATTCCTTCTGTATCCAGTTCATTCAGGGTATCAATATAATCAAGCATGGTTTCCATGTCTTTCTTTGCCTGCTCTTTTTCTTCGTCAGAAAGCTCCAGCTTCGCCAGAATTCCAACGTACTCAATTGTTTCATCCGAAATCTTATTTGCCATTGTCCTTATCCTTCCTACTACAATATATTTATGGTTAATATCCCTTACAGCCAGTAAGGAATT
>NZ_JAAIMM010000017.1 GCF_013300725.1 Allocoprococcus comes
GTTCCCGTAAGTAGAAGCGTGGCAGGAAGACGCGAGGACAGATGAAAAGGGCATGAAAGAAATCAGACCAGAAAGTGAGAGGCAGAGTTCTTTTGTGGTGTTTTTGTTTCGAGCGAATCATCTTTAACTGAAACAAGGATCGTGGCGGTCTTTTGCGAAGATCACTTACGAGGGGATAATGATACATAGGAACTGCCAGTGAGCAGGGGATGGACTTTGGGTTGTAATCAGCAAGACCTTTAGAAAATCCATGAGCGGTGCGATGCCAAGCATCCGCCTGTAATGTTCCCGTAAGGCAAAGGGGGAGTCGAGGACAAATACAATGCCAAAAATCAAAAGTATAAGAAATCAAGGAAGAATGTGTCGTTGATATCAGATACATGCGGCTGTAGGGAGTTATTCCTTTACAGCCGTATTGATGTGGTATCAGCACGCATATTAGGTAACAAATTATGTATTACACAAAAGAATATTTAAAAAGAGCGCATCGGGAGATTGATACGATCTTTCGGGTGCTGTTCCCGGAACATGGAATGGCAGTAAGGGAAGAACAGATTCTGTTATGCCATGAAATGCTGGATAACCTGCTGGGAAGAAATATAGCACTGTGTGACGCAGGTGTCGGTATCGGGAAAACGTATGCCTATCTGGTGGCTTGTGTTCTGATGAGAAAGTATTCTCTTCTTGCAGACGGATATTCCCCATACGAACAGCGTCCGGTTGTGATATCTACTTCCAGCATTGCACTCCAGAAAGCAATTCTTACGGAATATATCCCTTTTCTCTCCCGGATTCTTCAGGAGAACGGGACAATTCAGGCGCCGATCAAAGCTGTCATCCGAAAGGGAAAAGAGCATTTTGTCTGTGATGAGAGATTAGCGCAACGAATCGTTGCAATCAAAGAGAAAAATAAAAATGCATTGCAGAAAGAAGCACTGCTGTCTCTGAAAGAACACTACGACATGGATGAAGTGTCCGGATTAAGCGGATTTGACAGAAGGATGGTAAGCGTGCCGAAGTTCTGCTCAAGGGAATGCCCGAAAAAAGGTTCCTGTAGGTATCAGCAGTATCTGGAACATTCCAGAGATGATGAAATGTTCATCCAGATCTGCAACCATAATTATCTGCTGGCAGATGGCTATCATAGACTGCAGGATTACCGCCCGTTATTAAAAGACTATCGGGCATTGATTGTAGATGAAGCACACAAACTGCCGGATGCGGCAAAGCAGATGTTCGGGAAGAGCCTGTGTTATGATGATATCCGGGAGATCTGCTTTTATCTTGGAAAAGAATATCAGGGCCCGGAGATAAGAAAACTGTCTGGGACGATCCGGATGGTGCTGGATGTGATAGGAGAAAACCACAGAACCAGATACGGGTTAAAAGAAGAATTTTACATGACAGAAGAGTGTGCCATGTATTTATATGAAGGGATACAGACCATGAATAAGATCATAGAAAAATTAGAAAAGAAGATTCCGAAGTGGATCAGAAACAAGCTGGAAGAAACCAGAAGTGTGCTGGAATGCTTTTTCCATCAGGATAAGAAGTATGTGCTACATTTGAAACAGGATCAGGAACATCGGATCATATTGTGTGCTTCCAGCAGGCGGATTCCACAGTATCTTGACCAGATGTTGTGGAGCAGAGGAATGGGCGCAATCCTGACAAGTGGAACATTAAAAACCGGACAGGGATTTTCCCATATCCGGAAGATGACAGGATTGCAGAAAGTACAGAGGGTACATGAATATGTGGCAGACTCTCCATTTGAATATCAGAGAAACTGTCTGTTATATCTGCCAAAAGATTTGAAAAAGTGCAGAAGAGGAAGTCAGGAAGAAACAGAGATGATAGCTGACCATATCCATTCGTTAATCTGTTCGACTTACGGACATACATTGGTGCTGTTCACATCCTATCACCTGATGGGAAATGTATATCAGATGTTGCGGGATGAGATCCCTTTCCCGATGATCGAGGTGTGGAGACATTCCCCAGAAGAAATCACGAGATTTAAACAGACAGACAATGCGGTTCTTTTCGCAGCTGGATCCTGCTGGGAAGGAGTAGACTTTCCCGGAGATATGGTATCTTCGTTAATTATTGTAAAGTTGCCGTTCGCTGTTCCAGATCCCATCAGTGAGGCTCAGAAGAAAGAATATGATTGTCTGAAAGATTACATTCAGGCAGTGGTCGTTCCAGATATGCAGAAAAAACTAAGGCAGGGGTTCGGACGTGCGCTCCGCACAGAGACAGACACCTGTGTTGTGACCATCTTAGATGAGCGTGCAGGAGAAGACGGAAGATATCATGAGGAAGTGATGTGTGCACTTCCGAAGTGTAAGATGGCAGAAGACATCAAGGATGTTCAGCGTTTTATCAGAAACCGGAAGGGTGTGGAATATTACCTGTAAATGCCCGTGGTTTTGCTACAATCACAGCGAGTTTACGACGAAATGTTTGGTGGTATTTCTGGGGTGTTTTCGGTGGAATTGGTGGTATTGCTGAATAGCTATTTGAACATGAAGTGGGTATACTGTGTATAGCGTTAGAGATTTAGAAGAAAGGTATTAATATGGCAAAATATATCGTAGAAATGCAGATGGATAAACAAGAAAAATTTTATTTTATTCGAGAAAACGAAAGCGGAGATATTGTATATTTACCTTCTAAATATCTAATGCATAAGAAAAGGTCAAAGATATCACCGAATACCATACAAAGAAGTGCCTTTGCATTATCTTATTATTTGAATTTTCTGGATGAAAAGCAACTTTGTTTGGATGATATTTATCAAATGAAATATATTGAACAGCATGAACATTTTACAGATTTCCTGATTTGGTTAAAAGCTGGTATGCATAGCAGGGAAGATTATTTAAAACTTCCTAATAATGAGACATGCAATGCATATTTAAAAGAAGTATTCAGATTTTATACCTTTATGGAGCAAGAAAACAAGCATTCGGAAAGCTTGAAGGTATTATCAGATACGCAAATGATTGTGCGAAATTCCATCGGTATCAGAAAAGTATTGAATAGGAAGAGTTTTCGAGGATATTTAAAAGAAAAAGGACATCAAGGAAAAACCATTGAGCAGGACAAGATTGTAGTGTTGTTGCAAGAATGTGCAAACAGCCGCGATCAGGTTCTGCTTTTATTATTAGCAGAAACAGGCTTTAGAATAGGGGAACTCTTAGGTGTACGATACGCAGAGGATATAGACTATGAGAAACATATAATATATGTCAACTTTCGAGATGATAATGAGAATGGGGCAAGAGCTAAAAACGCAGAACTTCGAAGAGCCAAAATCAGCGACGCAACATTTGATATTTTAATGTTTTATATTGAAGACTATAAGGAACTGATTATAGGACAGGAATATTTATTTATTAATGTCTCAGGTGATTACGTTGGAAAGCCTTTTAAGGGAAGTGGAGTATATGCCATGTTACGCAGATTGGAGAGAAAGACGGGAATTAAAGCATCTCCACATATGCTCCGGCATTATTTTGCAAATGCAAGACGAAAAGATGGATGGAAATTAGAAATGATTAGTCAAGCACTCGGGCATCGGAATATCGAAACGACTATGAAATATCTGAATATAACAGAGGATGAACTAATAGAAGTCAGTGATGCTTTTTATAACAGGCATCAAGCAATGTATGGTGTTCAGAATTTGTTATAAAAAAGAGGAGGCGATCAAGTGTCTGCAATTCGATTGCTACAAGCAGAACGCAAGGAAGAGATACAGCATCTTCACAGGCAGTTTATGTCAGGCGGAATATTGCAGAGAGAATTATGGGAAGAAGCAGAGAAATTCCTTATCCAAAGAGAAATCTATGATGTGATTTTAGCAGAAGAACAAGATTTGCGGGAATACAAACAAACTTTGTTGGATAGTGGGAATTATACGAAAAAGCAGGTGAAAGAGCAGTCATCCGCATTACGGAAGATACAGAAGTATTGGATAGAAACAGAATATGGAGAGCTACTCTTAGAAATCCGAGAAAGCCAAGTGTCAGATGAGGCATTGAAGGGAAACATCAAACGGTTTCTAATCCGGCAGGGAATACATCATATCAAAGAGATTGATTATACGGTACGAAGCCGTTATGAAGCAGAACTGAAAAAAATGTGGGATGAAGCGAGTGTGATGAGATATTTAAAGGTTTTCGATCATATCAAGCAGTATAGTATCCAAAAAGAAATAGAAAGTCTGCCGGGAAGAATCGAACACCGGAGGAAATATCAAGCACAGGTTGTATTCCTGCCATACTTACCAGATTTGGAGTTGGTTAAGGATTTTGAATATGTCCGAGATAAACAGGAACTGGTGTGGGATTTTTTTAGAAGAGCATCTGAAAAATTAAAAAAGCAGGTTTTTCTACTATTGAATTATATTCTAGATAATTTGTATCGAGACGATCCCAAAGAGAGAAGAGTTCGCTATTTATTGCCATTACACTGGTTATATGATTTTTGTGTGGAGGAAGAGATTGATGATCTGGAAGGATTGGAATTAGAACAGATCCAACGATTTGAGAAAATCGTGGAACAGAAAGTGGTCAATGTGAAAAACTCTATGCAGATTATTGACAATAGTCGGAAAATCTTATTTTTAACAGCACCAGAAATTCATTGGCATGCCAATGTGTGGTATATGGAACGCTTTCACCTGTCAGAAGATCGGCTTAACCCAAGCAATCCAGTACAGCGATTGAGTTTTATAGAAGTGACTAACAAAAAGAATCGAGAATTGTTACAGGAATATGCCAAATATCATGTTGGAATTGGTGGACTGACGATAGCAAATATCCGAGGACAACTATATGAGGTAAAAAGACTTCTGGAATATTTTAAGGAAGAAGAATCCATTTGTCAGGTAGATGAAAATCAATTGGATGACTATTTTAGGAAACTGGAAGAAAAGGATACCAAAGATGATACATTCAATAAAAGAATTGTGCATTATATAAAATTTTATCAGTTTTTAAATGTCCGAGGATATATGAAGGAGATACCCTTTAAACCGGAGTATTACCTGAAAAAGACATATCCAGAGCATCATGACAGAACGGTGGAAGAAAAAGTTTATATGGAAATCCTGCATAAGCTGTATGCATTTCCGCTAGTTCCAAGATTGATATTTTTACACTTGTGGTGTACTGGATTGAGAATCAGCGAAGTGTGTACGTTAAAAGGGGATGCATATTACTGGGATGGAGAAGATGCATGGTTGAAAGTCTATCAGATCAAGATGAAGGCAGATAAAATGATACCAATACCGCTTGTGATGTATAGAATCATGCGTAAGTATATTGAGCGTGAACACATTCGTCCGAAAGATTATATCTTTAAAGGGAAGGATGGTGGAGCGTACCGGGGAACAACATTCCGACAAGAGTTTCAGCAATACTGTGATAAGAATGGAATTGCAGATGGCAGTTATATCTTCAAAACCCATGACTATAGGCATACGCTGGCTACCCAATTTTATGATGAGGATGTTTCTATACAGACAATCCGAGATTATTTAGGACATTTTTCCGAAGAGATGACAAAACAGTATGTAGACTTCATGCCAAAGAGAATTGAAAAAGCAAGTGATACTTACTTTAAGAAACCGGAAAATGACTTGGCTTCTACCATTAAAGCTAAGAAGCGTGGTGAAAGAAAATGAAAAAAAGAATTTACATATATGAGCTGGACTGCTACAAGGTAGCATCCGAAGAGCAGATTCAGAGAATGCGTATCAGCCCGGAACGGTATTTTAATCTGGAAGGATTGCCATCAGAAGAACTTGCCGAAAAGTTGGAAGAATTTATATGGGAAAGAGGAAAAATGCTCGCACCGTCCAGCATGGCAAGTGAAGTGACCTATTATAATAATATTCGGGAATTTCTGATTGATCGGAAAATACAAAGCCTTGATGCCAGAGAAGAAGAAAAAATCATCCGTATGTTAAAAGGATGGATGCTGGAACGAGGATATGCTTTATCAAGCAAAAAATATCGGCCTGCATATGACAAAATAGGAATTGAAAGTCCTAGCATTGTAAGGCATATGAAAAAAATCTTGAAGTTTCTGGAAGAAGAGGATGGCAGGGATGAGCAGGAAAAAGATATCTGGACTCTTAAAAACTTTGATTTTCCTATTTATAGAAATCCAATCAAGAATACGGAAACGATTAACTTTACTAAAATTGTACAGCCAGATATTCGGGAAGAAGTAAAAAAAGTAATTTTTATGCATTTAAAATATTCCCCTTTAGGAACGATTCATAGTGAAATAGCTGCAGTAAAGCGGTTCTCAAAATTTCTTAAAAGAAAATATTTGGACATTCAATCGCTGCAGGATCTGGAACGGATGCATATAGAAGAGTATCTGATATATCTTCAGACGGAAGCACATGACCGGAAAAATTATAGATCTGACCTATATGCACTACGAAGGGTAATAGAAGATGTTGGGAATTTATATGAACGACAGTACATGAGCGAATTATTTCTGAGTAATGATTTCCCAAGTACACCAAGGCATGTATTCAAATTTTACTCAGATGCGGAAATCAAAAGATTAAACGAACACATTTTCAAAATGGATGAGCAGATATGTAGGGCACTGATTATCCATCAATTACTGGGAACGAGGATTTCAGATACGCTGACCTTAAAGACAGACTGCCTAAGCATGCGGAATAATCGATATTTTATAAGGATTGATCAGGTGAAGTCAGTCACCTATGAAAAAGCCATCAGTGAAGAAGTGGCACAACTGATTATGAAAGCAATTGATTATACAAAGGAACGGTATGGAGAAACAACTTACATTTTTGCAAAAAAAGATGATCCAACTAGGCCTTATCAATATAGCATGATTCAAAATCAGATTATGACAATGATCCGCCAGGAAGATATCCGGGATGATAATGGAGAGTTTCTGAAGTTTGGAACCCATATTTTCCGACATTGTTATGGAAAGAAATTGACAGAAATGCATGTGGATGACTGGATGATAGCTAAGCTACTGGGGCATACCTCCATATATTCGGTACATCATTATCGAAAAATTGGCAATAAACTGATGGCAGATGAAACGAGAGCTGCAAGAGAAAAAATGGACATGATCCTATTAGATATCATAGAAGGATGGGATGATTATGAAATATGATAAGATGGTAGCGATTACGCAGGCTGAGAGTCAGAGGAAGATGAATATTGCAAAAAATACAATATCTGATATGCTTAAAAATATGGAAAGAATTACCGTAGCAGAGCTGGTAAAAAGAACTGGGCTTTCTAGAGGATTTTTTTATAAAAATGAGCTTATCAGAAGAGAAATGGATGACGCAATACATAGACAGGAAGCAATTTTTAAGAATAGACATCCGGTTGCAATGGACAGAAAACTTGAAAATTCAGTAATTGAGTTGAAAATTGAATTGTTAAAAGCCAAAGCAGAGAACGAGAAATTAGCAGAACAAAATCAGGAATTGAAAAGAAAAAATGAACTGTTGCAGCAAGAACTAGAGAAATTGAATAAACGGGTCAGTAGGAAAGAAATTTCTGTTCTAAAAAAATTGTGAGAATGGTGTGGTACAAGTTTTTTGAGAGGACGATAATCTATGAAATACGATAAAATGGTCGAATGTAGTTTGGAACGTAGCAAACAGAAGGTAGAAACCGCAAAACGGGAAATTCAAGAAATGTTGGAATCAAAAGAAAAAATAACAGTTGCTGCATTGATTCAAAAAACAGGCTTTTCTAAAGGATTTTTTTATCGAAATGAAGAAATGCGCAGGGTGGTAAATGAAGCTATGCATCAACAGAGCGTAACGTATAATCCGAAACAGATTATTATTGATATGGCTATGGAAAGAACTTTAGTTAATGCAAAAACGACTATACAGGAATTGAAACTAAAAATAAAAAAATTGGAAAAAGAAAATGCAGAGTTGCGAGAAGAATTGGCAAGAGTAAGAAAAATATCTAAAGTATAAAAGGAAAAATTAAATATTTGAATTTGAATGATTCAAGGCAGAATGTACAGTAAAAAAGCAAGTACATTCTGTCTTGTTTTGTATAGATATGAATAAATAAAAATACTGGCTACAAAATGCACACAACATACAAAAAGTGCAAAAAACAAAGAAAATAGACGAATGATACGTTTTGGTCTATATGGTTAAATCCAGTGTTTATAAGGCTTTTGAGGCATGAAAAAGACAGGGGCTAAATTTATGGTCGTCATTATCGGTCTGGTTATCATTTTTAAGAAACAGCTTAATGAACTTGTAACTAAAATATTTGAAAAAATAACGAATGAAAGTTCAGGAATCTAAAATAAAAATTTTATTTCAGAAATGAGTGTGTACAGAGATGAAAAAAATGGTAAAGGGAGAGATTACTGTGTTTCTAAGCCTGGTCTTTCTTCTGCTTCTTACTCTGGTTGGGGCTTTGCTGGAAAGTGCCTCGATCCAGCTGGCAAAGAATGAGAGAAGAGCAGACGCAGGCAGGGCAGTGGAATCTGTGTTTGCAGAATATCAGAAAGATCTTCTGGAGCGATATGGTATTTTTGCAATAGAAGGCAGTTATGAATCCGGAACAATGTCTGAAGAAAATATTTTAAACCGACTGTCCTTTTACGGGGCAGAAAATATAGAAACAGAGATTGCGGCAATCCGTTATCTGACAGACCAGAATGGGAAAGAATTTCTGCGGCAGGCGGTTGAATACGAGAAAATGAAGACAGGAGCTGCGGCGATAGAGAATCTGACGGGAAAGGTATCCGAATGGAAGGAGCAGGAACTGAAAGCAAATGAATATGGGAAAGAGAATATAGAGACGAGTAAAGAACTTGACCAGATGCTGGAAAGTGAAAAAGAGGAACTTCCTGCAGAAAATAATCCATTGGCGGATATTGTGGATATACAGGCGCAAGCACTGTTAAATCTGGTCAGCCCGGAAGGATTTACGCTGTCATCGAAAGCTGTAAAGTCAGAAGAGACTGTATCGAACCGAAAGCTCAGGCAGGGATACGGAACCATGAAGGAAAAAGATAATGGAGCCGGAGATACCATTTTTTTCAATCTGTACCTTATAGATAAGTTTGGCAATGCTGCAAATAAGAAAAAGAATACGGTACTGGACTATGAGATGGAGTATTTGTTAGGAGGAAAGGCGAGCGACAAGGACAATCTGGAATATGTGATCGGGAGAATCCGAATCCTTCGATTTGCAGTGAATTATGGATATTTGCTGACCGATAAGGACATGCAAATGGAGGTAGATACCCTTGCAACGACACTGAGTGCGGTGTTTCTTTCACCGGAGATCGGACCTGTGATCAAGCATGCGCTGCTTCTTGCATGGGCTTATGGAGAAAGCCTTACGGATGTTAAGACGCTTCTGGCAGGGAAGAAGGTTCCGGCTGTAAAGAGTAAGGAGAGCTGGAATCTGACGCTGGATGGTCTGCTTGAACTGGCAAAGAACAGAAGTATTCCGGAAGGGAAGGAGACAGAAGAGGGAAATTCTTATGAGCAGTATCTGCAAATGATGCTGGTTTTAAAATCAAAGGAAGAACTGTCGATGAGAGCATTGGATCTGGTGGAAATGAATCTGCGATCCGGAATGGAGAAAACGTTTTTTCGGGCAGATGCCTGCGTATCAGGAGCAGACTTTGACATGACATGTTATCTGAGAAGAGGAATCCGGTATCAGTATCATATTTTATATCAATATCAGTAACAAAAAATGAAAATGTTAGGAGGTGGATACAGGTGTCTTTTCTGAGGACAATCGAAATAATAAATAAAATTCCTTTGATGATGTATAGAAAAATATTGAATTACAAACACATATTTGATATTCGCAGAAAGGAGGAAGGATTTGATTTTCTACCTGATTTGATCGCCATATCTTGTGTCAAAGAAAAGGCATCTGTATCTGCCTCGGTAACAGTAGAAGCTGTACTTTGTGTTCCGCTGTTCCTATATGCGGCGGTGAGTTTGATCTGGATGCTGGAGCTCAGAAGCATCCAGTCTGCAGTAAGATGCGGACTGCAGAGTGCAGGAAAGCAGGTGGCAGAGAGTTTTGCAGAAATTCCGGTGCTGAACCCGATAAGTCTGCATGCAGATCTTGTAAATGCGGTCGGGAAAGAAAGAATGGATCGAAGTATGATTGTTGGCGGAAGCGGAGGAGTCAGCTGTAAAAGATCCTGGGCGATACCGGGAATGGGAGTGCTGGAACTGACGGCAGAATATGAAGTAGAATTGCCGGTTCCTGTCTTTCATATTCCGGTACTGCATTATAAAGAAAAAATGAGGATGAAGACATGGACCGGTTATGTAAAGACCTACGAAGCAGGAATTGGAGATAATGAACTTGTATATGTGACAGAAACAGGGATCGTATATCACCGGAATTATCAGTGCACTTATCTGGAACCGTCCGTGCGCAGTGTTGCGAAAACACAGTTAGGGGAACTGAGAAACAGCAGTGGAGGAATTTATCATTTGTGTGAACGGTGTGGATGGATGCCGGGAAATGATGACAACTGCTATGTCACAGATTACGGGGATCGTTATCATACTTCATTATCATGCAGCGGACTGAAGAGAAAAGTTTATACAGTTCCGCTGTCAGAAGTAAAAGGAAAAGGAGCATGTTCAAAATGTGGTGGAAAATAGCAAAATTGGCAGGATTATTTTTTTTAGGATTCGGAGCAGCACAGGATATAAAATATCAGAAAATCTCGACAGAATATCTGCTCGCAGGAAGCTGTGCGGCGATTCTGTACCGTGCATTATTTGGACGGATGCATTGGAGTGTATGGGTTGCCGGACTGGGATGTGGAATTGTATTTCTCATGATATCGAAATGGTCACAGGAGGGAATAGGGTACGGAGACAGCTGGATGATCCTGAATATGGGTATTTTTCTAGGGATCTGGAATCTGCTTGGAATGCTGATGCTTGCATTTCTTGTGGCTGCGATGGTAGCAGGAGCCGGTCTTTGGAGCGGAAAATGGAAACGGACGACAAGAATGTCATTTTATCCTTTTCTTCTGATCGGCTATCTGGGGACATTTATATGGTAAAGCTAAAAGGAAGTACAGTAGTTGAGATGGCGTATCTGATGCCGGTAGTATTGCTTTGTTGGATGGCAGTCATTTTCGCACTTTTTTATTACCATGATAAAAATATTATCGGTGGGGCGGCATATGAGACCGCGATTGTCGGAAGTGAAGAATGGCGATGGAAAAAGGAAATAGAAGATGGAAAAATGGAGCAGTATTTTCAGAAAAGAATTGAAAACAAACTGATATTTTTTGATACAGTATCGGTGGAAACTGTGGTAGTAAAAGATGAATTTGAAGTGACAGCAGGAGCGCAAAAGAGAAAAATGCGCGTATCTGTTAAACGTAGTGCGGCACTGACCGTGCCAGAGGAAAAAATACGCAGGAAAAAAGTATTGCAGGAGATTGTAGAAAGGAACCAGGAGGAATGAGAGAAGAGTACGAAAGAGATTTACATCATGCCTGGATGATTCTGGAAACAGATGAGCTATATAAAGAAGATTATCAGATGCGGATGCTGATGGAAAATGCGATTCCCGGACTCTTGTCGGTAAGAGGGCAGGGAAAAGATGATAAAAGCCAGTACCGCTACGAGATCAGTGGGAAGATATCCGTGAAGGCAAGGGGAGAAAAAGAGCACTGGAAATTTGCAGATCTGGAAAAGTTTATGAGACAGTTTATCCAGGTGCTTTATGCAGTGAAGAATTATCTGCTGGACGTGAACTGTCTGAGCCTGGATCCGGGACATATTTATGTATCGGATGAAATTTATTACTTTTGTTATTGTCCGGGACTGGAAGGTAATATTCTGGAAAAGTTTCATGAGCTTACAGAGTATTTTGTCAGGGAGACAGATTATGAACAGAAAGAGGCAGTCTATCTGGCATATGAATTACATAAGGCTTCAATGGAAGAAAATTATAATATTGAGTATGCGCTGGAGCGGATACTGGAGAAAAAGGAGAATGAAATGGAGAGTATACAGCCGGAGAAAAAAGCAGGATATGATCTGCAGGAGGAACTGATCCTGGATGACTGGATTGCAGAACAGGAAATGAAAGGGCAGGTTGTAAAGGACAGGCAGAGCGTCTGGGGATTTCTGAATCAGCGCCTTCAGAAACGTAGAAAAAAACGGGAATCCCAATGGGATGAGATAATGGCGGATGATTCAGAGGAATAAGTAAGATAGGACATGTTTTTCTTTTTACTACATTTTCCAGTTTATGGAAAGAAGTACTTGTAAAATAATTACGTGTTTTTTATAATAAAAATGATTATGTAATTGGTAACAAAAGCAAAAAAGAAGTGCCTTTTCCACAGGAGGAAGTAACCGTTACTGTTCCGGCGTGAGCTGTGATTGTCCGGCTGACAATGGCAAGACCAAGACCGGTGCCGCCTGGTTTGTAAGTGACAAAAGGATCAAAAATCGTGTCGAGATATTCCGGTGAGATTCCACATCCGGTATCAGATATGGTAATCTGAAGCATTTGATCTTTGAGGACTGCTTCCAGACGGATTGAACCGGCAGACGAAATGGCTTCACGGGCGTTTCTTAAAAGGTTGAGAATCGCTTCATGCAGCTTTAATCTATCGGCCGTCAGAGATGGAAGATCAGGGGCTATCAGAGAAGAGAATCCAATGTCGGTATCTACGCAGGAGGCGGCAAAGGACAGGCAGATCTGTCCCAAAAAGTCCTGTGCAGAAAACGTGCTCAGATGCAGATGTTCACTGTTATTATAGGCAGACAGCTCCTGCAGCAGAGAGATTGTGTATTCGATGTCTTCGCGAAGCTCTGACCAGTGGCTGAAATCTCTGGTTTCAGGGTGACTGGACTCTATGAGCTGAAAGGTACTGTAGATCAGCGTCAGTGGATTGCGAACTTCATGACTGATCTTGCTGATTGTATATTGCTGTGAATCCAGGAGTTTCTGAAGTAATTCACGAATTTCCGGACTGGAATTCATAATCTGATGTAACTTTTCATAATCATTTGCAGTAAATGGCATGGTAACGACCATCCTTTCCATGATATAAAGTAGTTGTAGTTTATCATTGAAAGTCTGGTTCGTAAACAAATTCGAGATTAATCGAAGAAAATGTAGAAAGAAGGAAAAAACATGAGGGATGAGAACTGTATTTTTTGTAAAATCGCAAATGGAGAAATTCCATCTGCAACCATATATGAGGATGATGATTTCAGAGTAATTCTGGATCTTGGACCGGCGACAAAGGGACATGCACTGATCCTGCCAAAAGAACATGCGGCAGATATTTATTCTATTGATGAAGAACTGGCAGGAAAAGCATTTAAGCTTGCAAAGAAGATCACAACAAGATTAAAAGATGTACTTGGATGTGACGGATATAATATCGTACAGAATAACGGGGAAGTGGCCGGTCAGACCGTATTCCATTTCCATATGCATCTGATTCCGAGATATAAAAATGACAAGAGCGGATTCGGCTGGAAACCGGGTAAACTTACAGATGAAGATCGGGATGAAATCCTGGAAAAACTGAAAGAAAAATAAAATAGTGAGGTACTGGAGTGAGTTTTCAGAATAAGAATAAAAAGGAATTCGAGAACGTGTACCATAAAAATAAGTTCAACGTTTATCGGATAGCAATGGATTATTCTGGCAGTCACAAAGAGTCAGCGGAAGAGATATTCCAGGAGGTTTTTCTAAAACTATATACACACTTTGATACAGTGGATGAAGAATACATGGCGGCATGGCTGGTAACAACAACGAAAAATACAGCTATCAATTATATGAAGAAGCGGGCAAGAGAATGTCCGAAGGCAGATATTGAGCTGTTTTCGGATCTGTACTCGAAGGAATATGCGGAAAGTGCAGAGGAGCATGTATTCCACAAAATTTTACAAAAAGAAAAAGTGGGTTATGGATGGACGATTCTGGATGCATTGTACGAAGAAAATGAAAACTGGTACGAAGCAATTACCATGGTTTACTGTCTGGAGAGAAAACAAAAAGATGTGGCTGAATCTATGGGGATCAGTATCCAAGCACTGACGGGTGTACTGTACAGAGCAAGAAAATGGGTAAAGATACATTACAATTCTGATGATTACACAAAATAGCACCGATGGATATGTAAAGAAAACAGGTGTCGTTCCGGCACCTGTTTTTGAACAATGTAAATAACTGTTGTTAAAAAATTATTTGGAAGCAGCATCTTCGATCAGACCGATAATTGTCTTGATCGGATCCTGCTGAGAAGACTGATTCATTGCATTTATGAAGTCTTCACGGGAATCATAAAGCTTGTGGACAGCTACGAGAAGCTTTTCATCTGTAAGCTCTTCTTCTTCCATAACCATACTGAATCCCTGACGTTCAAAAGAACGGGCATTCAGAATCTGGTCACCACGGCTTGCATTAGCTGAAAGTGGAATCAGAAGATTTGGTTTGCGAAGAGCAAGCAATTCGCAGATTGCATTTGCACCTGCTCTTGAGATTACAACATCGGCAAGGGCGAAGAGATCTTTCAGTTCATCCTGAATATATTCAAATTGAACATAGCCGTCCAGACCGGTGAGCTTTTCATCGAGCTTGCCTTTACCACAGAGATGAACAACCTGGAATTCTTTTAAGAGTTCAGGAAGGATCTTGCGTACTGCGTTATTGACTGCGACTGCACCAAGACTTCCTCCGACGATCAGGATAACCGGTTTTACTTCCTTGAAACCACAGAAAGCGCGGGCTTTTTCTTTATCTCCGGTGAAAAGCTCCTGACGGATAGGGGATCCGGTAAGGACAGCTTTATCCTGAGGAAGAGAACTTAAAGTTTCCGGGAAGTTACAGCATACTTTTGCAGCTGAAGGAATGGAAAGCTTATTAGCCAGTCCCGGAGTCATATCCGATTCGTGAATAATAACAGGAACATGGTTCTTCTTTCCTGCAATAACAACAGGAACACTTACAAATCCACCTTTTGAAAAAATTACATCCGGTTTTAACTGCTTGATCAGGCGGTTGGCTTCACTGAAGCCTTTCAGGACACGGAACGGATCCGTAAAGTTCTGAAGGCTGAAATACCGGCGGAGCTTACCGGAAGAGATACCATGATATGGAATTCCCTGCTGTTCAACCAGCTGCTTTTCCATACCGTTGTAAGAACCGATGTAATGTATGTCATACTGCAGTTCCCGAAGACGGGGAAGCAGTGCAATATTAGGTGTAACATGTCCGGCAGTACCTCCGCCGGTCAGAATGATGCGTTTCATAATAAAAATCCTCCCATTGATGGTGCGAATTAAGATTCGCAGTTGATACAGGCAGAGAGACTGCCCTGATATCATAATATTAAACAGGTGAAGGAAAAAGGTCAAGTTAAAGGGAAAAGAAATCCAAAAGAATGAGGTTTAAAATGGAAAAACATGAAGATAATCTGGGTAAGCTTTTAAAAGCTGAACTGGAAAAAGAAGCCGGGGAAATCATGGAAGAAATGGACTCGGACGAATCACTGCAGGACATTTCCTTTCCAGAAGACCTGGATGAAAAGATGTGGAGTAAAATCCAAGAATATGAAGAACAGCAGAAAGCATATGAAAAACTGTCAGATGCCGACAAGGAGGCAATCCGTCTCGGACGAGAGGTTCAGGCACTTCGCGGCGGGAACGATATGAAGGATCGGCTTAAGAAAGATGTGGAGAGTGACAGTTATATAGATAATGTTGTGCCAATTGAGCATGTGAAGCATGAAACAGATAATAAAGCAAGTGACGACGGTACGAACGAAGAGATCGAGAAGAAAGCCGGGAAGAAGAAAGTTAAGAAGAGAAAACGGCACTGGAAGGCATATGGAATTGTGGCGATCGTGGCTGTGCTTGCTATGATGTGGAGTATGGTGAGTATTGGTGGGACGCCGTTCTTTGGCAGGGTGTTGAATGATATTATTGGTGATAGAGAAATGGTGAAGGTTAATACGGAAAGGGAGGATGGAGATAAGAATAAAGTTGATGTTTATGATGAGTCGAAAGTGTATGAAGATATTAAAGAAAAATTTGGAGGTGATGTTGTTAGATTAAGAATAACATCAAAGGAGATGTCATTGGTACAGAGTGATATAGATGAAGTGTTAAAGAGAGTCTGTCTGATTTACGATAATAAAAAAAATATAATCGAATATCAAATAGTTTTTAATTATAAGGAGCAATCTCATGGATATGATGTAGAAGATAAAAAAATTAAGGAGGAACAAATTAAAGTAGCTGGTAATAATATTGATATTTTTCAATATGAATTACCTGATGGTAATAAAGAAAATATAGCACAATTTACATATGAAGATGTATTTTATACGATCAATGCAACTATGGATGAGGACGAGTTTAAAGAACTTTTAAAAAATTTGTATTTTTTTTAAATATGGCGTGAGATTTTTCGCGCTCAATTGTTAATATAGTGTAGAGAGGAGGCGAAAGGTGAAAAAAAGTAAAATTTTGTCGCTGATTATGACAATGATTATGGTTTGTACATTGTTTATCAGTACACAAGGAGTTGCAAAGGCATCGGATGCACCAGAGTGTGTTGATGGCTCTTATTTGACAAATAACGATTCGTCAGAAGTGACAGTTGGCTCAATGAGTAGAGGCGTATATTTGAAAAGCGGATCATCAACAATTACAAAAGTAGGTCCAGGCAAAATTGGTGCAGGAGGAAACACAGTAGGGCAGAAATCGGTTTCCAAAATTACAGTAGATGTGAAAGTAGAAAGATATGTAAATGGAAAATGGGGATACTATACCTCATGGATTGAAACAAACTATAATTCTGTTTATGTAAGTACAAGTAAAACATTGTCTGTACCAACTGGATATTATTATCGAGTATGCTGCGTACATTACGCAAACTCAGACGTAAGTGATTCGTACACAGACGGCATTTACATCTAAAAATCACAAACCAAACATCCCAACCCCTTACCCACTCTAACTTACCCCGCACCACCAAAAAAAAAATAATTTTTATAAAATATCCATACGACTATCAACTGGTGCGGCAGTTAGCGAAAGTAAGGACGAGGGAACAATATGAGGGAGGGAGATGGGAAGATTCCTTTTAACACCTGCCTGAATTGCAGGTTGATAAAGTTCAACATCTCCGGTCTTGCAGACTGACAAGAGGGCGAACAGAACTGTAAAGACCACAACTAATAAATGTATTTTCTGATTGGACAGAAAGCATATGACCAAATAATACAACCCGGTCGTGAAGTATGTGAGTATGGAACATCAGAGCAAGCAAGAAACCTAACTAATGTTAAACTGAATTAGACCAAAACAAGCAGGTCGGGATAATTCCTGACCTGCTTGTTTTGACGCAAAATTGCGAAAAAATTATTTGATTACTGGTTATTGCTTAAATATTCTTTTAAAGCAAGTGAAAGCTGATCCGGGCAGGATGTTGCTTTGTATCCGCATTTGATACCTTCGATGCGTGAAATTGCTTCGTGAATATCCATCCCTTCAACGAGGCGTCCGATGCCCTGTAAGTTACCGTTACATCCGCCTGTGAACTCAACATTATGAATACGTCCAGCTTCATCTACTTCTAAGTGAATATTCTTAGAACAGACGCCGTGTGGTGTAAATTCCATGAGTATAATCCTCCTTTATATTTATACTATTATTGTGTCTTATAAAATTGCCTCAATGATTATAACACAGCCTTATAAGAAAATGCTAGTGCATATTATAAGAAATCTGATATAATAGCTATTGTAATTTTGAAGGGAAATCTATAGATATAGATAAAAACAATATGTAGGAAAAACGGAGGATTTTCAAATGATAGGAATTATCGGAGCAATGGATGAAGAGGTTGCAATCTTAAAGGAATCGATGGAAGTTCAGGATACGATGGAACGCGCCGGAATGACTTTTGTCAAGGGTATCATGAGTGGCAAGGAAGTTGTAGTTGTAAGAAGTGGTATCGGAAAAGTCAACATGGGAATCTGCGCACAGATTCTGATTGACTGTTTTGGTGTGGATACACTGATCAATACAGGTGTGGCAGGTTCTCTGGATGCAGATATCAACATCGGGGATATCGTGATTTCTACAGATGCAGTTCAGCACGACATGGATGTAAGTATGCTTGGCGATCCGGTAGGACAGATTCCGAGAATGGATACCTTTTCTTTCCCGGCGGATAAGAAGCTTGTGGAGCTGGCAGTGGAAGTAAACAAAGAAGTGAATCCGGACATTCAGACATTTACCGGAAGAGTGCTCAGCGGAGATCAGTTTATTTCCGGCAAGGAGAAGAAAGAATATCTGGTAAAGACATTTGATGGAAAGTGTGCGGAGATGGAAGGCGCAGCAATGGCGCAGACCGCATATCTGAATAAAGTTTCGTATGTCATTATTCGTGCAATTTCGGACAAAGCTGACAACAGTGCAACGATGGATTATCCGGAGTTTGTGAAGATGGCAATCACCCATTATGTAGGGCTTGTCAAAGGTCTTGTAGAAAGAATGTAATGCGTAAGGCAGCAAAGTAAAACAAAAAAGCAGCGTCATTTTCCAGACAGGATGTCGGATTGTGGCGAACGATTAGGGAATCCAAATTCGGAGGTTTACGGTATAATGACGGTAAATCTAAGAAGGAGGATTCTTTTTATGTTGGAAATGTTCGTGGTGAGAGAAACGGTATTTTTTCTGACGGGAGTGATGATCGGGATCGGCGCGATTGCAAGACTGATTACCGGGATTTCACTGAAAAAGCTGGTAAGAGCAGCAAGTAACATGAGTAAAAGCAATCATCCGCTGATGCGGCTTGTAAGGGCGAAATTTGAGCATGGGTGTATGGTGAGTGATAAAGTACAGAATGTTGGTGCATTTGTAGAGAAATATTTGTATGAATACCGGGTGCTTGGCGTGCGGCTGCACACCTGGAGACAGTGGGCGAAGGGGAGCATCTGGCTCTGCCTTATCTTTGGAGCCACAGGAACAGCGCTTGCTTATGCAGCGGGGGAGAGGGAACAGGGACTTTACAGATATGGTATTTTGGGCGGTATGGGAGCTTTGGCGCTCTTTTTACTCCGGATGCTTGCGGATGATGCCTATCAGCTGGAGGCAGCGAAAACCTATATGGTAGATTTTCTGGAAAATACATATGCTCATCGCTATGAGAAGACCAATCAGAAAGAAATCCAGGTTACGGTTCAGAGAGCGGATGAGATTCCGGAGAAAATGGATGTGGAGGAAAATGAATCTGCGTATTCTGAACAGGAACAAAGACCACTTTCAGAAGAAACCGTGCCTGCAAGCGCAGCTCCTGTAAATGCCGTTTCTGTGAATGAAAAACGGTATACAGAAGACACAGCCGGTTCCAGATTCCATCCGGAAGACACCGGCGACAAGCTGGAGCCGACAAAAGAGGCAAGGATCCGGGAAATCCTGGAAGAGTTCCTCGCCTGACCGGCGCGAATCCGCCATTTTATGGGAGCTTGAGGTGTTCGGGGATTACGGGAATTGCGTAGCAATGGAGCAATCTGGTTACATCAGTGAGTGACAGAATTTACTTTTGACACGCACATCATAAAATACCGATATGTGGAAAAGTTGATTCCAGATATCGGTATTTCTATTATTATCGGGCAGGTGGTACACTTTTACAGTTTACAGTTTCACAGAAAAAACACAGAATGAACACAGACTGCCCCCAGAAGTTTCACAAATCATCCGTATAATTGAAAAGCATGAAATTTTGTAGTCAGGAGGAACAACATTGATTGAGGTAAAAAATCTTGTAAAGAAATACGGCTCACATCTGGCTGTAGATCATTTGAATTTTACTGTAGATACCGGTCAGATCTATGGATTTCTGGGACCGAACGGTGCCGGAAAGTCCACAACGATGAATATTATGACAGGCTATCTTGGCGCCACAGAAGGTGAAGTGCTGATCAACGGGCACAATATACTGGAGGAACCGGAGGCGGCAAAAAAATGTATTGGTTATTTGCCTGAGATGCCACCGCTTTACACGGATATGAAGGTAAATGAATACCTGCGGTTCGTAGCGGAGCTGAAGAAGATCCCGAAAAAGGAACGGCAAGAGCAGATTGAGAAGGTCATGCTGATGGTGAAGATCATGGATGTACAGGACCGGCTGATCAAGAACCTGTCCAAAGGTTATAAGCAGAGAGTCGGACTTGCGCAGGCGATCCTTGGATTTCCGGAGATCATCATTCTGGATGAACCGACGGTCGGACTGGATCCGAAGCAGATTATTGAGATCCGTGAACTGATCCGTGAGCTGGCAAAAGAGCATACCGTGATCCTAAGCTCGCACATTCTGGCAGAGATCCAGGAAGTCTGCGATTATATTATGATCATTTCCAAAGGAAAACTGGTGGCAAGTGATACACCGGAGAATCTGGAAAAGCTTCTGACGAATCAGCAGACAGTGGAAATTCTGGCAAAGGGAAATGAAGAGACGGTACGGAAAGTCATCGGCACAATCGGCAATGTTCAGAAGGCATCCGTGGAACACGGAAAAGAAGAAGGAACGGTAAAGGCGAGCCTGTTCCCGAAGGCTGGAAAAGATATCAGGGAAGCAGTATTTATGGCATTTGCACAGGCGGGATGTCCGTTACTTATGTTGTATCACAGCCGCACGACGCTGGAGGATGTCTTCCTGGAGCTGACACAGGGAAGCACACCCGCAGCCGCAAAAGCGATGAAGGACGGCGAAAAGAAAGGCTGGATGGCAAAGTGGCATAAGAAAAATGCGCAGGAAGAGGCAGAAGAGAACGAGCTGACTGAGATGGATGAAGAGCCGGAAGAAAATGCCGTTCCGACAAGTGAGGATGAAAAGGAGGATCTCGAAAATGACAGCAATTTATAAGCGAGAATTAAAATCCTATTTTCAATCAATGACAGGCTATGTCCTGATCGCATTTCTTGTGATCTTCACGGGAATCTATTTCATGGCGTACAACTTAAATTCGGGATATCCGTATTTTTCATACGTTCTGATGAACATCAACTATGTGCTGATCATCATTATCCCGATGCTCACCATGCGTTCATTTGCGGAGGAACGGAAGAACAAGACGGACCAGCTTCTTCTTGCCGCACCGGTGAAATTATTCGATATCGTGATGGGAAAATACCTTGCGATGGTGACGGTATTTGCGGTACCGTGCCTGATCTTCTGCATTTTCCCAATTATCATTAAGAGCTTTGGAACGGCGTATCTGAAGGTGGATTATCTGTCGATCTTGATGTTCTTCCTGCTCGGATGCGTATATCTGGCAATCGGAATGTTTCTTTCGTCACTCACAGAAAGCCAGATCATTGCGGCAGTAACAACCTTTGGAGTTCTGCTTCTGATCTATCTCTGGGGAGGACTGATCAATTTCCTCCCGACATCAGCTACAAGCGGCATGATCGGCATTGTGGTACTCGTTACCATTGCGACGCTGATCATTTACCGGATGACGGGAAACTGGATGATTACAGGACTGATCGAAGTAATCGGAGTTGCCGCGGTTGTGATCGTAAGCTTCGTGAAGTCCTCATTATTTGAAAATATTCTGGTTAACATCATGAAGAAACTGTATCTTGCAGATGTATTTGACAATGTAGCATATAACAAGCTTTTCGACGTGAGCGGACTGATCATGTATCTGAGTGTGGCAGGTGTATTTATTTTCCTGACCATGCAGTCCATTCAGAAAAGACGTTGGAGTTAGGAGGGAGAAGACATGGAAAAAATCAGAAAAATGTTCAGCAGCAAGTCTTCCCGGAACGGAACTTACAGCGTAGGGCTTGCGGTGATCGTGATCGCGATCGCGATCGTTATCAATCTGGTGGCAGGACAGCTTCCGGAAAATGTAAGAAATATTGATATCAGCAGCAACAATCTGTACGATATCAGCAGTGTATCTACAAAAATGCTGAAGAAGCTGGACAAAAAAGTAGATCTGAAGGTGATCGCAGAACAGGATTCTGTGGATACCCGGATCAAGACGTTTGTGAAAAAATATGCGGCGCTTTCCGGCAAAGTAAAAGTGGAATGGGTGGACAGCGTACTGCATCCATCAGTTCTTCAGAAATATAATACCGATGGAAATGTGATTGTTGTATCGTGTGATGCAACCGGAAAATCTACAACGATTTCATTTTCAGATATTATCCAGTCGGATTATTACTCTTATTATACGACCGGAAGTGCCAGTGAAAGTTCTTTCGATGGCGAAGGACAGCTTACCAGTGCGATCAATTATGTAACCAGCGAGGAAACGAGCAAGATTTACCGAACCAGTGGTCACGGAGAATCGACATTTTCAAGTTCGGTAAGTGATCTGCTTACCAAGAATAATCTGGAGACGGAAGAAATCAACCTGAGTATGAGTCCGGAAATCCCGGACGACTGCGACCTGTTGTTCCTCTATGCGCCGACTTCAGACATTACAGATGATGAAAAAACGATCATTGAAAATTATCTGAATGATGGAGGGAAGGTTTATCTGATTCTTGGAGATACAACTGCAGACACACCAAATCTGGACGGAATTATGTCTGATTACGGGCTGAAAAAAGTCAGTGGTTACATTGCAGATACCCAGAGATGTTACCAGGGAAATTATTATGCAATCTTCCCACAGCTTTCTCTGAGTGGTGACATGGGAAGCGGCATCAGCAATCAAATGGTACTTCTGCTGAATTCACCTGGTATGGAGAAAACAGATACGGATAATGACAATCTAACGGTTACTCCATTTATGCAGACATCAGACAGTGGATATGCAGTGACAGAAAATGACCAGACACAGGGACAGTATATTCTGGGAGCCGTTTCTACCAATGCGATTTCTGCGGATTCTTCAGATTCGGACAGCGAGGATGAAGACGATAAGAGTGATGCAACGGATACAGACACAAAGACAGCAAGACTTACGGTGCTTGCTTCTGCATCTATGATCAGCTCGGATATCACAGATCAGCTGACGACACTGGATAACCTGACTTTGTTTGTAAATTCAGTGACAGAGAATTTTGATAATGTAAACAATGTTGCGATTGAAGCGAAGAGTCTTTCGACTGAGACCAACACACCGATGCATGCAGGTGCATTCAGCATCCTTGTGATCTTTATTATTCCGCTTGCAATTCTGATCCTTGGATTTGTGATCTGGATGAGAAGACGGAAAGCGTAAGAGGCAGGAGGAAAAAAGATGGAGAAAAAAACAAGGACAATAGGAATCCTTCTGCTCGTACTGCTTGCTCTGCTCATTACATTTTTCGGGCTGAAAAAATGGAATACATCTAAGTCAGAGACAGAAGAGAAGAAAAAAGAAAACGCAGTGGTGCATATTTTTGAGACAGATTCGCTGGAGTCGATCGAGTATAAAGAAGCGTCCGGGGAAGAAATGTCCTTTGTAAAAGAGGATGATACCTGGGAGTATGCGCCGGACACCACGATCGCACTGACGGAGAGCAGTATGCAAAATATGGAAGATGCATTTTCGGATATTCAGGCGGTAAAAGAGATCAAGAATCCGGATGACCTTTCGGACTATGGATTTGATTCGCCGGAATATAATCTTACGCTGACCGGAAAGGACGGCGAGGCACATAAATTTCTAATCGGGAATGCTTCCGGCGAAAATTATTATTTCATGGAAGATGGAACAGAAAAAGTGTACACGGTATCGGCAGATCTGATTTCGGAAATGGTATGGCAGCTTGCAGATGTTGCTGAAAAGGACAGCTTTGTAACAGTTACATCCGATAACTTTGTAAAAGAGACTGTGACAAAACCGGGTGACGAGGTAAAAACCTATGAAGCGGACAATGAGGATCAGGAAGATACTGTCACAAGTATTATGACAGCACTTTCCGGATTCTATTTTACAGATTGTGCAGATTATCATGTGACGGACGCGACGCTTGGCAATTACGGGCTTGCGGAAGATCAGCGGACGAAGGTGGAGCTGACTTACAAGGATACGTCGGATGATGATAAGGAAAAGACAGTTACATTCTATGTGGGAAGCAAGGACGACAGTGCGACCTACTATTATGTACAGATGGACGGTTCACAAAGAGTAAGCCGGGTACTGATCGATACGGTAGAGAAAGCGCTTGGATGGAAAGTGGACAGTAGTGTAGAGTAAAAAGGCTGCGGGAAAATGAAATAACAAGCAAGAGGAACGATGTTTTTTGAATTATACCAAACGACATCGTTCCTTTTTATTACCCAGTAAATGTATTTGTTTGTGTAAAACAATTCGTAGCTGGATTACAGATTTTCTGTACATTGCAAAAAAATGGACAGCTGTGAATCTATAGACAAAAAACGGGTAATTGTATAAAATAATGCAAAATAACAAGAAAAGATAGTTTTTTAACGATATAATTACACATATTAAACAGTCGAAATGCTTATTGACAGGTAAAAATGTAGCGAAAAAGGGGTTGATAGAAAAAAACAAGGACAAAAAGCAGTATACGGAAGACATGAAGACATTCCGACAGGAAGGGGAATACTATATAATTCAGATATGCATAAAACAGATGAATAATTATTCAGAACAATGTGCGAGGAGGAAAGAAAATGAATTGGAAAAAAGTTAGTGCGGTAATGTTAGTAGCAGTGATGACTGCGTCGTTAGCAGCATGCGGCGGTAGTGGAAGCAGTGACAAAAGCTCTGATACAAAAGAAGAGAGTCAGGATACAGGAAAAAGCCTTGTTGTTGCAATCTGGGACAGCAACCAGGAACCGGGACTTCGTGAAATCATGGATGATTTTACAGCAGAGACAGGAATTGATGTAGATATCCAGATTACTCCATGGAGAGATTACTGGACAATGCTTGAAGCAGCAGCAACAGGTGGATCTATGCCGGATGTATTTTGGATGCATTCCGATCAGATCGGTACATATGCAGAATATGATGATATTCTTATGAATCTTTCCGATAAGATTAAAGAAAGCGATAAAATTGATTTATCAAACTATCCGGAAGAACTGGTTAATATTTATCAGAATGCAGATGGAGACCAGCTTGCAGTACCGAAGGATGTAGATACCTGTGCAGTATGGTATAACAAGACCATGTTTGATGAAGCAGGAATTGATTATCCAACAGCAGACTGGACATGGGATGATTTCCGTGAAGTTGCTAAGAAACTTACTAAAGATGATGGAAGCCAGTATGGTGTTGCTATAGCACCGGCGAACTATCAGGAATCATGGTACAGCACAATTTACGCATACGGTGGAGAGGTTCTTACACCAGATAAGAAAAAATCAGGATTTGATGAACCAAAGACAATTGAAGCAATGGAAATGATTGAAAATATCATCAAAGATGGTTCAATGCCAGATTACACTGTACTTTCAGAAAATGATTCAACAGCACTTATGGAAGCTGGAACAGTAGCAATGACATTCCAGGGATCATGGAGTATTCCGGAACTTGCAGGAAATGATTATGTAAAAGAAAACTGTGATATTGCTCCTCTTCCGAATGGACCAGAAGGAACAAAATCTATTTACAATGGACTTGGCTGGGCAGCATCTGCAAACAGCGAAAATCCAGAAGGTGCATGGAAGCTGATTGAATATCTTGGATCAAAAGAAGCTCAGGAAAAACAGGCAAATCTTGGAGTTACAATGTCAGCATATGAAGGAACTTCAGATACTTGGGTAAATTCACAGCCAGGATTCAATATGCAGGCTTATCTTGATATGAGAGAAGATGCACAGGCATATCCGAGTTCAAAGAACACACAGGTATGGTTCCAGATGATGTTAGAGAAGATGGTAGACGGATTCAGCGGTGCAAAACCTATGAAAGATGTTTGCGAGGACGTTGCAGTTGAAATGAACAAATTCCTTGCAGAAGAACAATAGTAAATTTTTAATGGGGTATCTGAAATGGGTACCCCTTTTGAAATCTAAGGATGGTAAGAAATGAAGGTAAAAAAAGCAAAGAAAAAAATGACAAACAGGGAACGCTCGGAATTTCTTTGGGGCTGGCTATTTATCTTGCCAACGATGGCAGGGCTTATGATCTTAAATATCATTCCAATCTTCCAGACAATTTACCAGAGCTTTTTTAAGACAGGTTCATTCGGAAGAGGAAATATTTTTGTTGGACTCGAAAACTATAAAAGACTTTTTGCCGACACAGCAGTATGGCAGGCTCTTTTAAATACATTAAAATATGCGATAGTTGAAGTACCTTTTTCAATTATAATTGCAATTGTACTGGCAGTTATGTTGAACCAGAAAATGCGTGGACGTTCTGTCTACAGAATGATTTATTTCATGCCTATGGTATGTGCACCGGCAGCGGTTGCCATGGTGTGGAAATGGTTATATAACTCAGAATTTGGACTTTTAAATCATCTGTTAGAAGCTATAGGACTTCCGAAAGTCAACTGGGTATCAGATCCGAAAATAGCATTTATTTCACTTGCAATTGTTGGAATCTGGAGTGTTATCGGATATAACATGGTTCTGTTCCTTGCAGGACTTCAGGAAATTCCGAAAGATTATTATGAAGCGGCAGAAATTGATGGTGCAAATGCAGTAACACAGTTTTTCAAGATTACATTACCGCTTATTTCACCAACAATGTTTTTCGTTGTTATCACAAGAGTTATTGCTTCATTACAGGTATTTGATTCTATTTTCATGATGATTGGTAAAAATAACCCGGCTCTTCCAAAGACACAGTCACTGGTATATCTGTTCTACAGATATGCATTTGTAGAAAATAACAAAGGATATGGATCAGCAATTATTGTATTACTTCTTTGCATTATTATGCTGATAACGGTATTTCAGATGAAGGCACAGGAGAAGTGGGTACATTATAACTAGAGTAGGTGAAGAAAATGAAAAAGATAGGAAATTGGCATAAATTAATAAAACATGTCTTTTTGATTATAGGTGCAGTAATCATGCTGATTCCGTTTGCATGGATGATCCTGACTGCATTTAAAACAAAATCAGAAGCAACACAGATGAATCCGTTTATAATTTTCCCGTCACAGTGGAGAACACAGGCTTTTGCAAATGTTGTACGGAAAATGGATTTTATTAAACTGTATATCAATACATTGTTAATGATTTTTGGAAGAATTATTTGTGCAGTACTTACTGCAACAACTGCAGGATATGCGTTCGGACGATTAAAATTTAAAGGAAGAGATTTGTGCTTTTCACTGGTACTTTTCCAGATGATGGTTCCAGTTCAGATCTTTATTATTCCGCAGTACCTGATGGTATCAAAGCTGGGAATGCTGAATACAATTTTTTCATTGATTTTCCCAGGACTTGTAACTGCATTTGGTACTTTCCTTATGAGACAGGCATACATGGGACTGCCAAAAGATCTGGAGGAAGCTGCCAGATTGGATGGCTGTAATATTGGTCAGACATTTTTATATGTTATGATGCCACTGACGAAATCATCCATGGTAGCACTTGGAATTTTCACAGCATTATTCGGATATAAAGACTTAATGTGGCCATTGATCGCAAATACCAATCAGCAGTCTATGCCACTTGCAGCAGGGCTTGCAAAATTACAGGGACAGTTTTCTTCAAACTATCCGGAATTGATGGCGGGATCTTTGATTGCTTGTATTCCGATGCTTGTGCTTTATTTGCTGTTCCAGAGACATTTTATTGAAGGAATTGCAACTTCAGGCGGTAAATTATAAGGATTTACCGCTGTGAAGTTTTTGATATTCGCTGGGACTGGTGTTGTAGACCCGGCGAAATGCTTTTGAAAATGTCTGAGAATCAGGATAACCGATCTGATGAGAAATGTCCTGAATTTCAAAATTTGTAGAAGTAAGAAGTTCCTGTGCCTTTTGCATCCGAAAAAGAAGCAGATAATTCTGTGGCGACTGATTCAGGTGTGACTGGAATAAGGAACACAGGCGGGAACGGCTAATTCCAAGATAATTGGAAATATCCTGCACATGGATATTACAGTCATAATTGTCTGAGATAAATTCGAGTGCCTGATTAAAAAGTGCTTCATTTGTGTCTGCTTTAGACGCGGAAGCAAGTGTATTTTTTGCTGTATTTGAAGAAATCAGCAAAGACATCAGGTGAAACAGGAAGCTGAGCTGTCTGAGTTCACTGCCGGGAGCTGGTTTCCAGGTATTCAGTAACTGCTGGATCAGGATTGTAAATTGTTCTACAGGGATATAGCTGTCCCGGACCAGAGTATCCTGATCGAAACCGGCCTGTTTTAACCAAAGAGATGCTTTGGGACCGTAAACACTGACCCATGCATAGTGCCATGGATCTTCAGAATCTGCACTGTAATAAACTGGTGTATCAGGCGGGCAGAGAAAAAGCTGCCGCCGGGAGAGACGCCAGGTTTTTCCATTGGCCTGAAAGGTACCTTTTCCGTCTATGATAAAATGTAAATGGTATTGCGGACGTGGTTTGTCCCATGTATGTCCGGGTGGACACTTCTGAATTCCGCATGAAAAAAGAGACAGATCACTGCTTTGTGGATTAAGATGGGATAAGCAGTGGTAATCCGGATATTCTTCATAAATCGGTGTTAACATGATTTTAAAACTCTCCTTTTTCAAAATATAATTTACGATATTGTGCGGGCGTAACAGAAAAATTCTTTTTAAACGCTTTGGAAAAGGTCAGTGTATCCACATAACCAATTCTGGCAGCGATATCTGCGACAGAAAGGCTGGTATCGCGCAGTAATTGTGTAGATTTTTCGAGACGATAAGAGATTAAATATTCCTGGGGAGAGGTGTTTAATCTTTTTTTAAACAGTGTATACAGCCAGGAACGGGTAATTCCGATATAGTCTACAATATCTGCGACACATATGTGATCGTAATTTTTCTTGATAAAACTTAAGGCAAGGTTGACATAATCTTCAGGAGAATGGACAGATGGCATATTAGTATCTATTGTAGATTGACTTATTGAAGTTAATATGGATAATATTTGGTATAAATAAGCAGTACGCTTGATGTCATTTGCAAGTGTACTTTTTCTGTCATGAAGTATTTTCTGAATAATCATATAAAATTCAGAGACTGGAATTGGCAGATTGCAAATAGGATGCTCTATGCTCAGCGGAGTTCCAGCCAGATACTGGGCAGCTTTTTTTCCAGCGAAACCAATCCATGTGTATTGGTAAGGATTATCCGGATCTGCATGGTAGTAAGTCGCTACCTGTGCAGGGACAAGAAAAGCCTGATTTGCATTAAGCTCATATTCAGTATCTTCGATTTGAAGATATCCATGTCCACCTGAAATGAAATGGATCACGTACTCATTTCGCCATACAGGACCAAATGAATGGGCTGGAGAACAATTCTCAAATCCACAATAAGTTAAATATAAATCTGTAGATTGATGACCGACGGCATACAGACAGTCATAATTTTTACTTCTTGGTTGGTTTTCCTGAGATGTCATATTTTTTCCTCCTAAGCTAGTAATATTATAGCACGGACATAAGGAAAAGTCTATAAGGTCAACAACTGAGAGGATGAAAGAAAAAGGAGGAAGTGAAGAAATATGTCAATTATTTACAACGAAAAAACAAGAGAATTCCATCTCTATAATCAGGAGATCAGCTACATCATCAAGATCCTTGACAACGACCAGCCGGGACAGCTCTACTACGGAAAACGCCTGACACACAGAGAAGATTTCAGCCATCTTTTTGAATATGCGATGCGTGATATGTCACCGTATGCTTTCGAGGGAAATTCTACATTCTCACTGGAGAATATCAAGCAGGAGTATCCGACTTTCGGCTGCGGAGATATGCGTTTTCCGGCATATGAGATCGAGCGGGAGAACGGAAGCCATGTAGTCGAGTTTGTATATAAAGAGCATAAAATTTATGATGGCAAACCAAAGTTTGAAGGACTTCCGGCGACATATGTAGAAAGTGATGATGAGGCACAGACTCTGGAATTGGTTCTGGAGGATACAAGTATCAATACAAGAATTGTTCTTTTATATACGATCTATGAAGCATTTCCGGTGATTGCGAGAAGTGTACGTTTTGAATGTGATTCTGACGAAAAGATCACACTTCTCTCTGCAATGAGCGCCTGTGTGGATCTGCCGGACAAGGATTATGAGATGATCGATCTTGCCGGTGTGTGGGCAAGAGAGCGTCATGTGAGAAGACATAAGCTGGATTACGGTATCCAGAGCATTTACAGTATGCGTGGATGTAGCAGCTATCAGTTTAACCCGTTCTTTGCGCTTGCCCGTGAAAATGCAGACGAGTTCCAGGGACAGGTTTACGGATTCAGTCTGGTTTACAGCGGAAATTTCCTTGCACAGACAGAGGTAGACAATTATGATACCGCCCGTGTGCTGATGGGAATCCATCCAAATGGATTTAAGTGGACACTTGGAAAAGGCGAATCCTTCCAGACACCGGAGATGGTAATGGTATATTCGGAAGCCGGACTTAACGGAATGAGCCAGACCTTTCACAAGCTGTACCGCACACGTCTGGCAAGGGGAATCTGGAGAGATAAGGTTCGCCCGATCCTGATCAACAGCTGGGAAGCATTTTATTTTGATTTTGATGCGCCAAAGCTTCTGGGACTTGCGGATGCGGCAGCAGATCTTGGAATGGAGCTTTTTGTATTGGATGACGGATGGTTTGGAAAGAGAAATGATGGAACTTCTTCGCTCGGTGACTGGTATCCGAATGAGGAAAAGCTGAAAGGAACGTTAAAGGAGCTGGCAGAAAAGATCAATGCCAAAGGTTTAAAATTCGGACTCTGGATTGAACCGGAGATGACGAACAAAGACAGTGATCTGTACCGTGCACATCCGGACTGGCTTCTGGCTGAGCAGGGCAAGCGGATCTGTCACAGCCGGAATCAGTATGTTCTTGATTTTTCAAAAAAGGAAGTTCGGGAATATATCGGGGATATGTTGGAAAATCTTCTTGCAGAAGTGCCGGTATCTTACATCAAATGGGATTTGAACCGTACATTTTCAGAGGTATTTTCCAACGGAAATGACAGAGAGTATCAGGGAAAGGTCTGCCACAAATATATCCTTGGTGTGTATGAACTGTATGAGCGCCTGACCAGCCGTTTTCCGCATGTATTGTTTGAATCCTGTGCAAGTGGTGGGGCAAGATTTGATCCGGGAATGCTTTACTACGCACCGCAGGGATGGACTTCGGATGATACTGACGCAATCGAACGTCTGAAAATCCAGTATGGAACTTCGATGGTTTATCCGGTGAGTTGTATGGGAAGCCATGTATCAGCTTCGCCGAACCATCAGACAAACCGTGTGACACCGATCGAGACAAGAGCAGATGTGGCTTACTTTGGAACTTTTGGATATGAGCTTGACCTTTTAAAGCTTGACGAGGAAGATAAGGTAGAAATCCGCCGTCAGATCGCATTTATGAAGGAGAAGAGAGATCTGATCCAGAAAGGAACTTTCTATCGATTGAAGAGTCCGTTTGAGGGAAATGAGACCGCATGGATGATCGTATCGGAGGATCAGAAGAAGGCGCTGGTCGGTTATTACCGGGTAATGCAGCCGGTCAATGTTGGATTTAAGAGACTGAAGCTGAAAGGGCTGAAAGAAGATATCTGTTATAAGGTCAGCGGATATGATTATGACTGCTATGGCGATGAGCTGATGCAAGTCGGAATGATCCTGTCCGATTCTGCGTCCGGTGTATGGAAGAAGGGCGTGAATGATAAGGGAGATTTCCAGGCGAAAGTGTTTGAGATTGTGGCTGTGTAAGCCGGAATATATGGAAAGGACGAAATGGGAGAACCGTTTCGTCCTCTTGCGTTTTCGGAAGAAAAATTATATGATGTTTCTAAAAGACTTAAAGAGGTTTAAAATGGAACGACTATACGATAAATTAAAAGCATATTCCGAGAGCGATTTTTACGCATTTCACATGCCGGGACATAAGAGAAACAAGGCACTTCTTGGAATTGAACTCCCATACGATCTGGATATCACGGAAATCGATGGTTTCGATGATCTGCATCACGCAGATGGTATTTTAAAAGAGGAGCAGGAAAGAGCCGCAAGGGTATTTGGGGCAGAGGAAAGTCATTTTCTGGTAAATGGAAGTACTGCCGGAATTTTAAGTGCAGTGATGGGATGTACGCACCGGGGAGATAAGATTCTGGTGGCACGCCATTGTCACAAATCCATTTACCATGCAATCTATATGAATGGTCTTGTACCGCGCTATGTGTATCCGGAATTTGATATTTCCATGCATATGAACGGGGAGATCAGCAAAGAAGATGTGGCAAAAGCACTTGCTGCAGAGCCGGATATCAAAGCCGTTGTGATCGTATCTCCAAATTATTATGGCGTGGTATCGGATGTGAAAGGAATTGCAGAAGTGGCACATTCGTATAGGATTCCACTGATCGTAGATGAAGCACATGGACCGCATTTCGGATTTCATCCGGCATTTCCGGGGCGCGCAAATGATCTGGGAGCAGATGTGGTGATCAACAGTCTGCACAAGACACTGCCGTCTCTTACACAGACTGCAATCCTGCATATCAACGGAAAAATTGTAAACCGCAGAAGGATCAAGAAGTATCTGGATATGTTACAGAGTAGCAGTCCATCTTATATTTTCATGGCAAGTCTGGATGCCTGTGTGGATTTTGTGGATGGAAAATGTGAAAATGCATTTGAACTTTATGTGGAGAGGCTACAAAAGTTCAGAGAAGAACTGAAGCCATTACAGCATTTACAGATTCTCCGTACAGAACATTATGATATTTCCAAAGTTGTGATTTCCACAGCAAATGCAAATATTACAAGTCCGGAGCTTGCGGACCGGCTGCGAAAAGGATATCATCTGGAAATGGAAATGACCGGAGGAACCTATGTACTTGCGATGACGACCGTGGCAGATACGCAGGAAGGACTGGACAGGTTAAAAGCTGCGTTACTGGAAATAGACGGTCAGCTGGAAGCAAAAACAGCCGTTTCCGGAAGCATAGAGATTTCCGGAGAGCTTCCTAGACTGGAGCAGTATTTTACACCGCAGGAGGCAGCGGACCGGGAAGAAGACGGAGAAGCAGAAGAGATTCCGTGGAAAGAAAGTGAAGGACACATTTCTCTGGAATACGCATATCTCTACCCACCGGGAAGCCCGGTTATCGTACCCGGAGAGCGGATCAGCCGGGAAGCAGTAGAACTTCTTCGTTATTATGAAACACAGAATCTCCAAATAGAAGGAATACAGACGGAAGGCAAGATAAAGGTGTGGAAACATGAGTAAAATATATTATCTGATGGGAAAAAGTTCAACGGGGAAAGACACAATCTACAAAGAACTGAGAAAAAGAATGCCACAGTTAAAAAATGTAACGATCTATACAACCCGTCCACGGCGTGAGGGAGAAAAAGAAGGCGAAGAATATTTCTTTACAGACGAAACTGAACTTGAAAAGTTCAAAACAGAAGGCCGATTGATCGAAGAACGTGCTTACAATACAGTTTATGGTATCTGGCACTATTTCACCGCTGATGACGGACAGTTCAATTTTGAACAAAAAAATCAGGATTATCTCATGATCGGAACTCTTGAATCCTATGAAAAATTGAAAACCTATTTTGGAAACGAAAAAGTAGTTCCACTTTACATCGAGGTAGAAGACGGAGAGCGCTTAACCCGCGCCCTCGCCCGTGAGAAAACCCAGAAAGAACCCAAATACGCCGAAATGTGCCGCCGTTTCCTCGCCGATTCCAAAGATTTCTCCGAAGAAAACCTCGCCCACGCCGGAATCACAGAACGCTACGAAAACACAGACCTTGAAGACATCCTTGAAAAAATCTGTAAAAAGATACTTGAACAGTAGAAATTTCAACACCCAAGCGAGACAGGCTTCGCCTGTCCATATGAACTTCTCATTGAGAAAATCATGAAGTTTATTAAATAAGATTTTATAATGTAGTGGAGTCAATATCCAGAAAAAAAGGAATCCATCTTCGGTATCAGCGCCTTTGCACTATGGAACCGAAGATGGATTTCGTTTTTTTGTCATATTTCCACGCTACGCATGACTCTAATTCAAGAAGTTCTCAATAATCACCCCTTCTGCTTCCTCTTCCGTCATTCCAAGAGTCCGCAGCTTGATCAACTGCTCATCATTGATCCTTCCGATCGCAGCTTCGTGGATAATAGCCGCATCCACATGCTTCGCATTGATCTCAGGAATTGAACTTACTTCTGCATGATCCATGATAATAGAATCACACTGAACATGTGCATGGCAACGGTTCTTTCCGACAGCTCTCGGATGGAAGACCTGTCTGGATTCGCCTTTTGCGACCGAACGGGATACGATCTGCGCAGAGCTGCCTTCTCCGAGCAGTTCCACCATCATATTTGAAGTAGCTTCCTGTTTTCCATGTGTCATCAGTTTTTCAATGACATAAAGCTTGGAACCGGCTTCCAGATGTACATTATTTTCACGAACCGTAGAATCGACTCCTTTGATCTGAGCAGTATCCAGCGTAAATACAGAATTTTCACCAAGATAAACTTCGGTAACAGGATTGAGTACACGGGCTCCGGTGCCTTCACCCTCTCCGTAATGCTTTTCTACATAGCGTACATTTGCATTTTTTTCCACATGGAAAGTATGAATACCATCATGGCGACTTTCGTTACATCCGCTGTTGTGGATACCACATCCGGCAACGATGGTTACATTTGCACCTTCTGCTACATAAAAATCATTGTAAACAACGTCCGTCATTCCGCTTGCGTCAACAACAACCGGAATATGAACTTCTTCGCCGTCTGTTTTTCCATCGATGAAAATATCGATTCCCGGCTTGTCCTGTTTTTTCTTGATTTTAATATGCTCACTGTCACCGTGGCAGAGCGCGATCCCATTATGTCGTAAATTGAATGCACCGGACTGTGTAAAACCGGTATCATCGATCTGAGCTAATACTTTTTCTGTAATTTTATCCAATAAAGTCATTGTATCTTCCTCCCCTGTTATCTACATTTCAGACAGCTGTAAGAATCTGCTGTCTTCCCTAATAATTGTGGAAGGATATCCGCGGTCTGTCCGATCGAAGCAATCTTTCCGCCTTCGATTACCATGATCCGGTCAGCCATTTGGATGATTCTTTCCTGATGGGAAATAAGGATAAGACTCTGCTTTTTCTCTTTGTGCATTTTTTCAAACTGTTCGATCAACATAGAAAAACTCCAGAGATCAATTCCGGCCTCCGGTTCATCGAAAATACAGAGTTTGTGCGGCTTTGCGAGAACGGTTGCAATTTCCAGACGCTTCATTTCACCGCCGGATAAGGTTCCGTCTACTTCACGTTCAATGTATTCGTTGGCACAAAGTCCAACGGTACTTAAAAGTCTGCAACAGACATCTCTTGTCAGATCTTCTCCAGCCGCAAGTGATAAAAGCTTGCTTACCGTCATTCCTTTGAAGCGCGGTGGCTGCTGGAATGCGTAACCGATTCCGGCTTCTGCCCTGTGGTTGATATCATAATCACTGATATCGGTTCCGTCTAAGATGATCTGTCCGGCACTTGCCTGGTCAATCCCCATCAGCACTTTTGCAAGTGTGGATTTGCCACCTCCGTTCGGACCGGTGATCACCAGCATTTCCCCGTCTTCTACGTTAAAACTGATATTTTCTACGATACTTCGTTCTATTCCGTTTTCATTCACCTGGAATGTAAGATTTTTTACCTCCAGCATGAGTTCATCCCCTTTCTGTGTAAGAAACTTATATAAAGTTTGTCTGGCCAAAATACCTTTTGACCACAACATCTTGTATGATGTAAGTATCAAAAGAATAAATTGCGTAGAAATGGAGCAATCCGATTACATCATTGGATACAGAAGCTTTATATATTCATGTTTATTATAAAACATATCGGAAAGGTTGTCATCTTTTATTATTGAGAAGATAGTTTGTGTGCAGAAGATATGATTTCAACATACCTACAAAGCGAAATTCGCAGAATTTTCAGAAATAATTCAGAAAGACCACAGGAATTTGCTCTAGGTATCTGCATAAATTTATGTTATACTAATGGAATAGTAAGAAAGAAGAGGGTGATAATATGTCAGGATTTAAAGATGTCGTAGGACATAGCGAGATCATTCAGTATATACAGAACGCAGTTACAGAAGATAAAGTATCACATGCTTATATTCTGAACGGCGAGAAGGGATCTGGAAAGAAGATGCTTGCAGGTCTTTTTGCACAGACTCTGCAGTGCGAAAAGGGCGGAGCAGAACCGTGCTATGAGTGCCATTCGTGCAAGCAGGCAGTCAGCGGCAATCATCCGGATATTATCTGGGTAACGCATGAAAAGCCGAACAGCATCAGTGTAGATGATATCCGGGTTCAGATCAATGGGGATATTCAGGTGAAGCCTTATAATGGAAAATACAAGATTTACATTGTGCCGGATGCAGATATGATGACTGTACAGGCACAGAATGCTCTGCTGAAGACAATCGAAGAGCCACCTGCTTATGCGGTAATTCTGCTTCTTACAGAGAATGCGGACAGTCTGCTCCCAACGATCTGCTCAAGATGCGTTATGCTGAAGCTCCGCAACATTAAGGATCAGCTTGTGAAAAGGTATCTGATGGAGCAGCTTCAGGTTCCTGACTACAAGGCAGACGTGTGTACTGCATTTGCACAGGGCAATATTGGAAAAGCTGCTATGCTGGCAGGCTCTGAGCATTTTAATGAAATTAAAGATGAGGCAGTTCGTCTGCTGAAGAATATCGATACCATGGAACTCGGTGATCTGGTGGAAGCTGTGAAACGGATTTCCGCTTACAAGATTGAGATTACAGATTATCTGGACATCCTTATGATCTGGTATCGTGATGTGCTGATCTATAAAGCAACAATGAATATCGACAGACTGATTTTCGGTGAAGAGATCGACAGTATCAGGGAGCGTGCGAAAAAGAGCTCTTATGAAGGAATTGAGACAATTCTGGAAGCACTTGAGAAAGCAAAAGCGAGACTGCGCGCCAATGTCAACTTTGATCTTGTCATGGAACTTCTTCTGTTGACAATAAAGGAGAACTAGGGAATGACAAAAGTAATTGGAGTCCGTTTTCGGACTGCAGGAAAGATCTATTTTTTCTCACCGGGCAAATTTGAGGTGAAGCGTGGTGATCAGGTAATTGTAGAGACCGCGAGAGGAGTAGAATTCGGTAACGTTGTGATGGGACCGAAGGAAGTGAAGGATGAAGAGATCACCCAGCCTCTTAAGACTGTGATCCGCCTGGCGACAGAGGATGACCGCCGTGTAGAAGAAAAGAATCGCAAAAAAGAAAAAGAAGCATTTCAGATTTGTCTGGAAAAGATCCACAAGCATGGACTGGAGATGAAGCTGATCGATGCAGAATATACCTTTGACAACAATAAAGTGCTGTTTTACTTTACCGCAGACGGGAGAATTGATTTCCGTGAACTGGTAAAGGATCTGGCAGCGGTATTCCGTACCAGGATTGAACTTCGCCAGATCGGTGTAAGAGATGAGACGAAGATCCGCGGAGGAATCGGGATCTGTGGACGAGAGCTTTGCTGCCACACCTATCTGTCTGAGTTTGCACCGGTTTCGATCAAGATGGCAAAAGAACAGAATCTGTCCCTGAACCCGACTAAGATTTCAGGTGTATGTGGCAGACTGATGTGCTGTCTGACAAATGAGGAAGAGACATACGAGGAACTCAACAATAATCTTCCGTCTGTAGGTGAGTCGGTGACAACTCCGGAAGGACTGAAAGGTGAAGTACAGTCATTAAGCGTATTGCGTCAGCTTGTCAGGGTTATTGTAACTCTGGACAATGATGAGAAAGAAATCCGTGAATATCCGGCAGCTGACCTGAAGTTCAAACCGCGCCGCCGGAAAAAGGATGTGAAGCTTTCCAAACAGGAAATGAAAGAGCTTGCAGCTCTGGAGAAAGGTGAAGGAGCGTCAAAGTTAGATGACAAATAATCTTAAGCCGGGAGAACGGCTCGATGATTTACAGATAAAAGGCTATGAGATCATCCAGAGCCCGGGGCGGTTCTGCTTCGGAATGGATGCAGTGCTTTTAAGTGCCTTTGCCAAAGTAAAAGCGGGAGAATGCGTTCTTGATCTTGGAACAGGAACGGGAATTCTCCCGATTCTTTTGGCCGCAAAGACAAAAGGAAAGCATTTTACAGGGCTGGAGATCCAGGAAGAGAGCGCAGATATGGCGCGCCGGAGTGTCCGGCACAACCAGCTTGAGGAGCAGATCGACATTGTGACGGGAGATATCAAAGAAGCGTCACAGATATTTGGACATGGTTCCATGGATGTGATCACAACGAATCCGCCGTATATGATCGGTGGGCATGGGCTTGCCAATCCGGAGAGTGCCAAGGCGATCGCAAGGCATGAAGTTCTTTGTACATTGGATGATATTATCCGGGAAAGTGCGCGGACTTTAAAAGCCGGAGGCAGATTTTACATGGTACACAGACCGTTCCGGCTTGCCGAGATCCTGACGGTAATGTGCGAGGCGAAGCTGGAGCCGAAGCGGATGCGCTTGGTGTATCCATATGTGGATAAGGAGCCAAACATGGTTTTAATAGAGGGAATCCGTGGAGCCAAATCGCGGATGACCGTGGAGCCGCCGCTGATCGTTTATGAGAAAGATGGCAGTTATACACAGGAAATCCTGGAACATTACGGAATGACAGGGACTGGAAAGGAGTAACTATGGCAGGAACATTATATTTGTGCGCAACGCCGATCGGCAATCTGGAGGATATGACGTTCCGGGTGATCCGGACGCTGAAAGAGGTTGACCTGATCGCAGCGGAAGATACCAGGAACAGTATTAAACTGCTGAACCATTTTGAGATCAAAACACCGATGACCAGTTATCATGAATATAATAAGATAGACAAAGGACATGCTCTGGTGGAGAAACTTCTTGCAGGGACAAATATTGCACTGATCACCGATGCCGGCACACCGGGAATCTCAGATCCGGGTGAGGAACTGGTGAAAATGTGCTATGAAGCCGGAATTACGGTCACTTCCCTACCGGGAGCCGCTGCCTGCATTACGGCACTGACACTTTCCGGGCTTTCCACCAGAAGATTTGCATTTGAGGCATTTCTTCCAACTGACAAAAAGGAAAGGCAGGCAGTCCTGGGTGAGCTCGTAGATGAGACGAGAACGATGATCATTTATGAAGCACCGCACCGTCTGGTGAGAACCTTGAGAGAGCTTGGAGAAGTTCTTGGTGGGGACAGACATCTGACTGTGTGCCGGGAACTTACAAAAAAGCATGAAACTGCATTTCGCACCACATTTGCAGAGGCGGTTTCTTATTATGAGAGCAACGATCCGAAGGGTGAGTGCGTGCTTGTGATCGAAGGGAAGAGCCGGGAGAGCATTTTACAGGAAGAGCGCGCAAAATGGGAAGAAATGACGGTTCAGGAGCATATGGATTACTATATGAACCAGGGAATCGATAAGAAAGAAGCCATGAAAAAGGTGGCAAAGGACCGCGGAGTCGGAAAAAGGGATATTTATAAAGAACTGCTGTAAGGCTTTCGTCAATTTGTACACCTTCTTAAAAAATCTTTGTTCAACCCGGTCATAGACCGACGAAGTAAAAACAGATATACTTTATTTCAGAAACAAGAACAGCGACAGCGTATGTAAGAATCGCACAAAGATTTAGGAGGAAAAATAAATGGCAAGCTTATCATTAAAGCATATTAACAAAACATATCCGAACGGATTTGAAGCAGTTAAAGATTTCAACCTTGAAATTGAAGATAAAGAATTTATCATTTTTGTAGGACCATCCGGATGTGGTAAATCTACTACACTTCGTATGGTAGCAGGTCTGGAAGAGATCACAAGCGGTGAACTCAAGATTGGTGACAAAGTGGTAAATGATGTAGAACCAAAAGACAGAGATATCGCGATGGTATTCCAGAACTATGCTCTGTACCCACATATGACTGTATATGATAACATGGCATTCGGACTTAAATTAAGAAAAGTTCCGAAACCGGAGATTGATAAGATGGTTCGTGAAGCAGCTAAGATCCTTGACCTTGAACCACTGCTTGACCGTAAACCAAAAGCTCTTTCAGGTGGACAGAGACAGCGTGTTGCTATGGGACGTGCAATCGTTCGTAACCCGAAGGTATTCCTTATGGATGAACCGCTTTCCAACCTGGATGCTAAACTTCGTGGACAGATGCGTATCGAGATTTCCAAACTTCATCAGAGACTTGGTACAACAATCATCTACGTAACACATGACCAGACAGAAGCTATGACACTGGGAACCAGAATCGTAGTTATGAACGCAGGTGTTGTTCAGCAGGTAGATACACCACAGGTACTTTATGATACCCCATGCAACCTCTTCGTTGCAGGATTCATCGGATCACCACAGATGAACTTCCTTGATGCTGTATGCCAGAAGAAGGGTGACAAAGTTGTCCTCAAAGTTGGACCGGCTGATATTGAACTTCCACCGGCAAAAGCAAAGAAACTTATCGATGGAGGATATGAAGGAAAGACTGTTGTCCTTGGAATCCGTCCGGAAGATGTACATGATGAGCAGATGTTTATCACATCTTCACCGAATACAGTTATCCAGGCTAAGATCCGTGTATATGAAATGCTTGGTGCTGAAGTTTATCTCCACTTCGATTATGAAGGAGCTACCATGACAGCCCGTGTTGATCCTAGAACAACAGCAAGAACAGGGGATACTGTTACATTTGCATTCGATGCTGAAAAGATCCATGTATTCGACAAAGAGACAGAAAAGACAATCACAAACTAAGATGTGAAATTATTTACCGGAGTTTCCAAATGGAAGCTCCGGTTAAAAATTTTCTTGACAATAGGGCTGTTTGTGATATATAGTTACGTTAATAAAGGGGAGTAACCTACGCAAGGGAATCCGCGTTTGTGGTGTCGTCAGTACGGTGGAAGCATCCGGTGCCACAAGGAAATGGTGAGACTTTTATTGCATTATTTGTTGTGCAATAAGGGTTTCTTTTTTTATACATTTTTATCGGAAGAGAACTTCGTTGCATAAGAAATTCAGGAATGTGAATACTCAGAAACAGGAGGCAGAAAGGATGAAAGAAATTTATCAGTCATCGGTAAAAGAAGTGCTTGGACAGATGGGAAGCAGAGAAGAGGGACTTACGATAAAAGAAGTGGAAAAGTCCCGTGAAAAATGCGGATGGAATGAGCTTGCGGAGGGAAAGAAGAAAAGTGTGCTGCAGATTTTTCTGGAGCAGTACAAGGATTTCCTGGTGATTATCCTGATTGCATCAGCGATTATTTCAGGAATTTTAGGAGACGCAGAAAGTGCGGCGGTTATTTTGATCGTCATTACAATGAATGCAATTTTGGGAACCGTGCAGACGGTAAAAGCAGAGCAGTCGCTTCAGAGCCTGAAAAAGCTTTCAGGACCGGAGGCGAAGGTTCTCAGGAATGGTACGGTGACGCCGATTCCGGCAAGAGAACTGGTAGTTGGAGATGTGATCCTTCTGGAAGCCGGGGATTATGTTCCGGCAGACGGACGATTGATCGAGAACGCAAGTCTGAAAATTGATGAAAGTGCACTGACCGGGGAGAGTCTTGCGGTTGAGAAGAGCCTGGATGAAATTGAAGAGGAAGTGCCGCTTGGTGACCGGAACAATATGTTATTTTCCGGAAGCTTTGTAACTTACGGACGTGGAAGAGCCGTTGTGACAAGCGTAGGTATGCAGACAGAAGTCGGAAAGATTGCCGGACTTTTGAAATCAACCTCTGAAAAGCAGACTCCGCTTCAGGCGAATCTGGAAGAGTTCGGAAAGAAGCTCTCGGTTCTGATCCTGGTATTTTGCGGAATCTTATTTGGAATCAGTGTATTTCGTGGAGAAAATATCGGAAGCGCGTTTATGTTCGCAGTAGCGCTTGCAGTTGCAGCAATCCCGGAGGCATTAAGTTCAATTGTAACAATCGTTCTTTCTTTCGGAACGCAGAAGATGGCCAAGGAGCATGCGATCATTCGAAAACTGCAGGCGGTAGAAGGACTTGGAAGTGTCTCTGTGATCTGTTCGGATAAGACCGGAACTCTCACGCAGAATAAGATGACTGTTGAAGATTATTATATAGAAGGCAGAAGAATCCGGGCAGATGAGATCGATGTGGCAGATCCGGCACAGAGATTTCTGCTTGATTGCAGTATTTTATGTAACGATTCTACCAATGAAAATGGAGTTGAGATCGGAGATCCGACAGAGACAGCGCTGATCAATCTGGGAAGCCGCTATGGAGTGGAAGCTGCGGAAGTAAGAGAAAGTTATCCAAGGGAAGATGAGATTCCGTTTGACAGTGACCGGAAAATGATGTCGACGCTTCACCGGATAGACGGCGAAAACCGGATGATCGTCAAAGGTGCGGTTGACCGTCTCCTAGATCTGACAGACCGGATCTGGACGGAAAATGGAATACGTAAGATCACAAAAGAAGATAAAGAAAAGATTCAGATTCAGAATCAGGAATTTTCAATGGAAGGTCTTCGGGTGCTGGCATTTACTTGCCGGGAGATTCCGGAAGAACATCTGCTGACCGCAGAGGATGAGGATCATCTGGTATTTCTCGGAATGATCGCAATGATGGATCCGCCGAGGGAAGAGTCGAAAGCAGCAGTAGAAGAATGTATCAAGGCAGGCATCCGTCCGGTGATGATCACGGGAGACCATAAGATCACGGCAGCAGCGATCGCAAAACGGATCGGCATTTTAAAGGATTTATCCGAAGCCTGTGAGGGCGCGGAGATTGAAAATATGAGTGATGAAGAGCTGCGGGAATTTGTCCCGAAGATTTCTGTCTATGCAAGGGTTTCGCCGGAACATAAGATCCGGATCGTCCGTGCATGGCAGGAACGCGGAAATATTGTATCGATGACCGGTGACGGAGTCAACGATGCACCGGCTCTTAAGCAGGCAGATATAGGTGTTGCGATGGGAGTGACCGGAACAGAAGTTGCTAAAGATGCAGCGGCGATGGTACTTACAGACGATAATTTTGCCACAATTGTAAAAGCAGTGGAAAACGGACGAAACTTATACCGGAATATCAAGTACGCGATCCAGTTCCTGTTATCGGGAAATTTTGGCGCAATTCTCGCTGTTTTATATGCATCGATCGCAGGGCTTCCGGTTCCGTTTGCACCGGTTCATCTGCTTTTTATCAACCTGCTGACTGATAGTCTCCCGGCAATTGCACTGGGAGTAGAACCGCATACCAGTGATGTGATGAACGAGAAACCAAGACCGGCGGATGAGTCGATCCTGACAAAGGATTTCCTCGCGAAGATCGGACTGGAAGGCCTGGTGATCGGAGCAATGACCATGGTCAGTTTTCTGACTGGATATCATCAGGATGGTGCACTTCTTGGAAGTACTTATGCATTTGGAACACTTTGCCTGGCGCGGCTTTTCCATGGATACAACTGTAAATCCGACCGGCCGGTGATTTTTACAAAGCGGTTTTTCAATAATAAATGGATGCAGGGTGCATTTGTACTTGGCGCAGTCCTGATCACGGCAGTACTTACAGTTCCGGGACTGCATCAGGTGTTCAAAGTTGAAACATTGAACTTTGAACAGCTTGGAACTGTCTACCTGTATGCATTTGCCTGTTTTCCGATCATACAGCTTCTGAAGTGGGTACGTGGAAAATTATCTGAGTAACAATATGGGAAAATGCTTACCGGCTGTAAGGGGATTAACCATAAATATGTTGTAGTAGAATGGAGAAAATAGTGGATTTTAGTAAATTATCGATGAAAAAAATCCGGGAACTGATCGTATTTACAGCGCTGATCGTAGTTGCATTGTGGAAATTTGATGTGGTTCTGGGCGTGATCAGGGCGATATGGGGGATTGTTTTCCCCTTCGCTCTTGGCGGTGCGATCGCGTTTGTGATCAATGTTCCGATGAGCTTTCTGGAGAAAAAATTATTTGGAAAGGCAAAAGAGAAAGGAAGTAAGGTGGCAGGAAAGCTTGCAAGACCGGTCAGCCTTCTTCTTACGATCGTACTGGTAGTGGGTGTGATCGTGCTTGTCATGTTCGGTCTGATTCCGCAGCTTACGGAAACAATTGGAAGTCTGATGAACAGTATTGCAGATTTTATTCCGCAGATGCAGAGCTGGGTACGAGAATTTACACACAATAACCGGGAAATCATGGATCTTGTGAACCAGATGGAGTTCAATCCGAATAAGGCAATCCAGTGGGGGATGAGTATTCTCGGAAATGGTGCGGGAAATTTTATGAATACAACGATGACAGCGGTTGGCTCCATCGTCAGTGGAGTTACTACATTTTTTATTGCCTTTTCCTTTGCCTGCTATATCCTTTTCCAGAAAGAAAAACTGCATGTGCAGGTGAGAAAAGTGTTTTTCGCGTTTATTCCCAAACGAAAAGCAGAAGTGATTCTTGAAGTGTGTTCCCTGACCTACCGCACCTTTGCGAATTTCCTCGCCGGGCAGTGCCTGGAAGCCGTCATCCTCGGCAGTATGTTCGTCATCACATTAAGCATATTGAAGATGCCGTATGCTCTGCTGATCGGAATCATTATCGCCTTTACAGCCCTGATCCCGATCTTCGGAGCCTTCATCGGCTGCGCACTCGGCTGCCTCCTGATCTTCATGGTGAGCCCGAAACAGGCAATTCTTTTTATCCTTGTATTCCTGATCCTCCAGCAGATCGAAGGTAATCTGATCTACCCACACGTAGTCGGCAGCTCCGTAGGTCTTCCCTCCATCTGGGTTCTCGCTGCAGTCACCGTCGGCGGTAACCTCCTGGGAATCGTAGGAATGCTCATCTTCATCCCACTGGTGTCTGTACTCTACACCCTCTTCCGGGAATATGTGTATTTGAGATTGAAAAAACAACACATTAAACGGGTAACAAAAACCGAGGTAGAAGAATACACTCAGGAAGAAATAGAGAAAATGCAAGCCTTATACAAAAGCGAACACCCTGAGAAAACCTTTGAATAAAGAAATGGTTTCCTACATATAAATGTATCGAAAACCGCAGCAAAAGCCTGCAACTTTGAGATGGAATCTCAAAGAGCAGGCTTTTCTACTCCCCATTTATAGTTTGGCGGAAAAGTATGACTTGTAGAATGTCAGCCGGGCGGAAAATAAATTGTGTTCAAATTCAATTTTTTGTGCAATGGAGACGAAACTCAGGAATCGTGGAAGCCATTGCTGAACACGATTCCCGCCTTAAGAGGTTCGTCGGAATGGTTTGCACAATTTGAATTTGAACACAATTTATTTTCCACCCGGCGTCCCCTCTCCCAACATTTCCCCAACTCAGAAAGGAGAAAAAATGCTCAACTACCTGTGGTCGGGAATGATTCTTATAGGCATCCTTTTTGCCGCTTTCTCCGGCAAAATGCCGGACATCACCACCGCCGCCTTAGATTCCTCCAAAGAAGCAGTCACCCTCTGCATCACCATGATGGGCGTCATGTCCTTCTGGACCGGACTTATGGAAATCGCAGAAAAATCCGGCATCCTGAAAACGGCAGCCGTCCGCCTTTCCCCTCTGATCCATTTCCTGTTTCCGGAACTGCCAAAAGATCATCCGGCAGAAAAACCAATCGCGGCAAACATCATTGCAAATGTACTCGGACTTGGCTGGGCGGCAACTCCGGCAGGTCTTGAAGCAATGGAAGAGCTTCAGAAGCTGGAAGAAGACCGCCGACTTGGAAAAGTGGCAGGACCGGTAAGAAAAAGAGGCGTTGCGAGCAACGAAATGTGTACATTTCTGATTGTAAATATTTCTTCACTGCAGCTGATCCCGGTGTCGGTGATCGCCTACCGGAGCCAGTATGGAAGCGTGAATCCGACAGCGGTTGTGGGACCAGGGATTGTGGCAACGGCGGTCAGTACCGGGGCGGCAATTTTGTTTTGCAGGATAATGGACCGGAAAAGCTAGAATTTCTGTAGCTTTTTGTAACATACCTTGACTAAAGTACAAAAAAACGCTATAATCAATATCACGGCAAAGCTTTAAACCATTGAAGTTTAAACCGCTAAAGTTTAAAGCTGCAAAGCCAAAACGGAAAAAGTTTGTTCGAAAAGAACATAGATGGAGGTATGTTATTATGAAAGCAAGAAAAATTTTAGCTGTATCACTTACTGCAGCAATGACACTGGCACTGGCTGCCTGTGGCGGAAGCTCAAGTTCGTCAGACAAAGGAGCTTCTTCAAAAGAATCATCATCAGACAAGGTATACAAGATCGGTATCTGCCAGCAGCTTGAGCATGCAGCTCTTGATGAGGCTACCAAAGGATTTGAAGAAGCCTGTGAAGAAAAATTCGGAAAAGACAATGTCAAATTTGATCTTCAGAACGGACAGGGCGAGCAGGCAAACTGTGCAACAATCGTGAATAACTTCGTAGCAGACAATGATGATCTGATTCTTGCAAATGCAACAACTGCTCTTCAGTGTGCAGCAGCTGCAACAAGCACAATTCCGATCCTCGGAACTTCTGTTACAGATTACGCGACAGCACTGGATATTTCAGACTGGACAGGCGCAACAGGAATGAACATTTCAGGTACATGTGACCTTGCACCGATCGACGAACAGGAAGCAATGTTAAAAGAGCTTGTTCCGGACGCAAAGACAGTAGGAATCCTCTACTGTTCAGCAGAACCGAACTCAGCATATCAGGCTAAGAAGTTCGAAGAAGCACTCGACAAAGATGGAATCAAATACAAAGAATACACAGCAGCAGACTCTAATGAAATCCAGTCTGTAGTAACAAGCGCAGTAGATGACTGTGATGCAATCTATATTCCGACAGACAACACAATGGCAGCAAATACAGAAATAATCAACAACATCTGCCTTCCGGCAAAGATTCCGGTAATCGCAGGAGAACAGGGAATCTGCTCAGGCTGTGGTATCGCTACTCTTTCTATCAGCTACTACGATATCGGATACAGAGCTGGTGAAATGGCTTATGAAATCCTCGTAGAAGGAAAAGACATTTCAACCATGGAAATCGAAAGTGCACCAAAAGTTACAAAGATGTATAACAAGACAATCTGTGACGAACTTGGAATCACTGTTCCGGACGATTACGAAGCAATTGAGGAATAATAAGTATTAGAAAGAGGCAGAAATCATGTATTTAGCAGCTTTAGATCCGATGGCTCTTGTGCGCGCCCTTCCGGGAAATGTAGCGCAGGGGATCATCTGGGGAATTATGGCGCTTGGCGTTTATATCACCTTCCGTATTCTGGATTTTGCGGATCTGACGGTTGACGGATCGTTGGCTACAGGTGGAGCGGTTGCAGTTATGCTGATCCGCGGCGGTATGAATCCGGCACTGGCACTTCTTTTCGCATTTCTGGCAGGTATGGCAGCCGGATTTGTGACAGGTATTTTACATACGTTTTTTGGAATTCCGGGCATTCTGGCCAGTATTCTGACGCAGATCGGACTTTACTCGGTGAATCTCGGAATCATGGGAAAATCCAATCAGGCAGTCAATGTTATGCAGTATAAATTGGTTGCATCGCTTCGTTATGTGACCGGCGAAGGAAGTGAACTGTTTTTTGTAAAGCTGATCGTGGCAGCACTTATCCTGATCGCAATTATTTACTGGTTCTTTGGAACTGAGCTTGGCGCATCGATCCGTGCAACCGGATGTAACCCGCAGATGGCAAGTGCACAGGGAATTAATACAGGCTTTACAAAGGTTCTGGCGCTTATGATCTCTAACGGACTTGTGGGACTTTCCGGTGGAATTTACGCACAGTACCAGGGAGCTGCCGATGTCAATATGGGACGTGGTGCCATTGTAATCGGACTTGCAGCTGTTATCATCAGCGAAGTTATTTTTGGAAAATTCTGTGCAGGCAGAAAAGCAGCCTTTGCATTTACACTTGGAGCAATTTTTATCGGAGCGATTATTTACTATATTGTAATCGCACTGGTATTGTGGCTGAAGATGCCTTCTGATTATATGAAACTGTTCTCAGCGGTAGTGGTTGCATGCTTCCTTGCAGTTCCGTACATGAAGGGTAAATATTTTACAAAGAAACGGAGGACTGCATAATGGGATATATGTTGGAAATCCAGAATATTCATAAAACCTTTAATCCGGGAACGATCAACGAAAAGGTCGCACTTAACGGAGTGAATCTGAACCTCAATCCAGGTGATTTCGTGACTATCATCGGTGGAAATGGTGCAGGAAAATCTACCACACTGAATGCGATCGCAGGAGTCTGGCCCGTAGACGAAGGAAAGATCATTGTTGACGGAGTGGATATTACAAAGCTTTCAGAGCATAAAAGAGCACTTTATCTGGGAAGAGTTTTCCAGGATCCGATGACTGGAACGGCGGCAACCATGTCGATTGAAGAAAATATGGCGATCGCAGCCAGACGAGGTGAGCGCAGAGGTCTTGGATGGGGGATTACGAAAAAAGAGAGGGAACGCTATAAAGAAGCCCTGAAAGAACTTGATCTTGGACTGGAAGACCGTCTGAGCAGTAAAGTCGGACTTCTTTCTGGTGGACAGCGTCAGGCGATCACTCTTTTGATGGCGTCTCTTAAGAAGCCAAAGCTCTTACTTCTGGACGAGCATACTGCAGCACTTGACCCGAAAACTGCGGCGAAGGTACTTGCCATCTCTGATAAGATCATTCAGGAGCACCAGCTTACTGCAATGATGGTAACACATAATATGAAGGATGCCATCGCGCACGGCAACCGCCTGATCATGATGCATGAAGGAAAAATTATCTACGATGTATCAGGAGAAGAGAAGAAGAATCTGAAGGTTGCAGATCTGCTGGCGAAGTTTGAAGAAGTCAGTGGCGGCGAGTTTGCGAATGACCGGATGATGTTGTCGTAGAGAATATTTGAAAATGAAATAATAGTAGAAAACAGGAACGAGGTTTTACGATTGATGTAGAGCCTCGTTTTTTTGCACGTCTTGTTTAAATGTACTATTAAAAAACAGAGCAGATTCTAAAATACTATAAAATTATAGAGAATGCCTATTAGTAATGCAGGATAGAAATTATCAATTGGACTTATAAATAGAGTAGTAGTACAATGAAAAACGCAGCGACAATGTAGAATATAGATTGTCGACAATGGTATATTATTAGGAGGTTTACAATGAAGAAGAAAGTAATCAGCGCTTTACTTTGTGCAGCTATGGCAGTTTCTATGCTTGCCGGATGCGGCGGATCAAAGTCAGACAGCAAAAAAGCTGACAAGAGCGCAACAGAATCAACAAAAGCAGCAAGTGATACATTTACATTTGCAATCGGTGGGGACACAGGTAATACACTGAATCCGATTACTGCAGATGACAGATGGGGACTTATGACATGTCATATGGTTTATTCACCTGCGTACTATATTTACCAGGATGGAACAATGGACTGGATTCTTGCAGAAAGCATGGATGCGTCAGAAGATGGTAAAGTTTATACGATGAAGTTAAAAGAAGGATTAAAGTGGAGCGATGGAGAACCGTTAACAGCAGATGATATTGTATTTACTTTTAATTCTATTAACGATATGAAGCAAAATCTTTATGTGGGTGGGGAACCGATTAAAGTTGAGAAAGTAGATGATACTACAGTAACATTTACACTTGCAGAACCAAGTGCATCTGTAGTAGAACTTCTGTCTGCAGAGACATTTATTCTTCCAAAGCATATCTTTGAAGGAAAAGGAAGCTTTGACGTAAATATGCTTGAAGATCAAGTTGTTGGATCTGGTCCATACATGCTTGAAGAATATAAGACAGGTGAACATCTTAAATTTGTGAAGAATCCGAACTACGCAAACGGAGAAGCAAATATTGATACAATCGTATACAGAATTATTGAAAATTCTGATACAGCAAGTCTTGCACTTCAGAAACAGGAAGTAGATGCACTGAGCGTAACTGTTGATCAGGTAGACACATTTGAAGGTGATGACAACTTTACCGTTTCAAAATACAGTGAAGGTCGTGTTTCTTATCTGAGACTGAACTCTGTTGCACCGAGTATGAAAGACAAAGATTATCGTGAAGGAATCTTCAGAGCTCTTAATCGTGATGAAATCATGACTGCAGCATTTACAAGTGAAGATTATTACAAATTAGGATATACATTCCTTCCGTACTCAAGCAGCTATTACACAGAAGACGGAGTTGAAAAGTGGGATCAGGATGTAGATAAAGCTAAGAAGCTTACTGCAGACGGTGCAAAATCCTTAAAACTCTGCTATGTCGAAGAAAGTACAGAACAGAAAAATGAAGCACTTACAATCCAGGCTGAATTAAAAGCAGTTGGTATTGATGTTGAGTTATGTGGTGTGAACCAGGCCGCATACATGAGTGCAGCTTATGATCTGGAATGTACAGATTATGATATGTTCCTTGGAGCATACGTAATGGGTATCGACCCGGATACATTTGCACCGCTGTTTGATTCAACAAAAGATAATATGATGAACTTCCACAATGCAGACATTGATGCGAAATTCAGTGAAGCAGCTACAACTCTTGATGATTCTAAGAGAAAAGAGCTGTATAGCGAACTTCAGGTTCTGGTATCAGAAGAAGCACTTCAGTATCCAATGGGTACAAGCATGAAGACAGTTGTTACAACTGCCCGTGTTGGAGGACTTGATGATGCACAGTTCGTACCGATTTATACATTCGGAGATGTATCAAAATTAACTTTAAAATAATGGATGACGGGGAGGAGGGTTAATAAGCCTCCTCCCTTTTTCAGCAGAAACTACATTTGGAGGAAGAGGAATGAAATATATTGTAAAACGTATTTTACAGGCAATTCCATTACTGCTTATCATTACATTTATCTGCTTTATGCTGATCAATCTTGCGCCGTATGATGCAATTGATTCAATTACGACACCGGATATGACAAAACAGGAGATAGAGGCAAAGCGAGAAGCGTATGGACTAAATGATCCTGTAATTGTTCAGTATGGAAGATGGCTTGGGAATATCTGCCGGGGTGAATTTGGTTATTCACTGAGATCCAGAACAAGCATTTCTTATGATCTTAAGAGCAGAATCCCGTCTACGATCAAACTGGTGTTGCCGTCATATCTGACAGCATTTTTACTGGCAATCGTATTAGGGCTGGTTGCCGGAAGTCATAAGAATCAGTGGCAGGATAAGCTGATCGATGGAATCTGTTCCATCGGAATTGCGACACCGACTTTCTGGTTTGCGATGATCATCATGTTTTTCTTTGGTTATAAGCTAGAGCTGTTCCCTCTGATGGGAATGCATACGATTGGAAAAGAAGATTCTATTCTGGATTTTCTGCAGCATTTTATTATGCCGTATGTAGTTCTTACTGTTGGATTTATCCCAGATCTGACCAGATATGTGCGTGGCTCTACAATTGGGCAGCTGAAAGAAGATTATGTAATTGTGCAGAAGTCATTTGGCGCAAGCAAAGCAGAGATTTTGTTCAGGCATGTCAGCAAGAATGTCCTTCTTCCGCTGATTACCAAACTTGGTATGGCGCTTCCGATGCTTGTAACCGGAGCGGTTATTACAGAGACGATCTTCTCATGGCCGGGTATCGGACCTTACTTTGTAAGTGCAGTACAGGCAATGGATTATCCGATCGTTATGAGTATTCTTGTGCTTTCAGGAACCCTTGTTATTCTCGGAAATCTGTTATCGGATATTTTATATTGTGTGACAGATCCTCGAATTAAGTCAATGAAATAGAGGGGTGTAAAGATGAAAAAGAAGAACAGAAGACTTGAGAATGTAAAATATGAGTTTAAACATAATAAACTGGCTATTTTTGCGGCGATATATTTGATTGCAATTATTTTAGTCAGTATTTTTGTTGTATTCAGCAGTGTAGATCCGGATGCTCTTGACGTAGCGCATAAACTGCAGTCACCGTCATCTGCACACTGGTTTGGAACAGATGAGCTGGGACGGGATTATTTTATCCGTGTATTATACGGTGGACGTGTATCGCTGGTTGTTGGGGTACTGGCGATGCTGACTTCGATTATAATTGGTGTAACCGTTGGTATGGTAGCTGGCTATTTTGGTGGAATTGTGGATAATATTCTGATGCGTATTGTTGATGTGTTCAGTTCTATTCCATGGATCATTATGGTAACCGTTGTCGGACTGTTATTTAAGAAAGGTCTTGCATCTATTATTATTGTAATTGGTCTGTTCAGTTGGATGGAAATTGCCAGACTGGTGCGTTCGGAAGTGCTTTCTGCAAAAGAGAGGGAGTATGTGCAGTATGCAGATTTTATCGGAATTCCTTCAGGAAAGGTTATCATGTCACACGTATTTCCGACCGTATTTCCAACGATCATCACAGCAGCAACAGCACAGATCGCAAGTGCGATCATGGTAGAAAGTTCACTTAGCTTCCTGGGACTTGGTGTTGCGGCACCGATGTCCAGCTGGGGAAGTCTGCTCCAGAGCTCACAGCAGTATCTTCAGAAGGCACCTTATATGGCAGTTCTGCCGGGCATTCTGATCATTCTGACCGTGTATTCTTTCAATAAATTAGGGGATGTACTTCGTGTGTTTGTAGAACCGAGAATTACAGCAGGTGATAAAGATGAGTAAGAAGAATGTATTAAATGTAAAAAATATGAATGTTTCTTTTAAAAGTCATGGACAGGAAGTAAAGGCTGTAAGAGGAGTCAGCTTCAGCGTGGATCAGGGTGAAATCGTAGGTCTGGTTGGAGAATCCGGAAGTGGAAAATCTGTAACCATGAAAGCAGTTATGGGGATTCTGCCGGACAATGCAGAGAGAACTGCTGAGTCTATCCTTTTAAATGAAAGAGAATTAAAAGATCTGTCGGATGAAGAATGCAGAAAGGTTCGTGGAAAAGAGATGACCATGATTTTCCAGGATCCGATGACCGCACTGAATCCACTGAAGAAAATCGGAAGCCAGATCGAGGAAGTTATTATCCGGCAGAAAAAATGTTCTAAGAATGAAGCGAAAGAAAAAGCATTAGAAATGCTGAAGAAAGTAGGTATCCCGAATCCGGAAGTCAGACTTGGACAGTATCCACATGAATTTTCAGGCGGTATGCGCCAGAGAGTTCTGATCGCGATGGCACTTGCCTGTGAACCGGAGCTGCTGATCGCAGACGAACCGACGACAGCACTTGATGTTACGATTCAGGCGCAGATCCTGGATCTTTTACATGAACTGAAGGATGAATTCCATACTTCGATCATGCTGATCACACATGATATGGGTGTTGTAGCAACTGTCTGTAGTAAGGTTATCATTATGTATGGTGGCCTGGTGATGGAAAGCGGTACGGTTGAAGAAGTATTTTATGAACCAAAGCATCCATATACAAAGGCACTTCTGAAAGCAATTCCTTCACTGGATCTGAAAGAAGGCGAGCGCTTACAGTCTATTCCGGGACTTCCGCCGTCACTGATTGATCCTCCGAAAGGATGTCCGTTTGCAGAACGCTGTGAGTATGCAACTGAGAGATGTAAAAATGAGAAACCAGAGTATACCGAATTTACAGAAACACACAGAGCAATGTGCTTTTTAAATGAGTAAGGTGGGGAGATAGATGAATAAAGAAATATTAATATCTGCAACGGATTTGAAGAAGTATTTCCCGGTTCATAAATTTATGGGCGGTAAGCAGTATGTAAAAGCGGTAGACGGTGTAAGTCTTGAGATCAATAAAGGCGAAACTTTTGGTCTGGTTGGAGAATCAGGCTGTGGAAAATCAACACTGGAACGTACCCTGATCCGTATGTATGATATCACAGATGGAAAAGTAACCTATAAAGGAAAAGATATCACAAATGAAAAAGCAAAGAATCTGCAGTGGATGAAAGACGAAGTACAGATCATTTTCCAGGATCCGTATTCAGCTCTGAATCCATTCTGGAATGTTCGCGAAATTATCAATGAGCCGCTGAAAAAAGCAGGGATGAGTGCAGCAGAAGCGGAAGAAAGAACTGAGTATCTGTTAAATAAAGTTGGAATGTCAAAAGCAGATATGGATAAATTCCCGTATGAATTTTCCGGTGGACAAAGACAGAGAATCGGAATCGCAAGAGCACTTTCAGTTAATCCGGAATTCATCGTATGTGATGAGCCGATCGCAGCCCTGGACGTATCGATCCAGGCACAGGTTGTCAATATGTTGGAAGATCTGCAGAACGAATTTGGTCTGACGTATCTTTTTGCAGCACATGACCTTTCAATGGTACGCTACATCAGTACCCGAATCGGAGTTATGTATCTTGGAACATTGGTTGAGGTGGCAGAGAGCAATGAACTTTATACCAATCCGATGCATCCGTACACAAAGGCACTGCTTTCTGCAATTCCGATCGTGGATCCGTTAAAAGCAAGAGAACATAAAAGAATCCAGCTCAAAGGCGAGCTGCCAAGTCCGATGAATATCCCGGAGGGCTGTCGTTTTGTGACTCGTTGTCCATATGCGACAGAAGCCTGTAAAAACGGTGTCCCGAAACTCCAGGAGATTTCCAAAGGACATTCCGTTGCATGCCATAGGGCAAAAGAAATCTTGTAAAGAAAATTGACATAAAAGTGTAAAGATGCTAGTATAATAAATAGAAAAGGTGCTACCGATGACGGTTCGCCTGATATTATTTGGTTATTAAAAATAACCGCTCATGTTTTCTCAGGACGATGGGCGGTTATTTTTGCGTCTTGGAATCATGCTTTCCACGCACATACCCAAGACTGTAAAAAGTCGCACACAGTGAAATCACTGCAATAAGGTCAGTAATGGTCAGCATAAGCTAGTTCTCCTTTCCAAGATTTCTCAATTAAGAGATGATCTATGTAATCGGAGCTATGAACCCTCCGCACAAAGCGAACCGCCATTCACGTCAGTGTGAAATAGCACCTTGAACTTATGGTAACAAACATAAAGAAGAAAATCAATATAAAATAAAATGACAGAATTGTCTAATCCATCAATTGCAATTCATACAATTTCTTATACAACCCATCCTTCGCCAGCAGCTCCTGATGGGTTCCGGATTCTTTTATTTCCCCGTGATGCATCACAATAATTTTATCCGCATGCTGAATAGTAGAAAGTCGGTGTGCGACCATGATCGTAGTTCTTCCATCCATCAGCCGCGCAAGTGCCTGTGTGATCAGTGTCTCGGTTTCTGTATCGATGTTGGCAGTTGCTTCATCGAGAACAAGGATCTTCGGATCATAAGCAAGTGTCCGTGCGAAGGACAAAAGCTGGCGCTGCCCGGCAGATAGAGTACTTCCGCGCTCTGTGACCGGCTCATCATATCCGTGCGGCAGTTTCTGAATAAATGGATCTGCATTTACAATTTCGGCAGCCCGTCTGACATCGTCCGGTGAGATTGCTTCATTATTCAGCGAGATATTACTTTTGATGTCTCCGGTGAAGATGAAGACATCCTGCTGAACCTGACCAATCGCACCGCGGAGCACATCCAGATCAATTTCATGAATATCAATCCCATCAATCAGGATCTGTCCCTTCTGAATATCAAAATATCTTCCGATCAGATTTAAAATTGTAGATTTTCCTGCTCCGGTAGCGCCGACAAAAGCAGCTTTTTCACCCGGATGGATTACAAAACTTACATCTTTTAAAATATAATTTTCCTCTTCGTAGGCAAACCAGACATGGCGGAATTCAATTTCACCAAGAATATTGACCGGAGTCGGATCGGCCGGAGATACGATCTCTGGTTTTACATCAAGAACACTGAAAATCTTTTCTGCGGAAGCAATGGAAGACTGCAGGGTTCCAAGCTGTTCGGAAAGCTCCTGGATTGGCTCGAAAAAGGAGCTGATGTAGGTGATAAACACGAACAGGGTTCCGAGAGAAAGACTTCCATTTAACACAGAAAGGCTTCCGGTACGGATGACAAGGATCATGGCAATGATCGAAACCAGATAGATTGAAGGCCGGAAGATCGCAAAAGTCATGATCTCGCGGAAATTGGCACGGTACAGTTCCATAGATTTGCCTTCAAATTCACTGTATTTCTCTTTTTCACGTGCAAAGATCTGGATCAGCTTCATACCGGAAATATGTTCGGACAGGAAGGTGTTCAGCTCTGTGATTTTATTTCTTGTGATCTGGTAAGCTTTTCTGGAGAGATGCCGGAAAACAAAAGTCAGGATTGCAACCAGAGGTAAAAGCAGGAAGGATATACCTGCCATTTTCACATTAATTGAGAGCATGACAGCAGCGTAACCAATAATCTTTACAACGTTTTTAAAAAGTTTCACAAGAATGGTGGAAAACAGTTCGTTGACTGCTTCAGTATCGTTAGATACACGGGTTACGAGCTTGCCAACCGGTGTTGTATTGAAAAAAGAAAGTGACAGGCTGTGTATATGTGTAAATGTTTCTTCACGCAGTTTGTACACGATCTGCTGGCCCATCTTTTGCAAAAGCCAGGTGTCGGCAAGGTTCAGGAAAAATCCGCTAAAAAGCAGCAGAAGAAACAGGATTCCGGCTTTTAAGATCCCCTTAAAATCATTTTGTCTTAAAACCTTCAGATCATTGGAAGTAAGCTTCTGCGCACCTTCTCTGACATAATTTTTTAAAACAGATGTATCGGCATTTTGCAGTGCGGTACATTCAGATCGGGTGAGATTTTCTGCCATGTAATAGTGATCCTTCCAGAGAAAAATCTGATAAAAGGAAGCAGAATCCGCCGCGGATACCGCCTGGTCGCGCGACAGTACAAGGCCGTTCCAGTTTACAGCGTCCGGAGCGGAAACGTCGGCTTCTGCATACGGATGATAATAACCATTGATGTACTGGTCGATTGCATTTCCGACGATGATCGGGCGGTAAAGTTCCACAGCAATGATGAAGAGAACCAGGACAGTTGCCAGTGTCATTACCCATTTATGCGGTTTTAGATAACTTAAAAGTCGTTTCATCTTAGGGCTACCTCCTGTTCTCCAATGGAAGCTTCCAACTGTTGCTTTTCAAACATATCTTTATAAATGCCATTTTTCTGAATCAGTTCGGTGTGTGTTCCAAGCTCTTTCATTTCCCCATTTTCAAGTACCATGATCAGATCGGCATGCTGTACTGTGGAAATGCGGTGTGCGATCAGGATTGTTGTTTTCCCTTTACGATCGTCCCTGAGATTATGCAGGATATGTTCTTCCGTATCGGTGTCGACAGCGGAAAGGGAGTCATCAAGGATCAGGATCGGCGCATTTTTCATCAGGGCGCGGGCGATGGAGCTGCGCTGTTTCTGACCGCCGGAAAGCGTAACGCCACGTTCGCCGACGATCGTATCATAGTTGTCCGGAAAATTTGCAATATTATCGTGAATGCAGGCTGATTTTGCTGCGGCGATAATACGGCTCATATCCTGTGACTTTGTGCCGAATGCAATATTTGCTTTCAGAGTATCGGAAAAAAGAAAATTATCCTGTGGTACATAAGCAATATTTTCACGCAGAGTTTTCAGCGGAATTGTGTTGATATCATGGTCATCCAGATAAATCATGCCTGGCTCGGTGTTGTAAAGCCGGAGCAGAAGATTGACCAGAGTGGACTTTCCGTTGCCGGTGCGCCCGATGATGGCAAGGGTTGTCCCGGATGGGATGTCCAGATTGATATCATGCAGTACCGGAGAAGTATTGCCAAGGTGTGCAAAGGTCAGGTGATCAAAACGGATATCCCCGTGCAGGGTGTCTAAAGTCGTGACAGAAGCAGTATCTTTTACATTTGTCTGCGCTTCCAGAATTTCCTGTACACGGCGGATGGATGCAGTTCCCTGGGAAAACATGACAGCAGCTTCCGAACAGGCGAGCATCGGCCATACCAGCATATTGACATACTGATTGAAAGCTACGAAGCGTCCGAGCGTAATCTGTCCGATCAGGGCAAGGTACCCCCCATAAAGGAGTGAGGCAAGACTGGAAAATCCGATGATCACATCCAGAAGCGGGATCAGGATGGCTTCCAGCTTTGCGATGCGCATACTTTTATCCATGGTATCCTGGTTCTTTTTGGAAAAAGAAAGGATTTCTGCCTGCTTGCGGACAAAGGCCTTGATCACACGGATCCCGGAGAAGCTTTCCTGTACAAAGTCGGCAAGATTGGAAACACTGTCCTGACGTTCGGTGTAGAGGTCATCCAGTACCTTTCCGTAATGCATATAGCCGAGGCAGATAATGACCATCGGGATCAGTGCCAGAAGGGTCAGTTTTATATTGACATAATACATCATCTGGCAGACGACCAGGAGCGTCATGACTACGGAATCAAAGATGCAGATGACAGCAGGGCCAAGTGCCATGCGTACCGCATTTAAGTCACTGGTAAACCGGGTCATCAGATCACCTGTTTTGTGGCTGTTGTAGTATTCCACATCCATAGTTTCCAGATGGGAAAACATTTCATTACGCAGTTCACGCTCGATAATACGTGCGGTTCCAAAAAGAAAATAACGCCACAAAAAACGGCCGACTGCAAGCAGAAGACCAATCAGAAAGATTCCAAGAAGACAGGTACGAATGGAACTCCAGGTGATGCTGCGCGCGGTAAGACCGTCGGTAATGATACCGGTAAGTTTTGGAATAAATACACTTGCCGCATCTACAGCAAAAAGAGTAAGGATTCCAGCAATATAGCGATATTTGTATCGCCTGACATATTGCATGATAAAGGGCAGTGGTTTCATATCAATGCCTCCTGAAAATGATAAAATTTTTCTATATAAACTATTATAGAGGATAGAACCTGGGGTGTCAAAGATTCCGTCAAATAAACGGGAAATACTTTGTGAAACAGGGGAAATTTCGTGAAAACGACAATTGCAATTTAAGATACATTTTTCTATAATGACGAGAGGTAAAATGTTAATGAGATAAACAGAGGGAATATATGAAAACATTACAAAAAGATTTGACGACCGGGAATCCGGGAAAAATTATTTTTAATTTCACACTGCCGATCTTCATTGGAAATGTATTTCAGCAGTTCTACAGTATGGCGGATACGATTATCGTAGGAAAGTTCGTGGGAACCAAAGCACTTGCGGCTGTTGGAAGTACGGGAACGATCATGTTTCTGATCAATGGATTTATTCTGGGAATGACGGCAGGATTTACTGTACTTACGGCACAGAAATTTGGCGCGGGTGATATGAAAGCAATGCGCAAGACTGTAGGAAATGCCGCGATTCTGGCGATTATTATGTCTCTTATTATGACTGTGTTCGGAATGATGGCAATGAAACCGCTTCTTGGGATTATGCAGACACCGGATGATATTTTCAAGGATGCCTATGCGTATATTATGGTAATCTGTGGCGGAATTGCGGCGCAGATGCTGTATAACTTTTTATCCAGTGTCTTGCGGGCACTTGGTAACAGCAAGGTTCCGCTGTATTTCCTGATTCTTGCGGCGCTGCTCAACATTGTGTTGGATATGGTATTTATCATTGCATTTCACATGGGCGCAGCCGGTGCGGCATGGGCGACCGTGATTTCACAGGGGATTTCAGGAATCCTGTGTCTGATATATATTGTGAAGGCGGTCCCGGTGCTGCATTTACATAAGGAGGACTGGCGTCCGAGCGGACATCTGCTGAAGATCCAGCTTGCAGTCGGAATCCCGATGGCGCTTCAATATTCGATCACAGCGATCGGAACCATGATGGTACAGACCGCCTTGAATCTGCTTGGCTCCACACAGGTAGCGGCATTTACCGCAGCGAATAAGATAGAGCAGATCGTGACGCAGGCATATGTTGCGATGGGAACCACGATGGCAACCTATTGCGCACAGAATATTGGAGCAGGTAAGATCAAAAGGATCCGTCAGGGATTTAAGTCAATTACGATCATGGGAAGTATCTATTCAGTCGTAGTTGCGGCGATCATTATGACGGTTGGAAAATATATGACGTATCTGTTCCTGTCTGGGGATCTGACAGAAATTATGCGTTCCGTGGATATTTACCTGAAGTGCGTCGGTACTTTCTTTATTCCTCTTACTGTTGTAAATGTTTACCGGAATGGAATCCAGGGAATGGGATATGGACTGCTTCCGATGATGGCTGGTGTGGCTGAGCTGGTTGGCAGGGGCGTTGTTGCCATGATCGCGGCAGGGCAGAAGAGTTACTTTGGGGTATGCATGGCAAGTCCGGCGGCATGGATCCTGGCAAGTGTGTTGCTGATCGTGATGTATTATTATGTGATCCACCAGAATGAGAAGCGGTTTGCGAAGTATGCGGATGAATAGAAGAAAATAATCATATTTGACAGAGTTAATTATATCTGATAGTATTATTGTTATAGAAGACACTACCCATTAAGCGGTTAGTCACAAGTTATAATTACTTAAAAAAGTAACCGGATTCTTGGTCAGAGGCGGTTACTTTTTTGTATGGTTAATATATGCAAGCAAGATCGTTACGATGATACTAAGCATCATTAGTACGATGGAGAGCAGTTCAAAATCACTCATACAAGATTGCCCTCCTTTCCAAGATTTCTCAGATGAGATTTCTATGTAATCAGAGGGTTCAGTCCCTCTGTTGAAGGACTAACCGCCTACCGTTTTAGAGTAGTGTCTATTGATAGTTTAACAAAAATATATGATATTGACAAGTAAAGAGGTGTATCATTATGAGTGGAACGAAATCTAGGTTTATGAAAAAAGTAAACGTTGATGCACGATATTATAAAGAACCTGATCCATATGTAAATGGATCGGTTTGTCCTGTGAATTTGCTTGAACTTTCAAGATATGCGCGGAAACGAGGAAAAAAATTAGCAGATTTGACGCAAGAAGAAGTGAAAAAATTTTCTTTATAAAGCAAACGGAATGAATAACAGCTCCGGCGAATATACTTTTTAATAAAGTGGTTCGCCAGGAGCTGTTTTTATGCGCCTTTTTTTATACATATCTGACTTTATAGTCCCTTTTATGATTTTGTCCATTCTTATATATGGAATTTTTGCAGGAGTGAATGTATATGATACTTTTATTCAGGGAGCAAAGCGTGGATTTTGGACGGTCGTGCGGCTGATGCCGACGTTGATCGGATTGATGGCGGCAGTGGGGATTTTGCGTGCATCGGGTTTCCTGGAATTTATATCGGAAATAATTGGAAATGTGACGGAGCAGATTGGATTTCCAGGGGCACTGGTTCCGCTTACGATTGTGAAAATGTTTTCGTCCTCTGCCGCAACGGGATTATTGCTTGATATCTATAAGGAATTTGGAACGGATTCGAGAAACGGAATGATCGCTTCAATTTCGATGGCGTGTACAGAAACGATTTTCTATACGATGTCTGTGTATTTTATGTCAGCAAAGGTGAAAAAAACCAGGTATACTCTTGCCGGAGCACTTATTGCAACATTTGCAGGGCTTGCAGCGAGTGTGTGGCTGGCAGCACTTGTATAAATAAAAGTTGTATATAAAAATTATCGAATGTTGTATTCAGATTTTTTTGAAAAATGTATATATCGCACAATAAAAATGACTACAATTAACAAAAAATGTGCAAAATCTTGACAAAGAATGGAGAGAAACATAGAATATAGTCTATAGATGGTTCGAATCCAATTTTTATACGAAAAGGAGCAAAACATGAACGCAGCAGAAATTATTAAAAAAGATTTGGATGCAATTTATATTGGGAATCTGAGCACGGTAGATGACAATCTTACACTCCCGGAGAACGGAAAATATGGTGCTCAATTTACTTGGGAGACAGGGGAAGAAAGATTTATTGATAATACAGGAAAGGTACATCGTCCACTGCATGGCATGGGAAACCGTAAAGTTACACTGACGGTTACCGCAACATATGAAGGATATAGTGAGTCAAGAGAATATGTGGCGACCGTATTGCAGGAAGCAAAAGAAAATATCGTAAAAGAAGTACGTAAAGTCGTCCTTAATGCACTGGTCGGTGAAGAAGCACATCTTCCGTCTGTTGTGATCGTATACACAGAAGATGGACGCCGCATGACAATGCCGGTGAAATGGAATACATATGAGCCGGCAAAAGAAGAGACAGTGGTTGCAGTTGCAGGTGTGATCGATGGAACAGAAAAGGAAGCATCTGTAGAGATCCATTATAAAAAGGAAATAGTACCAGTAAAAGGACCGGAGAAAAAAGTGGGTTATTTTCCACTTGGACAGGTTCGGTTGAAAGAAGGAACTCTTTACTATAAATATCAGAAGCTGATGGAAGAATATCTTCTTGGAATTGACGATGACCAGATGCTTTATAATTTCCGCAAAGCGACCGGATTGGATACAAAAGGGGCACCTCCGATGACCGGTTGGGATGAGGAAAGCTGTAAACTGAAAGGACACACGACAGGACATTATCTGTCAGGTATTGCACTTGCATTTGCAGCAACCGGCAATCCAAAATTTTTAGATAAAGTCAATTATATGGTAGCAGAGCTGAAAAAGTGCCAGGATGCATTTGCGGCAACCGGCAAATATCACAGAGGATTTTTAAGTGCATACTCAGAGGAACAGTTCGATCTTCTGGAAGTATATACCAAGTATCCGGAAATCTGGGCTCCATATTATACTTTGGATAAGATTATGTCCGGATTATATGATTGTCATGTGTTTGCCGGAAATGAGACGGCAAAAGAGATCCTGGATTTGATGGGAGACTGGGTATATGACAGGCTTTCCCGTCTGCCAAAAGAAACTCTGGATAAAATGTGGGCAATGTATATTGCAGGTGAGTTTGGTGGTATGCTTGGAACAATGGTAAAAGTCTATGAGCTGACCGGAAAAGAAAATCATCTGAAGGCTGCAAAACTTTTTGAAAATGAAAAGTTATTCTATCCGATGGAAGAAGAATGCGATACATTGGAGGATATGCATGCAAACCAGCATATTCCGCAGATTATCGGTTCAATGGATCTGTATCGGGCAACTGGTGATGAGATTTATTGGGAAATCGGAAAGAATTTCTGGAATATTGTGACTGGTGGACATACATATTGTATCGGTGGGGTTGGTGAGACTGAGATGTTCCATCGTGCAAATACAACGTGTTCTTATCTTACGGATAAGGCTGCTGAAAGCTGTGCAAGTTATAATATGCTGCGCCTGACCAGTCAGTTATTTGAATATACGCGAAGCGGCAATCTGATGGATTATTATGATAATACGCTGAGAAATCATATCTTGACATCAAGTAGTCATAAATGTGATGGTGGAACGACTTATTTTCTTCCACTTGGTCCGGGTGGCAGAAAAGAATTCTTCCTTTCAGAGAATTCCTGTTGTCATGGAACCGGTATGGAGAGCAGATTCCGCTATATGGAAAATATTTATGCGCAGGATGAAGATGCGCTTTACATTAACCTTCTTGTAGATTCCGTGCTGACGGACGAAAATGGAAAAACGATGATCGAACTTCAGAGTGTGGATGAAGAAGGTGTAATGGAAATCCGTTGCCAAAAGGATCAGAAAAAAGTTCTTAAAATCCATATTCCGGCATGGGGGCAGAAGGATTTTAACGTGTCTGTAAATGGAAAAGTTCTTGCAGATACAGCACTTCATGATGGTTATCTGGTAATTGATGCAGATCCGAAAGCCGGAGATGTGATCCGACTGGAACTTCCGATGGAATTCCGTGTGTTGGATAACAAGTCTGATGCGGCATTTGTCAATCTTGCATATGGGCCATATATTCTTGCGGCACTTTCAGAGGAAAAAGAATTCCTTACAGCACCGGCAGTAGAAGAAATTCATATGGTTGATGGAAAATTACAGTTTGAAGCGAATGGAATGAAGATGATCCCTCTTCCGGAAGTAGATATGGAAGCTTATCATGTATATTTTCATAAAGAATAAAAATAAGAAATAAAAAGCAGGAGTGTGCAGTTAAAAAATGTACACTCCTGCTTTTTAGTCATATCAGTTATATCATACTTTTGCGAAGACAAGAGATTTAATGAGAGATTTAAATAAAATCTTCTTGACGGATTCTGCAAAACAGTGGATAATATTGCACAGTAATCACATGTGACAAGACAGTAGATTATACACTAAAAGAATGACAGGAGCAGGAGAAAGTTATGAAAGAGTTTCTAAGAAAGAAAAATATTATTTTTTCAGCGAAGCGATACGGAATCGATGCGCTTGGTGCAATGGCGCAGGGACTGTTTGCATCGCTTCTGATCGGTACGATCATCAGTACACTCGGAGAACAGCTTGGTATAGGAATCCTTGTAACAGTAGGCGGTTATGCGAAAGGAGCAACCGGAGCTGCGATGGCAGTTTCGATCGGAGTAGCACTTCAGTGTCCGTCACTTGTATTGTTTTCACTGGCAGCAGTCGGAATGGCAGCGAATGAACTTGGGGGTGCCGGAGGACCGCTTGCGGTTTTGGTCGTTACGATTTTTGCAGCAGAATTTGGGAAACTGGTTTCAAAAGAAACAAAAATAGATATTATTGTGACACCATTTGTGACGATCTGTGTGGGAGTTCTGCTTTCACTTGGATGCGCACCGGCGATCGGAGCAGCGGCAAGTACCGTGGGAACTGCGATCATGTGGGCGACTGAACTGCAGCCTTTCTTTATGGGAATTCTTGTGTCGGTGATCGTTGGTATTGCGCTGACACTTCCGATCAGCAGTGCAGCGATCTGTGCGGCACTTTCACTTACCGGGCTTGCAGGAGGTGCTGCTGTAGCCGGCTGCTGTGCACAGATGGTTGGTTTTGCGGTTATGAGTTTTAAGGAAAATAAATGGGGAGGTCTTTTTGCGCAGGGGATCGGAACTTCAATGCTCCAGATGGGAAACATCGTGAGAAACCCGAGAATCTGGCTCCCGTCGACACTGGCATCCGCAATTACCGGTCCGGTCGCAACCTGTATCTTCCATCTGAAGATGAACGGTGCGGCAGTGGCATCCGGAATGGGAACCTGCGGACTGGTCGGACAGATTGGTGTGTACACAGGCTGGGTAAATGATATTGCTGCGGGAACAAAGGCTGCGATCACCGGAATGGACTGGGCAGGTCTTGTGCTGATCTGCTTCATCCTTCCGGCAGTACTTTCCTGGGCAATTGCGATTCCGATGAGAAAATGTGGCTGGATCAAGGAAAATGATCTGAAGCTGGATTTGTAGATTCGGGTGTAAATTATATAAAAATGTGTTTGAGGGGTTATCCTGTGGGAATATTTTGGATTCTCACAGGATAGTTTTTTGTTTCATAGGATCAATCTAATAAATTTTTTTCCACCTCATCATATACGATCTCAAATGGCGCCGGTCCCACATCCAGTACAGCCCTGTGAAATTCTTTCTGGGAGAATTGATTTCCCAGGGCATCTGCCATCTCCTTTTTCAATTCATAAAATTTCAGGTATCCAATATAGTATTTCAGATAATTGGCGGGACTTCCAATGATCAGTTCGTAGACACTCTGTACTGCATTTGCATCATTGATTCCGTAATCGCTGAAAAAGCGGACTGTATCAGTTACAGACCAGCCGTCATAATGAATTCCCATGTCTGCAAGCGCATAAAGTCCAAGAATGACAGAACTGTTTTTCTGGAGAAGGGATGCTTCCGTCTTAGAGAGAGGTGCAAGGTAGTAGGACATCATTTCCGCATAGGTGGCCCAGCCCTCAACGTATCCACCAAAATCAAGAATGCTCCGGATAGGATCCGGCTCAGAAGCAGAAAAATAGACGGTCTGGTACAGATGTCCGGGATAGCCTTCGTGAGCAAGGGTTGTGTAGAGATTCAGCCCTGAGGCGGTCTGTCCGTTGTTAATGTAGATGACATTTTCCGTCAGATTGTCAATGGCAGGGATCATATAGAAAGCGGGACTTAGATAATCCTGCATGGATTCCGGAACATATTTGACCTGGAAATCAACATCAGGAATTTCCGGGAATGTATCTGTGATTTTAGACCTGAGATCGTCCAGCATGGAATCCGGAGGTGTCTGCTCCAAAACGGATGCCTGGGTAAGTGCTGCGTCGGCAGGGAAGAGAACCTTCTGCATGGCATTTAGATCTTCCAGTATCTGTGCCCTGGTCATCAGTCGCAGACGGGAAACGGATTCATTGCAGCCGGTAGTCTGACGCACCAGATATTCATAGTATTTTTTCCCATAAGGGAAATGGCTAAGTCCCTGTTCATTTGTTCCTTTCCCTTTCAGCGATTTGATAGCGGTGATCAGATTTTGATAAGCCGGATAAATCTCTTCTGTTACAAGTTCCATATTTTCTGCACGAAAAGAATCTTTTTTGTTTTCAGGTAAAAGATCCAGTGACGCGATCCGTTCATCAAATGTACTGACAAGATAATTCTCTTTACCCATATCGATAAAAGACTGGCAGGTTTCCAGAACAGAATCAACCTGGTAATCCGGCATAAAAAGACCGGAAGCAGCTTTTTTCTGCTCAAACCGGATGACAGAATCAAAATAGGCAGGCGTTTCTTTTAAGAGAGCCAGATAGGTTTCTACATCCTGTGTGTCGTAAAAGCTGTATTCCGAGAGCAGAACGGGCAGTTGGGTATGGATGCCGGATACCGGACCAAGTGGCTCCTGGTAGAGCAGATAATCCGTCCCTGTGGATGCATTTTCAAGATAGGTATCCAGGATTTTAAAGGTTAGTGCATTTTCCGAAGAAAGAGTGCCGGGATCAAATTCCTGCAGAGAAGAGAGAACATTTCTGACAGAAGCTTTCGCTGCAACGGGATCAGAAGAAAGACTGCCATATGTAGCCGGGATGTCCGCAATGCCATAGTCGGAAGGAGAACGCAAGGTATAGTGAAGACTGATGGTATTTGCGGATACTTCCGTCTGGAAGAGGCGGCGTGTGAAAGTACGGAATTGCCGGTCGGAAGATTCTGCATGCAGGGAGCTCCAAAATGCATTGCCAGACAGAAAAGAAATCAGAATGACCAGCAGACAACAGGGAAGGATCAGAAATATTTTTTTCCGGTGTTTAAGAATTAGATGAAACATAAAACTCCAGAAGAAATGATGTTGTTTCTATGTATATGATTTTGATTCCGAGAATATGTTTTTTAAACGAAACTTTACAGAAATAAAACAAGTGTCTTGTCAGATGTAAAGTGCAGTGCTATAATGGGCACTATGCTGAAAAAGATCAGAGATGAGAAAAGAGTCAGTAAGGGAGGATCACGTTATGACAACGGTGGAAGAGATACAGAAGCTTAAGAAAGAGAAGAATGCTGTCATTCTGGCACATTATTATGTGCGGCCGGAGGTGCAGGAGATAGCAGATTATATAGGGGATTCTTTTTACCTGAGCAAGGTAGCAACGAAGCTCAAAGAAAAGACAATCGTATTTTGTGGCGTTTCCTTTATGGGGGAGAGTGCGAAGATCCTGAATCCGGAGAAAACGGTTCTGATGCCGGATATGACAGCAGACTGTCCGATGGCACATATGGCAGATGTGGAGACGATCCGGAAGATGCGGAAAGAATATAATGATCTTGCTGTTGTCTGCTATATCAATTCAACGGCAGCACTGAAAGAATATTCAGATGTCTGTGTGACATCTGCAAATGCAGTGAAGATCGTAAAAGAACTTCCGAACAAGAATATTTTCTTTATTCCAGATCGGAATCTGGCACATTTTGTAGCCGATCATGTACCGGAAAAAAATTTTGTTTACAATAATGGATTCTGTCCGACTCATGAACGGATGGAACCTGAGGATGTAGCCGAGGTGAAAAGGAGACATCCAGGGGCACAGATCGTCGCACACGGAGAATGCCGTGCAGAGCTTCTTGCGATGGCAGATTACGTGGGAAGCACATCAGGAATCATTCAGTATGTAACGGCAAGTGACTGTCAGGAATTCATTGTCTGTACAGAAGAGGGTGTTGGTTACAAGCTGAAGGAACAGAACCCGGAGAAGACATTCTATTATCCGGACAAGCTTCCGGTATGTCCGAATATGAAAAAGAATACTCTGGAGAAGGTGCTGCATGTTTTGCAGACTGGTGAAAATGAGGTTCACGTAGATGCAAAGCTTCGGGAAAATTCCAAGAAACCGTTAGAGAAAATGCTGGAGCTTGCTGCAAAATAAAAGAACCGGAAAATCAGAAATAAGAAACAATAGGTGACCGGATAAGAGAACCGGAGTTGGAGGGATAAAGTTGGAGATTAAGACAGATGTAGTGATCGTAGGAACCGGAGTTGGTGGTGCATTTTCTGCACTGAATCTTCCGGAGGATAAACAGATTGTTATGATTACCAAGTCAGATCTGGAAAGCAGTGATTCATTTCTTGCACAGGGCGGAATCTGTGTACTTCGTGATGATGAAGATTATGAGGGGTATTTTGAAGATACAATGCGCGCAGGTCATTACGAGAACAGGAAAGAATCCGTGGATATTATGATCCGAAGCTCGCAGGAAATTATTCATGATCTGATTGGATATGGGGTGGATTTTGCTAAAAAAGACGGAAATCTTGCATTTACAAGAGAAGGTGCACATTCCAGACCGCGAATCCTTTTCCATGAAGACATTACAGGAAAAGAGATCACAAGTAAATTACTTACACAAGTAAAGAAACGAAAAAATGTACAAATACACGAATTTACAACTATGACAGACATCATTGTTAAAAATGGAAAGTGTGCAGGAATTTTAGCGAAGACGCAGGACGGAGAAGAAATGAAGATCTATGTGCAGGATACCATCTTTGCAAGTGGTGGAATCGGCGGAAGATATCAGCATTCTACGAACTTCCCACATCTGACCGGGGATGCGCTTGATATTTCCAAAAAGCATGGCATCCGTCTGGAACATCTGGACTATGTGCAGATCCATCCGACCACTTTGTATTCTTCAAAACCAGGACGCAGATTTCTGATTTCAGAATCTGTCCGTGGAGAAGGTGCAGTTCTTTATAACAAAGACGGAGAGCGGTTTGTCAATGAGCTTCTTCCGCGGGATGTGGTGACAAAAGCAATCCGTGAGCAGATGGAAAAAGATGGAACGGATCATGTGTGGCTTTCCATGGAAAATATAGATAAGAATACGATTCTGGAACATTTCCCGAATATCTGTGAGAGATGCCGGGAAGAAGGATATGATGTGACAAAGGACTGGATCCCGGTTGTTCCGGCGCAGCACTATTTCATGGGCGGCATCTGGGTAGACAGTGACAGCAGAACTTCGATGGAACATCTGTATGCAGTTGGAGAGACCAGTTGTAATGGTGTTCATGGAGCGAACCGTCTGGCAAGTAATTCCCTGCTGGAAAGTCTGGTGTTTGCAAAACGTGCGGCACATAAGATATCAGGAGTGGAAAATGCAGTGAAGCCGGCAGTGTTCTGTAAAGAGGCAGTCTAGCAGTTTTTACTGAACTGGAAAATCTGAAGAAGATTTCAGCAAAATTGCGCACTCGCGAAAATGTGTAATTTGCCATAGTTGAAAACAGTTAGTGAGAGAATACGTTGTTATAGAGTGAGGAAAAGAAATGAATAAGATTACAATGACATTAAATGTAGACCATCTGATCAAAGAAGCATTGCAGGAAGATATTTCCAGTGAGGATGTAACCACCAATGCGGTGATGAAAGAAGCCGTGACCGGTGAGGTGCAGCTGATCTGCAAACAGGACGGAGTCGTTGCCGGACTGGATGTATTTCGCAGAGTATTTGAGATCCTGGATGAAAATGTGAAGATTGATTTTTATTGCAAAGACGGCGATGAAGTGAAGAAAGGTGAGCTGATGGGTGTTGTTACTGGAGATATCCGTGCGCTGCTTTCCGGCGAAAGAGTCGCACTGAATTATCTGCAGAGAATGAGTGGTATCGCAACCTATACCCATTCGGTTGCAAAACTTCTGGAAGGAACGAAGACGAAGCTTCTGGACACCAGAAAGACAACGCCGAATATGCGTATCTTTGAAAAATATGCGGTCCGTGTCGGTGGCGGATATAACCACAGATATAATCTTTCCGACGGAGTTCTTTTAAAAGACAATCATATCGGAGCGGCAGGAAGTGTGACAAAGGCGGTGGAGATGGCAAAGGAATACGCACCGTTTGTTCGCAAGATCGAAGTGGAGGTAGAGAATCTGGATATGGTTCGAGAGGCTGCCGATGCCGGAGCAGATATCATTATGCTGGATAATATGACACCGGAGGATATGAAGGAGGCAATCCGGATTATTGACGGACGTGCAGAGACAGAGTGTTCCGGAAATGTGACAAAAGAAAATATTGACCGTCTGACGTCTCTTGGAGTAGACTATATATCAAGTGGGGCACTTACCCATTCTGCTCCTGTCCTTGACATTTCGCTGAAGAATCTGCATGCTATTTAAGCCGGTCTGGATCCGGTAAGGATGAAGACAGGCCTTGGCAGATAGAAGAGAAAAGTCTGTAATACGTCAGGCACAAAGCAGAATCGCAGAAAAAGGAGAGTTATATCGGGATGACAGGTTCCAGACGAAGAGAAGAGATTGTCAGCAAAATAAAGAGCAGTGAGGTTCCGGTACCGGGGAAAGAACTGGCGAAGGTATATGATGTAAGCCGTCAGGTCATTGTACAGGACATTGCGCTGATCCGTGCAGCCGGATATGATATCATTTCGACCAACCGGGGATATATTCTGAATGCGCCGCATTCGGTAACGAGAGTGTTCAAAGTCAGTCATACGGATGAACAGATGGAGGATGAGCTTTGTTCGATCGTAGATCTGGGTGGCAAGGTGGTAAATGTAATGATCAATCACCGGATTTATGGACATATGGAAGCACCTCTTGATGTGGCATCGCGGAGAAATGTAAAAGAATTCATGGAAGGGATCCACAGTGGAAAGTCCAGTCCGCTTAAGAATATCACCTCCAACTATCACTATCACACAGTTGAAGCGGATTCGGAAGAGACACTGGATCTGATCGAGCAGGTATTGAAGGAAAAAGGCTATCTGGTGTCAAATACGCCTTGACAAGTTTCTGATATCTGTGATACGATTTTTTTGATATGAGAAAAGCGATGATGAAGAGAGTAGGTCTTTTGAATGTTTACAGAGAAGTCCCGCAGAGGCTGAGAGGGATGACTGGAGAAGGACTGAAGATGGCTTCTGAGCAGCGTAGGTGAACATAAGGAAGCAACGAATCAGTTTCCTGTGCAAGCGTGCGATGGGTTCCGCCCGTTACAGCGGCGAGTGCAGATATGGACTGCCAAAAGCAGCAGACTGTACCCGGTGAGATTCTTCCTGTGAGGGAAGGATGAAGAGAAGTGGTAACACGGTAATAATCCCGTCTTCTATATTTTATAGAAGGCGGTTTTTTTATATATTAGAAAATGCTCTTTTCTAATATATAAAAAACGCTCCGCGAGGATGCGCACTGCGGCGCACAAGGAAGATGTCGCAAGCGACCGCGCAGGCACCAGAATGTGCCAAGGCACATTCTTTTACTTAATAATTAAAAGAAAAAGGAGATAAAGAACCATGGCAGACAAACCAAAATATTATATTACAACTGCAATTGCTTATACATCAGGCAAGCCACATATCGGTAACACATACGAGATCGTGCTGGCAGATGCAATTGCACGTTACAAGAGAAGTCAGGGATACGATGTATTTTTCCAGACAGGAACTGATGAGCATGGACAGAAGATCGAATTAAAAGCAGAAGAAGCAGGCGTTACACCAAAGGAATTTGTAGATAACGTATCCGGGGAGATTAAGAGAATCTGGGATCTGATGAACACTTCTTATGACAAATTTATCCGTACAACGGATGATTATCATGAGAAAGAAGTACAGAAGATATTCAAGAAACTGTATGACCAGGGAGATATTTACAAAGGACACTACGAAGGAATGTACTGTACTCCATGCGAATCCTTCTTCACAGAATCCCAGCTTGTAGATGGAAAATGTCCGGACTGCGGACGCCCGGTACAGCCTGCAAAAGAAGAAGCATACTTCTTCAAGATGAGCAAATATGCAGACAGACTGATTGAATATATCAATACACATCCGGAATTTATCCAGCCGGTAGCACGTAAGAATGAGATGATGAACAACTTCCTTCTTCCGGGCCTTCAGGATCTGTGTGTATCCAGAACTTCTTTCAAATGGGGAATCCCGGTAGACTTTGATCCGAAGCATGTTGTTTATGTATGGCTTGATGCTCTTACCAACTATATCACCGGTATCGGATATCACTGTGATGGTGAAAGCGATGAAATGTTCAATAAGAACTGGCCGGCAGACCTTCATCTGATCGGAAAAGATATCATCCGTTTCCATACAATTTACTGGCCGATCTTCCTGATGGCACTTGGACTTCCGCTTCCAAAACAGGTATTCGGACATCCGTGGCTGCTTCAGGGCGATGGAAAAATGAGTAAATCTAAAGGAAATGTTCTTTACGCAGATGAGCTGGTAGATTTCTTCGGAGTCGATGCAGTACGTTACTTCGTTCTGCATGAGATGCCATTTGAAAATGACGGTGTGATTTCATGGGAACTGATGGTAGAAAGACTGAATTCAGATCTTGCCAACACACTTGGAAACCTTGTAAACCGTACTATTTCTATGACAAATAAATACTTTGGTGGAACTGTGACAAATAAAGGTGTGACAGAAGAAGTAGATGCAGATCTGAAAGCTGTAACAGAAAATACACCGAAGCTCGTAGAAGCAAAAATGAAAGAATTGCGTGTAGCAGATGCGATCACGGAGATCTTCAATCTGTTTAAACGCTGCAACAAATATATTGATGAGACAATGCCTTGGGCACTTGCAAAGGATGAAAGTAAGAAGGATCGTCTGGAGACAGTACTCTGGAATCTGATCCAGAGTATTTCCGAAGGTGCAAAACTTCTGGAATCCTTCATGCCGGAAACATCAGAAAAGATTCTTGCACAGCTTGGTGGCGGAAATGTAACTGACAAACCGGAAATCCTGTTCCAGAGACTCGATCTGGAAGAAGTTATGAAAAAAGTAGCAGAACTTCATCCACCAGTTAAAGAAGAGAAAGAAGAGGAAGAAGAAGGAATCGACATCGAAGCAAAACCGGAGATCACTTTCGAGGACTTTGAAAAAATGCAGTTCCAGGTAGGTGAGATCATTTCCTGCGAGGCAGTGAAGAAATCTAAAAAACTGCTCTGTTCACAGGTTAAGATCGGAAGTCAGGTAAAACAGATCGTATCCGGAATCAAAGCACACTACACACCGGAAGAGATGGTAGGCAAGAAGGTTATGGTTCTTGTGAACCTGAAACCTGCAAAACTCGCCGGAGTGCTTTCAGAAGGTATGTTGCTCTGCGCAGAAGATGCAGATGGAAATCTTGCGCTGATGACACCGGAGAAGAAGATGCCGGCAGGAGCAGAGATCTGTTAATTAAAACGGAGCAGACAAGTCGTGAGGCAGATTGGGAATATCTGCCTGATTAAAAAAATAAGAGATCAATATATCACAGAGATTGCTGTGATGTAACAGAAAAAGAGGAAACGACCACAGATAATGTAGTTGTTTCCTCTTTTGGGATTACTGTGTGTTATCGGCAGTGTCGTGAGTCGTTTTATCAGAAGTCTTTACGGAATCTGTAATACTTTCTTCACTGCTCAGTTTTGATTCCAGTCCGGCATTCTTTTCCTTGAGTGTAGCAAGCTGATTGTTCAGCTCCAGAGTCTGCGAATAGAGTTTCTTATTTGACTGATGCAGCGTATGTATTCTGCACATAGAAAAAATTAAAAGAATTGTTAAAATGATCAGTGCCACATCTTTCCACATTACTTTATTTTTCATAAAAATCCCTCCCGCTATATCCTTTTTTCCTGTGTAATTATTATACATCAAACAGAAAAATTTACCATTGTCAAAGTGCTATATTTTATAGAACAAACAGAGCAAAAATTAGGCAAAAAGAAAAGAACTGAAAAATACAGTTCTCTTCTCATTTACACCAAAAGTGTGATAGAATTTTCTACTCTACACGGGAAAATTCTAAGTTTACAGAATATCAATATATTCCCCGGCAAGAGCTTTATTCATACTTCTGACCGCGCAGAATTTTCCGCACATACTGCAGGTATCGCTGTGGTCATCTTCCGGTTTGCGGCTGTCACGGATGGCTCTTGCTGTTTCCGGATCCAGAGCGCATGCATACTGTGCTTCCCAGTCGAGGACGCGGCGGGCATCCGCCATCTTGTCATCAATATCACGCGCATGCGGGATTCCTTTTGCAATGTCAGCTGCGTGAGCAGCGATCTTGGAAGCAATGATTCCCTGCTTGGTGTCATCTACGTTTGGAAGTGCAAGGTGTTCAGCCGGTGTGACGTAGCACAGGAACGCGGCACCACTCATTGCAGCAACAGCGCCACCAATGGCTGCAGTGATGTGGTCATAACCCGGAGCGATATCTGTTACCAGAGGTCCAAGTACATAGAAAGGTGCACCCATGCAGATGCTCTGCTGTACTTTCATGTTCGCAGCAACCTGATCCAGCGGCACATGTCCAGGACCTTCTACCATAACCTGTACATTGTGATCCCATGCACGCTTAGTCAGTTCTCCGAGGCGGACGAGTTCTTCAATCTGGCACACATCAGTAGCGTCAGCAAGACATCCCGGACGACAGGCATCACCAAGGGAAATGGTAACATCATATTCTTCGCAGATGTCGAGGATTTCATCGTAATGCTCATAGAATGGGTTCTCTTCTCCGGTCATGCACATCCATGCAAAGACAAGACTTCCGCCACGGCTTACGATGTTCATTTTACGTTTATGTTTTTTGATCTGTTCGATGGTTTTTCTTGTGATTCCGCAGTGAAGAGTGACAAAGTCAACGCCATCCTCTGCGTGAAGACGGACAACATCAATAAAATCCTGTGCAGTAAGAGTTGCCAGGTCTCTCTGATAATGGATGACACTGTCGTAGACCGGTACAGTTCCAATCATAGCCGGGCACTCGTGTGTCAGCTTCTGACGGAATGGCTGGGTATTACCGTGGCTGGAAAGATCCATAATTGCTTCTGCACCGAGATTAACGGCACTCATAACTTTCTGCATTTCAATATTATAATCTTTGCAGTCGCGGGAAACGCCTAAGTTGACATTGATCTTGGTACGGAGCATACTTCCGACACCTTCCGGGTCAAGGCAGGTATGGTTCTTGTTGGCGCAGATGGCAACCTTGCCTTCTGCGACAAGCTGCATCAGTTTTTCAACAGGCATATGTTCCTTTTTTGCTACGGTTTCGATTTCCGGAGTCAGAATTCCTTTTCTGGCAGCGTCCATCTGGGTTGTGTAATTTCTCATGTTGTTTTGCCTCCGTTTCTTATTGGTTTGTGAGTATCACAAAAATCTGGCGTCAGCAAAACACGGACAGCGTACACGAAAAAAACCAGACACAGCCTGATGGTTACACTTCCAGTTCGGAATGATAGAATTGCTAACGCCTTTGTCGGAAAATTTCCGGCAATGAACAGGATTTTATTTGAAAATCTCTGCCTTTTATTACGCGATACAAGGTGGTGTCCCCGGTGTAACGCGGTTTCATTTACAGCAGAGTGCTGTAAGAATGAACGATGATTATGCTTCGCGGATCTGAGACATAACGCCGCCTTTTTCCAGAACTGTGATCAGGATGAAAGCAAGGATGCTTCCTGCGACAGTGGAAATAAGGAATGGAACGACATAAACGAAAAGTCCTGCCGGCGCAATTCCCATCAGATACAAAGCAACCGGATAAGCGGCAAGTGCGCCAAGGAATCCGGTTCCGATCGCTTCGGCAAGGCAGGTAAGACTTAAGATGTGGCATTTTTTGTAGACAAGACCACAGCATAAAGCACCGACCATACTTCCCGGAAAAGCCATAAAGCTTCCGAGACCGAGCAGATTGCGGAGTAAACTTGCACAGAATGCAATGCCAACGCCCCATGCAGGACCAAGTGTTACGGCGGCAAGAATGTTGACCATATGCTGTACCGGAGCGCATTTGCTTCCGGCAACCGGTACGCTGATAAAGCTTCCGACGATTGCAAGCGCGGTGAGAACACCGGCAAGTGCGAGTTTCTTTGTTGTATTATTTTGTTTCATAGTAGAGTTCTCCTTCCTTTTAAATAAAAAAGAAACCCCACACCTGAGTGGAGTTCCTGCTGTCCGTAATCACTGAACACATCATCTTCGTGTTCCTGATATGTCATGTAAAAAAATAAGAGATGCGGAGGCATCTCTATCAAATACATGGTATACATTCCCTCCGTTGGCATTATCCAAATCAGGTTACAGGTCGGGACAAATAAATCCCCTCTCAGCCGGTAATCTCCAGCTCCCTGGTACATATGAACTTGTACAAATAAAATTATAGCGCGGCATGCCGGATTTGACAAGAGAAAATGAAAAAGTATCTCAGAAAAGACATTGTGCAGAATCAGAGTACATTTTCGTACAATAAAAGACGGACAGAAGGTTCTGCCCGTCTGGAATTTCATTACCGTCTTATGTAGAATACAGCAGAGATTAGCTGAGCTCTACCTTTAAAGCATCTTCCGGTTTGAATTCATTGTAAAGGTCATAGATGTTGTGACCAGTAGACTCGCTGAGGACACGACCTTCCAGAGAGTAGCAGCGGATGAAACGCTTTTTGTCGATTGCTGACCAGTGCTCAACATCCCAGCTCATGTATCCGTCTTCGTCAGTCTTCTTTTCTTTCAGGTATACATCAACCTGACGTCCGTCTACCATAATGTCTACAAGTTTTTTTGTGTCGGCTTCCAGCTCGACATTGTTTACAGTGTCAAATACTTTCATTTTAAAATCCTCCTATAATATCTGATCAGAATCTTCAGAAATATATTCCCCATACATTTGCAGATGTGATCTATTTGCACTATCTATAGTATACATAGAAGAAACCGGATAAGCAAGTAAAAAAAGTGACTATTCAGCGGCTAAGAATGTGTGGTATACTTAGAACATCTGAGAGCAGTCAGTAAAAAGAAAGCGAGACGAGGAAAATGATATTTGATACACATGCACATTATGATGATGAACAGTTTGACGAGGACCGGGATGAGCTTTTAAAATCTATGTCGGATCTTGGAGTCGGAACAATCGTGGATGTAAGTGCGACTTATGAATCCTGTGAGAAGGTTCTGGCACTTGCCGGAAAGTATCCATATGTTTATGCTGCAATCGGTGTGCATCCGGATGAGGTTGGAGAACTTAACGAAGATAAGATCCAGCATATGAAAGAACTCTGCCGTAACAAAAAAGTGGTTGCAGTCGGAGAGATCGGTCTGGATTATTATTGGGATAATGAACCGCATGAGGTACAGCAGAAGTGGTTTATCCGGCAACTGAAGCTCGCGGAAGAAGTAAAAAAACCAGTAATCATCCACAGCAGGGAAGCTGCCGCAGATACCATGTATATCATGAAAAATTATGCACAGGGGCTTGGCGGAGTTATTCACTGCTATTCCTATTCGCGTGAAATGGCTGAAGAATATGTGAAGATGGGGTTCTATATTGGAATCGGCGGAGTCGTCACATTTAAGAATGCAAAGAAATTAAAAGATGTCGCAGCTGCAATCCCGATCGAGAAGATCGTGCTGGAGACAGACTGCCCGTATATGGCACCGGAGCCGTACCGTGGCAAACGGAATCAGTCTTCTTATATCCGGTATGTGGCTGAGAAAATTGCAGAGTTAAAAGAGATGAGTCTGGAAGAAGTGATCGCTGTGACAGAGAAAAATGCGAGAGATCTGTACGGCATTTAAGACGCAGGCAATGAATAATCAGGAGAATAACAGATGAAAACACCTACACTTGGAAATCCGCAGAATACCATTGAGGTTCTGCAAAAATATAATTTTAATTTTCAGAAAAAATTCGGACAGAACTTTCTGATCGATGAGCATGTGCTGGATAAGATCATTCGTGCAGCTGAGATCACAAAGGATGATTACGTGTTGGAGATCGGTCCTGGAATCGGGACGATGACACAGTACCTTGCCTGTGCGGCAAGAGAAGTAACCGCAGTTGAGATCGACCGTGCGCTGATTCCGATTCTGGAAGACACACTGAAAGAATACGACAACGTATCGATCATCAATGAAGATATCCTGAAGGTGGATATTGCAGCACTTGCAAAGGAGAAAAACGGAGGACGGCCGATCAAGGTGGTTGCGAATCTTCCATATTATATAACGACACCGATCATCATGGGCTTATTTGAAAGTCATGTGCCGCTAGAGAGTATTACGGTTATGGTCCAGAAAGAAGTGGCTGACCGTATGCAGGTAGGACCGGGAACAAAGGATTATGGTGCACTTTCACTTGCTGTACAGTATTATGCAAAGCCGTATATTGTTGCAAATGTACCACCGAACTGTTTTATGCCGCGTCCGGCAGTCGGCTCAGCAGTAATCCGCCTGACAAGACATCAGAAGCCTCCGGTAGAGGTTATGGATGAAAAGCTGATGTTCCGCCTTATACGGGCATCCTTTAATCAGAGAAGGAAGACATTGGCAAATGGCCTTAAGAATTCAGGAGAGCTGAATCTTTCAAAGGAAGTCATCACTGCTGCGATAGAGAAACTCGGGAAAGGAAGCAGTGTCCGGGGAGAAGCACTGGATCTGGAAGAATTTGCCAGACTGACTAATATTATAAAGGAGGAAATGGAGCATGAGGTATGAAATCAAGGGTGATACCCTTCCGGTAGTGATCTGCCATCTGGAAGCTGGCGAGCGGATGATCACAGAGCGGGGATCCATGGCATGGATGTCTCCGAATATGAAGATGGAGACTTCGACAAATGGAGGATTTGGAAAAGCATTTGGAAGAATGTTTTCTGGAGAAGCGATGTTCCAGAACATTTATACCGCACAGGGAGGGAATGGACTGATCGCATTTGCATCCAGCTTTCCAGGTTCGATCAAGGCATTTGAAATCGGACCGGGGCAGGAATATATTTTTCAGAAAAAAGCATTTCTGGCAGGTGAGCCGGGAGTAAATCTATCTGTTCATTTTCACAAGAAAGTGGCTTCAGGATTGTTTGGAGGAGAAGGATTTGTTCTGCAGAAGGTATCCGGAAATGGAATTGTATTTGCAGAATTCGATGGACATGTGGTAGAATACGAATTACAACCGGGTCAGCAGATCGTGATTGATTCCGGTTATCTGGCAGCGATGAGTGTAACATGCCAGATGGATATCCAGACCGTGCCGGGACTTAAGAATATTGTCTTTGGCGGAGAAGGATTATTTAATACGGTTATTACAGGACCGGGACATGTATGGCTTCAGACAATGCCGATCAGCAGTGTGGCAGATTCACTGAGACCATATTTTCCAACAAGTAGTAAGTAGTTTATAAATAAGAAGAAGGGACGGGGGACGATGCTAAAAGTGCGTGTTTCCGTCCCTCATTCATACTTTCTGCAGTATTATGCAGAGCCTTTAACAGAAAGGAGTAGGTGTATGACAAATTCAGTGAACAGTGCGAAAGATCTGGATAGTATTCTGTTTGATATTTCGCCGAAAATCAAGGAGCTTGCCGGATTATGTGAAGCGAATACCGGGATCGACAAAGAACTTTTTGTAAAGCATGATGTAAAAAGAGGTCTCCGTGATTTGAACGGAAAAGGAGTTCTTGCCGGACTTACCAACATTTCCGATGTATGTGCCAAAAAGATTGTGAACGGCGAAGAAGTTCCGTGTGCCGGTAATTTGTATTATCGAGGCTATAACATCAAGGATCTGGTTCGTGGATTTCTGGATGCGGATCATTTTGGATATGAAGAAATTGCATATCTACTTCTTTTTGGTGAACTTCCGACGGCTGCACAGCTGGATGGGTTTCATGAGACACTGACAGAGAGAAGGACACTTCCGCCGAATTTTGTGCGCGATGTTATTATGAAGGCACCGAGCCATGATATGATGAATAATATTTCAAGGGCGATTCTGAATCTGTATTCTTATGATGAAAAAGCTGATGATACCTCGATCCCGAATGTTCTCAGACAGTGCCTGAACCTGATCAGTGAATTTCCGATGCTGATGGTCTACGGATATCATGCATACAATTATCGTCAGGGTCAGGATATGTACATCTATGCACCGGATCCGCAGAAGTCCACTGCGGAAAATATTCTGATGATGCTTCGTGAAGACCGACAGTATACGGATCTGGAAGCAAGGATCCTGGATATGGCACTTGTGCTGCATATGGATCACGGTGGTGGAAATAACTCTACATTTACCACCCACGTTGTTACCTCGTCAGGAACAGACACTTATTCTACAATTTCTGCGGCAATGGCATCGTTAAAAGGACCAAAGCACGGCGGTGCGAATATCAAAGTGACGCAGATGTTTGCTGATATGAAAGAAGAGGTCAAAGACTGGGAAGATGACGATGAGGTAAGAGCATATCTGGAAGGTCTGCTTGCAAAGGAGAGGTTTGATAAAAAAGGTCTGATCTATGGAATGGGCCATGCGATTTATTCAGTATCTGATCCACGTGCTGAGATTTTCAAGAAATTTGTGGCTCAGCTTGCACATGAGAAAGGATACGATAAAGAATACGCACTTTATGAGAAAGTGGAACATATGGCACCGGAAATCATTGCCGGAAAAAGGAAGATGTATAAAGGTGTAAATGCAAATGTCGATTTTTACAGCGGACTGGTTTACCATATGCTTGGAATTCCGGAGCAGCTTTATACGCCGATCTTTGCCGCAGCGCGAATCGTTGGATGGAGTGCACATCGTCTGGAAGAGCTGATCAATGTGGATAAGATTATTCGTCCGGCATATATGCCGCTGGCAGAGTATCGAGAATATAAAAATTTAAATGACCGGTAGTGTTGACAAACTGCTATGTAGTATGTAAAATAAAAAAACAATTGATATATCCAAATGACATATCAGATATTTCAAAGAGATATTTCTCTAATTGTACGATATTGTGTAAACTAGACATCAGGAAAAAAGACTTGCGGAGGGTTAACCTATTATGGTACAGAAGAATATACGTTTTATGACTACAGGACAATTGATGACTTTTTGTAATGTCTGCCAGAAGATGAATGCAGATATTACGGTAAAGGATGTGACAGGACGTTTCGAGATTGATGCCAAATCGATCATGGGACTGATGACGATAAGAATGGGAGAGAAGATGCACCTTCTGATCGAAGGCGAAGAGGAGCATCTGGCCGACAGTTATTTTGAAAAATTTGACTGTACACCGGTTACGATTCCGTTCAGTTAAAGGCGGCACTGGATATGCCGGAGATATACGGAACAAGGAGCAGGAAGATGGAAGTTACCTATGATTATTACCGCATTTTCTATTATGCGGCAAAGTATAAAAGTTTTTCACAGGCGGCGACAATCCTGATGAGTAATCAGCCGAACGTAACAAGGGCAATCCACAATCTGGAAAGTCAGCTTGGATGCAGACTATTTATCCGATCTAACCGGGGGGCAGAGCTTACACCGGAGGGAGAACGGCTTTATTCACATGTTGCAATTGCATACGAGCATCTGCATGCAGCAGAACTAGAGCTTGAAAATGAAAAGAAACTGGAACAGGGAACCGTAACGATCGGTGTAAGTGAGATTGCATTGCATTTGCTTCTACTTCCGGTGCTGGGAGAGTTCAGAAGAAAGTATCCTAAAATCAGACTTCGCATTTCGAGTTATACAGCACCACAGGCGATACAGACGGTTCGGAACGGACTTTCAGATTTTGCGGTAGCATCTACACCGGCAGAGGTGAAAAAGCCTTTAAAGGCAACTCCGCTTCTTTCATTTAAAGAAATCCTGGTTGCAAATGTGGCGTACAAAGATATATTTAAAGAACCGGTAAGCTTGAGAAAGCTGGTGGAGTATCCATTTATCTGCCTTGGGAAAAACACATCAACTTATGATTTTTATACCAGATTTTTTCTGGAGCATGGAATTGCAATGACGGCAGATACCGAAGCAGCAACCATCGATCAGATTCTGCCGATGGTAAGACAGAATCTGGGAATCGGGTTTATTCCGGAACCGCTTGCACAGGAAGTGATCGAGCAGGGCATTGTCATTCAGGTTCCCCTATTGGAAGAACCACCGGTAAGAGAAATCTGTTTTGTGGAAGATAAGAGCAGCCCTCACAGCATGGCGGCAAACGTATTGAAAGAGATCCTGTTTCAGGCTGGAGAGAAAGAGTAAATTTTATAAGAAAGAATTATTTTGACCGGAACCAGGTGATCATCAGATCAACCATCCGGTCATAACTTTTTACCCCGTCACTTTGGCCATTTGCTTTCAGATAGTGGTCATTGATCTGACCGGATACTTCGGCGACCTTGCTGTCATATCGGTTCCAGAAGCTGCTGTTAGCCGAAAGATCTGCCTTTACATTGTCAGAAAGCCTGCTGTAGACTTCCTCAAAGGTGTCGTAGTCGGTTTCGTAAAGTTCATTGGTTGCGTAGATCCAGCCAAGAAGATAGCCGCTGTAGTTGAAGGCGGTATCGTCGGTACTTACACAGGCGAGAAAACCGATAAAATTTGCTTCTTCCTCCTGCATAAATCCACGCAGATGTGAAAGCTCGTGACAGATGGTAAATGGAAGATTGTAGGAAACCATTGCGGAGTTATAGTTTGCCTCAATGGTAAATGGTGAATAGATCCCGGAAAGATTCTGTACAGAGAGAAAAGCCGGAAATAAAAGCCCTTTTGGCTGTGGATAGTATCCGGAAAGTTCAGGGTAGGTAACACCGAGGGAGGACATGGCAGTTCGTGCACGACCCTGCAGATCCTTACCCATATCAGCCAGACCGTCAGAATCCCGGTCTACAGAGTCAGAAAGTGTATTTAACTGATCAGTCAGTTCGTTGCATAAAGAGGTCAGTTCAGCCAGAGTATACTGACCGGATTCCAGGTGATATTTTTCTGCAAATGAAGTATGCCCGTAGTTGATTCCGCAGAAAAAAGTATAAATGGTAAACAGACATCCACAGAGAAGCAAGAGTGAGGAACCGTAGCCGAGCCAGGCAGGGTTCTTTTTTTGTGCATACATTTTGTAAATGGAGATGACCAGCATCCGGATCAAGGAAAGAAACAGAAGAATGACAAAAATATACAATCCAATTTCAGAAACAGAAAATGGGAAAATTCCGAAAAAGCGTCCGATGGACGAAACGAAAAGTGGGTAAATGGTGGAAGAATACCAATCCGCGAATGCAGAGCTTTTGTGGCTGGTGAAAAGAACAAGGAAACTTATGGCAAATAAAAGAATTGAAAAAATAAGTTTATGTAAAGTATGGCGTTTCATAATAAATCCTTTCCGGTAATTGAGGATAAAAAGTATGATGTACCAGAGGGACATTCGTGCAAGGTCGTAAAAGATTTGGGTTCATTTGATGATGAATGGCCGTGACTGACGTTCTGTGCAGGTAGATATCCGGGCACATGGTATTGCATTTACAAATAAAATATGGGACGGAGGATAACCTTCGTCCCAGAATAATATTCTGTAAAAATCAAAGTGCGGCAATCGGGCATGCCCGATTGCGCTCACTTTATGAGGGGGGAGATAGTTGTTTCCCAACTATCCATTCATTACTATACGATAAAAATATGTCAAAAGTGTTAAGAAATTATAAAATCTGATTAAAAACAAAAAAATAATAGGCTTATAGAATATTTAAAGAAATATTCACAACGCAAGAACCTCTCCATAATGGAGAGGTTCCTGGTGTTTTTATTGTTATCTAAAAGGAATGAGAGTAAAGTGCAGCAATCAGAATTCTGACTGCTTCTACTTTATGAGGGGGAGATAGTTGCTTTATCAACTATCTGATTATTAGTGTACAGATAATTTGTGACAGAAATATGTTCAAACTCTAAAAAAAATCGAAAAAATATGAAGAAGAAATAAACAAACCAGGAAAAAATAAAAAGGGTGGGTAGTTAAATTAATTGTCATTAGTGTCAGGTAGGTGTCTGCTGGTGTGGTGGAAGGTGAAGTAGAAAACAATTCCTTTGGTGATAGAGGTAATTGTAAGTGCCCACCATACACCATTCAGACCAAGGCTGGTTTGGGTGAGGATCATGGCGAGTGGGATTCTGGCACTGGTGAGGACAATGCTGATGATACTGCAAAGCTTTGTCATACCAAGACCGGAAAGTGCGCCGATGGTCATAAGCTCAATGGTCATAAAGGTTTCGCTGAATCCGATGATGATCAGATAGTTGATCGCAATCGCCAGAACATCTTTTTCGTGGAAGAAAAGGGAAGCAATCGGTCCTGGCAGGAATACGAAAGCACCGGTTACAATGAGTCCCCATACAGCGAGAATTTTAAATGAAATATTATATCCTTTCCGGATACGGTCTGGTTTCTTTGCACCGTAGTTCTGACCAACGAAAGCATTTAACGCAGCAGCAAAGCCGTCTGCAGTGTTCCATGAAACAGATTCAATCTGTCCGCCGACTCGTTGTGTGGCAATGGCACCTGCCCCGAATACAGAAACCATTCGTGTGAGAACCATGGAAATCATACAGTAAATACTGCTCTGTACTGCTGTCGGAAATCCAATTTTAAAAATACTGATGTAGTATTTTGCAGGGAAACGCGACAGCACATGCATATTTTGCAGAATATTTGGTTTCAGATCAGAGCGCATAATCCGAATCAGCATGACGATCAGAACCAGTATCTGCGAGGTCACGGTAGCAACTGCAGCGCCAACAACCTCAAGCCTTGGAAATGGTCCAAATCCGAGGATCAGAATCGGATCCAGGATCATATTACCAACCAGTCCAAGAAGATTTGCCATAAGCGGTGTCTTGGAATCTCCCTGTGCAGTAGAAAGTCCGGTCAGAGTCAGATTTAAAAATGAAAACAGAATCAGTCCGCAGGTGATCAGTGTATATAATTTCGCAGCGGTATAAGTCTCTGCGTCTCCGAGGTTAAAAAAGCCGAGCAGCGGATGAATAAACACGATACATACTGCGGCAAATAAAATTCCCAGTAAAAATGTAAGCCGCAGAGCGGAAGCGGCATATCCCCTTGCCTGTTCATAGTCACCGCGTCCGCAGGCCTGTGCGACATTGACTTGTCCGCCCATTCGCGGAAGTGCCACGAGCCCTTGTGAGAGCCAGACGTACATTCCCCCAACGCCCACCCCGGCAACGGCTTTGGAACCCAGCATGCCGATCCACGCCATGTCCGTAATATTGTAGGCTGTCCCCAGCAGCGAGGAAGCCATGATCGGAAGTGCCAGCTCTGCCAGCGTCTTTAGAATCGGCCCGGAAGTCAGGTCGATTGTTTTTGTTTTACTCATTTTCTCAAATCCTTACCTGTAAAAATAATAAAATCCACCAGTGCTGCAAAGATGTCAGTATGGCGTACTATGATAAGGATAACTTATGGGGAGGGGAAAGTCAATCTGAAGAATTCGCGAAAAAAACATATTTACAGACAAGCTGATGTGGGTGATTAAGTGAGAGGAATTTGTGTAATTTTTATGGACTGAGAAGTTGTAGAAAATTGATATTAGAATATGTTATACTAAAGAAAAGTAATCAGAAATTACTCTTCAATATACTTGTAGAAAAAAGTAATAGATAATATGAAGTGACCTCACATTTGTAGCAACGTGGATTTACCTGTATACTA
>NZ_JAAIMM010000018.1 GCF_013300725.1 Allocoprococcus comes
TGATCAACAGGTGGCTCTTTTTGAAAAATCAAGGTACAGATGATTACCTACTTACTTATAAATTGAATTGCCCAATGAAATCCCACTTTAAAATTCAATCGAAACAGATTCCATAAAAATGCATTCTCGTACACTGTTCTATATAAATAATTATAATGTTCAGCTTTCTCACTTAATCCATATTCAAAACCCTTAGACCGTCTATCGGCTCTATAGAAATCAAATTCCTCTGCATCTACTTTTCCACGTAACCATAGTATATCAGCTATCGAACACAATTCGCTTGCTAATCCAGTTACCAAAGCAGGATAAGCATTCTTCAATGTCCATTCCATAATATCTTCTGACTTACGCATACTTTTTCTATTTCCATTAATATAATTATTAATCAATGTATTAAAAAACTTTTTTAACCACTCTTCTGAGTTATCTGCCATTCGATAAAGTGCTTCCAAGCAAGACGATATTTCATCTATGATTTTATAATAGTTTTCTTGCTCAGATTCCTGCAACGAATATTCCACATAATATTCCATCATAGCGCATGCATCTGAAGCAATAACTGCCACTTTATCTTCTTGTTTCGCATAATCCAAGCATAACTTAACTATATCATCTCTTCCGATTATATTTTTCTTATATATTTCTTCGTTTTTCAAAAGTCGAATAATACATGGTCTTCCATTACCAATTGGGGACAATTTCATTTGTGGTGATTCTTGTCTAATATGTAATAACTCACCTTCAAATGCGAACAAATTAATATTCTTCATAAAGTCGAACAACATGCCTTGTTCCAGAATCTCCGACCCTTGTTCTTCGAAATAATTATCACAAAACCTTGACTTAACAATTCCAATTTCTGTTTGCCTTTTCCAACTTTGCGGAATCTCATCAGAAAAAGTAAGGCTATATAAAAACTTATCTCTATTTACCTGTATAAACATTTTATTTGAAATCCAAATCTGATACCGTCTATACACACATCGCCCAAGATTTTCTATTTCATCATAGAAGGTCTTATACTTCCCTTTGCACAAATCAAAAGCTTTATCAAAATAATGTTCAAAGCAAATATCTTCGAAAATATCATATTTCAGTCTAATATAATCTCCTTGTTGAGCAATTACACCTTCTGAAAGCAATGCATGCATTATGTCTCTATCTATATCGTCCTTATGAATACCCAACATAAATTTTCTAGCTCTTTCAAACACAATCTTCTCAACAGTTTCAATAACTTTGTTACTGAGTATGCCATACATTCGAGATTTTTCCTCCAAACATATTATGTTTTTCCAAATATATTCTCTTAGAGAATTTTCATCACCTATATTATCAATATCCATCGAATTACTAACTATCAAGTTTATATAAAAGGGCGATTTTAATAAATCAACATATAAATTTGTTTTATACATTTTATGAATAATCGGATATTGCTTCATAAGCAATGCAAGTTCATCTTCTGTTATATCGCCAACTTCATAAATTTTTATTGAAAAATTTGTTTCCAGTTTAATAAAAGCATTTTTATCACTCGTTCTACAAGATGTTACTATGTACACATTTTGATATTCTGCCGCCATATCATACAAATACTGTAATAATTCAAATTTTGTTTCGGCACAGTCCGCAATAAACTCGAGAGCATCAATAAAGAATATTAATTTCTTTCCATTAATACACTCTAAAACGTCTTGGATACAGCAACCCCAAATGTCGTCAATATGACTTTCTTCCAAAAATCTTTCAGCACGAGCATATAAAACCAATTTTTCATTTTCAACATATTTTTTGCATAAAACAGATTTACCGCTACCAGCTCCACCTTGTATTGAAATATATCGCTCATTGTCTTTTGTTATTTTTTCAAGAAATTCATTTCTATCGATTTCATACTCTCCGTTAATCAATCCTTCAATATTTTTCAACCCTGAATTACTAAGTTCCAATGCACCTTTAAATTTTCTGATATTAATATTAAAGTTCTCATACTCATCCTTTAATACCTTGTATAATTTCTTCTGAAAATTAAGATCATTTTGTGCTTTAGTTATAATATCATTTGTAGTAATCAAATTATCTTTAATAGTAAATGAAATACTCCCAATTTGATTATCCCCACTATACTCTCTCACCTTATCAATACTATTATTACTAAGTACAAAAAATACAATATTCTTTAAGTCCGAGCATTTTTTATCTTTTGAATCCCTTATCTTTTCCAATGTAGTTTTTATTTTTGTTGGTATATCTTGTACAGTACTTACCTGCACTAAAAGTTCTCTGTTTTCTGATATCAAATCTACATATGGATAAGTTGCCGTCTCGTCATTCAGATTACTAAACTTCTGTCCGAACCATACATTACATACCTCAATCGCAAATAACTCAAACATTTTTGCAGCATCAAATAATCCGTTTTTATTTGCCATTTTGATTTTTTCATCATATGAAGACATATATTCAATTATGAAACCCATTCTTTCGTTTGAATTCAACATATATTCAATGCTCCTTATCCGTTAGTTTCTTTTAAAATATTTACCTGAGTTCATTCTCAATTTCTTCTATCGTTGGCATAGAAGCTCTATATTCCACAGGCAATAAATTTGACAACTTATACTCAGATATTCCTATCGGTTCTTTTGAACTATTTACCGCATATTTTGCAAGGATATTATTTTTGCTTTTGCATATAATCAGACCAATTGTTTTTGCATCAAAATCTGTCTTGACCAAATCATCCACAATATTCACATATGTACCAATCTGTCCAATGTCTCTCGATGTAAAAGCTACTATTTTAACTTCAACAACAACGTAACAATGCAAATACAGATGATAAAATAAAAGATCTATTTTTTCCTCTGTTCCTTCAATCGGTATTGTATATTCTCTTCCAACAAAAGCAAACCCTTTTCCAAGTTCCATAAGAAATTTTGTGATGTTGTCCATCAATGCGTCTTTTAACTCTTTCTCACTATAATCTTCTCTGATTGCTACGAAGTCGAAATTATATGGATCCTTTGTTATTTCCTGTGCAAGGTCGCTTTGTGGTTCAGGCAATGCGTATTCAAAGTTTGAAATTGCTTTTCCCTGACGCTCATATAAATCGGTATCAAGAAAATTTAAAAGTACTGCCCTTGACCAATTATTTAAAATCGTTTTCTTCACAAAAAATATTGATTTTTCCCTGTCCAATTTACATTTATCAATGATAGCTCTATGATGTCCCCACGGAATCGAAAACAATTCTTTATCTGATAAATCTCCCACAAGTTGTGGAACATTTATTGAATCCTCTTTGCTCTTCAATTCTTCCACAAATTGTGGAAGAATTGGATCACTGTACAATTCATAAAATTTCTTCATATATCTGAGATTCGAACTTGATAAGCCTTGAACCCCTGGCAAAATTGTTCTCATATCTTTACTTAAATTAACAAAAAATCCACTGCCCCACTTACTTTCAGCCGACTTTTCTACAATATCTCTTCCTATAGACCAATAGAAACCAATCATTTCCTGATTAACAGAAACAGATGCCTTAATCTGTCTCTGTTTATAGCGTTTTCCTATGTCCTCAATCCACTTCCTATACTCTTCATCCATTTTTATAAGTTGATTCATGTAAACCCCTTTCAGAATTCTGTTTTTTCCCACATCTCTTTATAGGCATTGACATAAAAATTTATACATCCAGGATATGTGTATACAAATCTTCTGCACAACTTTTTATACAATTCCAGCATACTCGCATCATCTGCGAAATCTAATAAGTAATCGAGACAATGAGACAATTCTTCTTCTGATACCTCTCTGTTGCACAATTCCTCCACTATGGATAAATATATTTCATATGCCTGCTGTCTAATCTTGTTGAGCTCAATTACCGCGCTAAATATATCATTTCCCATTCCATTTGACCTCCAAATAACTGATATAATTTCTTCAATAGTTATTATAATCAAAGCTCACAGTAAATAACATATAAATAACGCTCATATTAAATCACCCCAAAATGTTTTAATGCATCCTTTATCGCTTCTACTTTCTCCGCCGTCGGATGCCTTCTCGGCTGTTTCAACTCTTCTACCATATTAGGTGCATCATACATCGGCAATCCTAAATTTCTTTTTACCTCTGCGATATATGCCGTATGTACTTTGAAGCCATATTTTTCTTCAATATATTCTTGTATCATTTTATATGTAACCCTTGGAGCCGGCTGATATTGCTTTGCCCGCTCCGCAATTTTATCTAAAGGTACCTTTTCTTCACCTTCTCCAAATTCAACTTTCACATCTATATGGCTATCTGGTGACTTGTGGGACAAGAGCACGATGCTTTCGACGGTTGTTTCAGTTTCCAAGGGAAGTTCTTTCACTTCCTCGCCATCAACAGGCACAGGGAAATTGAATACGATCTTCTTTATCCAGCTTCCGTCTTTCCTTTTCTCCGGGAACATTTCAATTCGCTCGATAAAGGCTTTCATAAACTCTTTCTGTTCCGCTTCCGTTGCGGAATGGTAGACTTCATCAAATGCCAGTAAGAGCCGATAGATATTGTCGCCGGAGATTTTCTCCTGCTGGATGCTGCGGATTTGGCTTTGCAATTCGCCAATCTGAACTTCGATATCCTCTATGGTATCATACTGCTCATCATAGCGGCGCTGCAAGTCCAAAATCTTTCTGTCATAGTGGGCATCGTTGATGTCCAAGGTGTCCATCTGACGCTCCAAGCGGCTTTTCGTTCCAAAGGCTTGCTTTAACTGACCTTGCAGAACGGCGATCTGCTTTTCCATATCCTCTGTATCAACTGCCGAGCCGATTTTCGCCTGAATCGCTTCTACAAACCGAGGATTGTTGACCATAGCGGATATAATCTTTGCCACAAACTTATTGATTTCCGTCTGCTCGATATTCAGTCGGAAGCTGCACTCATGCCCGGTTGGTGTTACTGTGTTTTTACAGTAGTAATAATATCTTGTTTTCTTGTCCTTGCTGTGAGCCTTGGCGATATTGCCATACATACTCTTTCCGCAGCATGGACATTTCAGAATACCGGACAGGATATGTGCGTGATCTGGATTATTGACCTTTTCCCGCTTAAAGGAATTGATCTTGCGCTTTTCCTGTGCCAGATACCAATCTTCTTCGGAAATGATGGCTTCGTGCTGCCCGTCATAAATAGGGAACTCTGACTGCTCAACCACGTGCATCTCGTTTCTTGTACCCTGTTTCTTTTCCGTCCTGCGTCTGCCATAGGCTATCTTACCCATGTAAACAGGATTGTCCAGTACATCCTGCACGAAGCTCCTTGAAAATCCGGGAATAGTATTGTTCTGCCGTAGCTTCTTGACAAAGCCATTACGATTCAAATATTTTGCGACTCCGGCAACGCCCTCGTTGGTGTGAATGTAGCGGTCATAAATGACACGGATTACTTCCACTTCATCCTCTGCAATGACAAGATCACCGTTTTCCAGACTATAGCCATAAGGGGCAAAACCACCATTCCACTTGCCCTCACGAGCCTTTTGCTCCCGTCCTGCCATGGTCTGAGTTCGGATATTCTCACGCTCGATTTCTGCCACCGCAGACAGCACAGAAATCATCAGCTTTCCGGCATCCTTGGAACTATCAATGCCATCCTCCACGCAGATCAGATTGACACCGAAATCCTGCATGAGCTGCAAAGAGTTCAGAACGTCCGCCGCATTTCTGCCAAATCGGGAGAGCTTAAAGACCAGCACATAAGATACGCCGTCTTTGCAGTCCTGAATGTCATTCAGCATCCGTTGAAAGTCCTGCCGTCCTTGGATGTTCTTTCCGGAAAAGCCCTCGTCAGAATACTCCCCGGCAATAACCATATCTTCGTATGCCGCATACTTTCTTAACTTGTCACGCTGGGCATCCAAGCTGTATCCGTCAACCTGCATAGAGGTGGACACTCTTGTATAAAGATAGCATTTAAGTTGTTTCTTTTTCAGAATCGCCACCTCCCTCGTTCATTTTTTTTACCATAAGTCCTTCGTTGCGGATATAATACTCCAAAAGCCACAGCACATAATCCGGTGCATGGCGGTTATCCAATTCCCACTCGGTCATAGTCCGGTAAGGGATATGGACGAGCTTGCAAAAATCTTTCCGGTTCAGTCCTGTACTTTCCCGCAACTTGATAATTCTGTTCTTACAATCCATCTGTCTTTTCTCCATAAAAAACAAAAATACACGTTGCGTAATCATTATAGCATAGCCACAGCGAATACGCAACGTGTAAATTGTAAATTTTTACGCAGCCTTATTCGTCAAAGGCTGCGCTTGATTACTTTCCTCGGAATGCTCCACTTTCTGCGGTGCATCCTGCTCCAATTTATCCAAAACCTGATGTCCATATTTTTGGAGCATCTGGCTCATAACATCCACACAGCGGACAAATGCCGCATTATACTTTGCATCCTCATAATATTTCTTCAATAAGCAGTTACCTCCATTAAATTTCCATATCCTGTCCACGCTTCCGGGCAGGGTGTTTGTGTTCATACAGTTCCTTTCCTCTGGCGAGGATGGCATTGATAAAAGCCCAGACCTTTTCAGATGCAATCTCAATCGCATCCAGGAAAGGCTGGACTTTCTGTTTCAGTTCCTCATGGTCTTTATCCAGTTTTTCATAACGGTCTTTCCAGATCTTTGCGCTTTTCTCTGCCTTCTCAAATTTCTGCTTGTATTTCAGCTTCTCAGACTTTTCCGCAAAGCTGCTGACCGCATAATCTTTTAGGGTACGGCACTCATCCGCTGACAGCGTGATATTTCCGGTGATGGGATTTTTCTTACCCATCGACTCAATCTCATGTGCGGTCATAGCAACAGAGTTGGCAGCCTGCGTTTCCTTTTTCAGAGCTTCCAGTTTCTTTTTCTGCTTTTCCGTGGCAGCTTTGACGTCCTCCAAACTCTGCTCGGCCTGTGCCACCTGTCCGGTCACAGCTTCCAAACGCTGCTGTTCTGCCTGCACCTTAAACTGCGTCACCGTCAGATGCTCCTCGGTGCTGCCACGCTCTCCACGCTCCACATCGGTATATCCGGCAGCTCGCATGAACTGAAAAAAGTCATCCTGCAACACACCGTAGGACGACTTCAAAATCTTTTTCCCTTTTGCGTTCAACATGGGATTTCCGTTTTCATCAAGAACGGGCTTAGACTCCCATCTCTTGCTGCGGCTGACCTGCGTGATCGTTTCCTTTACCGTTCCCCGGAGGGATTCATCCTTGCACCGCTTCGACCACAGGATTTGCTTTTCCACCACCGGGATATAAACCACATGAAGGTGATAGTGGTACACATCCTCGCCCAGTGCTTCAGACATTGCCCGGTTGCGTTCATCGGCGTGCATCACAGCGGAGAGGATATACTGCTCACCGCCTACGATCTCCACGGCGGCTTTATAGGCATCGGCATAAAACTGTTTTGCAAATTCATAGCCGCCGTGGTTGTAGAAGTAAGCGGAGTTCACATCGAATACCAGCTCGCCATATTTAACGGCATCCTCTTTCAGACCTCTTGTGGAAATCACCTTGTCTCGTTCCAACTGCTCAAACATTTCTGTATAGCTGGCGCTGGGAGCTTTGAAATGGACGTTAAGCGGAGTGCGTTCCGGCACGATGTCCACATTGGAATAACGGTCTTTTTCACGCTCATTGTGTTCCTGTACCTTAGCCACATCATCCGAGGTTTCCAAGTCTTGATTTCTGGCTAAGGTACGGTCAATTCCATCATTTCTTGCCATAGATTTTCTTCCTTTCTTTGGGATTTGCAGACAGCGGGGAGCTACGGAGAGGCACTTTTTCAAAGTGTAATAACCCACTATTACACTTTCATCCATACTGGCTGCAAAGTGCCGTGGGCTCTCCGAGGGCTCTCCCGAGGGGGAGTGCGGTCACTGCGGCGACCTCTGCTGACCAAAGTGAAAATGTCTGCAACTTTTTCCATGGTCAGCACCTCTGTACGATACTGCTCTGCGGAGCATTCTCTTGCAGAGGTTGGCAGTGAAAACCGTATCTTTCACTGCCTGTCCACGGTACTTTTGCAAAATTCCGTGGACATAGAAACAGCCCAAGCAAAAGAAATGTGCTGTTTCTATAACGAGCGTTTCACGCTCTTTTGCTGCGTACATACGTACCAGCAATCGGTTTTACTCGCCCCTTCGCCATTCTTCCGGAATGTCATCCGGTACGTACGTACACGGCGAATCTCCGTAAAACCCGTTTATATGAGGTCGTGCAATCGCTTTCACTCCCATGAATCCCCACACCCGCCGACCGGCAGAGTTGGTGATATTGTTGCAATGCTGCAGATTGTATTTCCGGGCATTGGCAATCATGGCGTCGCTGAAGCTGCGGGCTTTCAGCGGAGCAAGGGAATTTTCCTCGCACCACATTCGGTAGATTTCATAGAAATCCTTGGAGCTGATGGACGCATCCGCTTTGCGCCGGATGTATCCCTCCGATTCCATGAAATCAAAGATATTGTTATTGTCACGCTTGACCGCTTCCCGGTTTTCCCGGATACGGTCACTCTCTGTGAATTTGAAGTTATTGGCAACAAGCCGCTGCAAGCCCTCCAATGCCCACAGGAAGATGCCCTCGGCTTCGGCTTTCATTTTCTCCGCAAGGTCGGGATCGTCGGCTCTGTCCACAGGCTTTTCCTTGGTGGTCACCACAAGCTGTCTGCGGTAAAAACCGTCGCTACGGTCATACAGGGCTTGGAGATCGCCGTTGCTGAACGCCAGTAGTCGGGCAAACATCCAGCCCTGATAACTCTGCTTGCCTTTGCGTTCCAAGTCCATCTTGCCCTGTGCCGTCACGATGGATTTTACATAGTTGGTCTGACGCAGGGCTTCCATTCGCATATCATCATCCACGCACAGCAGGATGTGTTCCAGATCGGCACGGGCAAAACGGTTTTCAGAAATCTTACCGATGCTGCCGTCTTTCATATTCGTGCCGAAGATGGTGGACAGCACCGCACCGATTTGGGATTTGCCCTCACCGCCGTTGCCCTTAATCACCATCATACGCTGCCCCTTGTTGGAGGGAATCAGACAGTAGCCGATGAACTCCTGTAAGGTGGGGATGTCCTCTGCGTGGAGCAGACCATCCAGAAAGTTCATCCAGATCACCGGCGCAGGAGCGTTAGGATTGTAAGCAACCGGCAGACGACTTCTCACGATAGCCGGTCTGCCCTCGGTAAATGTTCCGTTCAGCAGCAGCGTACCGTTGGACACATGAATCCGATCCCGCTCCGGTGGAAAGTCAGGCACTTGCGCTTCCAGTTTCAGCACTTCCAGAATATTGGTGATCTTCCGGGGGATGTTGTTTACGGCACAGAATTTCAACTTGTCGTAAATCTCTCCACGCAAAGGGAGATCGTCTGTTACCCGCCCATCGGGCGTGAAAAAAGCTCCGTTTGCGAAGATGATTCTGCGCTCCTGCAGAAATTCTTCACAAAACAGAGCTTCGTTGATGTTCTGCCCATCAAACCACATGGGCAAGTTCATATCAGGCGTTTTCCGGTTCTTCGCCATGGTGCGCCACCTCCTCTTTCTTTCGTGCAGTGTACTCCTGCAAAAAAGCGATCTTGCCGTTTTTCATCAGCTCGTCCACCAGAGCGACCCGTTCTTCCAGATCGCCCACGGTCAGCACATCCGCCATATATTCGATATGGCAGTGCATCTGGCAGGCTTCCATAAAACGGTCATCCAGAGCATCGTCCAATGTTTTCGGAGCATACCGCACTTTCCAATCTTCAAGAAGATGCAGATAATCCGTCAGCACCCGGAAGCACAACATTTCGTCCTCTCGGAATTGGCGGATATAGGGATGTTTCGGCTTGACCATAGCTGCGGCAGTGGGCGGTTTCGGGTCAAGTCCGAAGTCCGAAGCCAACTTTTGCGCCGCTTGCAAGCTCGTCAGATTGAACAGCCTTGCCACAAGGTCGATCACATCTCCCTTGGCTCCGCAGCCAAAGCAGAAGAAATAGTCCTCATTCAGCTTCAAGCTCGGATGCCGGTCATTGTGGAACGGGCAGCAAGCCATACCGTTGCGGTGGACTTTCAGCCCGTAATGTTCGGCGGCTTGCTTTACGCTGATTGCCGCCTTGATGGTTTCATAGATTGTCATAGAAAAACCTCCGTTCATAATAGTCTGGAAAGCACGAAGCACCCGCCGTGATTGGCAGGTGCTTCGCTCTTTCTACTATGGTTATGACGGATTTTGAAAAAAACAGGATAAAAGCAGGACAACCCTATTTCAAAAAACAGGACAACTTATCTTACAATATAGATTTCGCCCTATTCTATTGACAAATAATAGGTAATGTGTTACCTTATTAAAGGTAATATATTACCTATGGAGGATAGAATGAATATTAAAGAAGTAATCAACAGTGGCAAAGTTGACTTTACAGGGATTGAACAATCCTATTTTTTGCTTGGTTTACTGAGTGCCTTTGATAATAGATTTCAAGCAGTCGCAGATGGTACGATGCAAGAGATCAGCTGGAAGCAGTTTTTTGCAATTATCTGTATCAATATGTGTAAAGAGAAGCCAACTATCAAGGAGCTTGCGGAGATCATGGGAAGCTCTCACCAGAATGTAAAACAGATTTTATTGAAGCTTAAAAAGAAAGGATTTGTTGATATTACTGCGGACGAAAGCGATAAGAGAAAGCAGCGTATTGAGCTTACCGATTATTGCAGAGCGTTTTGTGCAAAAAATGATGAAATGACCATGAAAATCATGAAGAAAATGTTTGACGATGTGTCAGAGGAACAGCTGCAAACAACCATACAGACCATTATACAAATCGGAGATAACTTACAGGAGATTCAGGGACATGAGTAAAGGTATTATTTTATTTCAATCGAAATATGGCGCAACAAAAAAGTATGCGGACTGGTTAGCCGAAATGACCGGGTATGATTGTGCTGAAACAAAAAACGCAAATGCTGTGGATCTGAAACCCTATGATGTGATCCTGCTGGGTGGCGGTGTTTACGCTTCCGGCATTGCAGGATTCCAATTTATTAAGAAGAATATAGGTCAGTTAGCAGATAAAAAGATCGCTGTGTTTGCAGTCGGTGCTTCTCCATACGATGAGAAGGCAATCTTGCAAATGAGAGACCTGCATTTCAAAAACGAACTTCGTAGTATACCGCTATTCTATTGCAGAGGGGCTTGGGATGAAGAAACAATGAAATTTACGGACAGAGCGCTTTGTAAGATGCTCCAGAAAGCAGTTGCAAAACAAAATCCGGATGAATATGAGCCCTGGCAAAAAGCATTGATGTGTACAGTGGGGCAAAAATGTGATTGGACGGATCAATCCTATTTAGAACCGTTGCTGAAGCAAATTGAAAAATGGAGATAGAAAGATTTATATGAAGAAGTATGTGATTGTGTTTTTGATATGGGTTATGATTATACCTATCGCAATATTAAATGGTGGATTCCGTGAATATGTGCTTATGGTGCATCTTGAGATACTGGCACTCCCATTAAGCGGGATTATTTTGAGCGTTTGCATCTTTCTTGTTGCATATCTGTTTGTGCCTAAAATCAAAGGGTGTGTAAAACGAGATTACATTTTATTTGGCGTGATGTGGTTTGTTTTGACGAACTTATTTGACTTGTCATCCTACATCAAATCTGGTGAAGGATTTGCAGGCTTGCTTCAATCTTACAACATTCTGACTGGAAATACATGGATACTTGTTGTTTTATCGGCTTTGATTTCACCAATGTTGGTTATGAAAATAAAAGGGAGGAAGTAAGGTGAATCCTTCAATTTTTTTCATGAATAACTGATAAAAACAGGTCGTTGACTGTACGCATTGCGAAAGGTTGGCGGCCTGTGTTTTTTATATGGAGGAAATGTAGATTTCTTCACATTTGCATGGTATAATTAAAAAATTCAAAAAACAGGACAGGAGGGCAAGCATGAATCAAGAACTGATGACATTGGATTTTTGGCAGGATACGGTCATATATGAGGGCAAAACATTTCCTGTCGGCACTCTTGCCTGTGATGCACTGAATGTTCCTGCGGATACCATTGCAAAGATGAATGAGCAATGCGAGAAAATCAATCTGCTGCTTGGTCTGCTGAACGCCGGGCAGGATGCTTCTGCGCTATTTCCTATGGCAAGGGAAGCTGCTCTGACAATGTTGGGGATTCTCAGTAAAACGCTGCCATTCTCCCACATGGACATACCAAAGCACCGGGAACGGATAGAAAAGGTATTTACTGCCGACAATGCGCTGAAATATGTGGAGTTTGCTATAAAAGCCGCAACCAACTCCTTGCAGTTTGAAGAAGTTCCGAAATATGCGGATGCAATCATACTCCAACGCTATACCGCTGTGTTTGGACATCTGGCATACTCCCTTGGGGAATATCAAACGGCAATGCTTGATTTTGCAGAAAAATCAGACGGTAACGAAGCAGACCGCACCGCAGAGGGCTTCGCCAGAATGTTCGGCAGCTATTTCCCGCCAGAGTTGTCTATCACAGAGGGCAATGCCTGGATGTCTACCCTGAACAATTCTGTTCAGTATGTATCGGTCATCCGTCCCGGCGAAGAAGTTGCAAAGCTGGTCAAACGAATCCACTATGTTTCCTTTGTTGGGATGTTCCGATCTGATCTCTTTGAGGGCTTGTGTGTCGGCCATGCGCCTAAGAAATGCAAAATCTGCGGCAAATGGTTTCTGACAACCAACGCAAGGCACACCAAATATTGCGGCGGTTATGCGCCGGGGGACAAGCTGCACCGAACCTGTCGGCAGATCGGCAATCTGAAAGGCAGAGAACAGCGGGAACTTGCGGACGATCATCCGCTGAAGCAGATATATGAGAAGCGTCTGAATACCATAAACCGCTATGTGAAGCGTGGTACTCTGGACGCTGATCTTGCGGAGGTTATGAAGAAGCTGGCAAAAGATAAGATGCTCCGGGCATTGAGCAATGTGGCTTATGCCAAGGGTGATTATGAAAAGGAAATGGGACAGGCTGCTTTGAAGAAAGAAGCCCTAAAGAACTTTGAATTTGTAGAACTAACAAAATATTTAAAAAAGCTATTGACTCCTACGTTGCGTAATAGTTTAGAGTATACTTATCGAGAGGAGGGAAAAGCCAATGATGACAGTAAATGAAGTAAGCAAATTGACCGGAGTGAGTATACGCACTCTGCAATATTATGATACCATAGGACTCCTGCCACCGACTGAATATACAGAGGCAGGATATCGACTGTATGACGATACAGCAATGGAAAGGCTGCAACAAATTCTACTGTTTAAAGAACTTGAATTCCCACTAAAGGAAATTAAGACGATAATTGATGCACCCAATTTTGATAGAAGCAAAGCGTTGGAGCAACAAATTGAGTTGCTTACTATGAAAAAAGAGCATCTTGAAGTTCTTATTAATTTCGCTCGTAAAATAAAAACGACAGGAGTGAATAAAATGGATTTTAAAGTATTTGATACAACAAGAATGGATGAGTATGCCAGAAAGGCAAAAGAGCAATGGGGACAGACTTCAGAATATAAGGAATATGAAGAAAATGCAAACAATCAGTCTCCAGACGCACAAAAAATGGCTTGGAAAAACCTCATGCTTATATTTGTAGAGTTTGGAAAAATGAAAGATAAGGAACCGGAGCATGCGGAAGTACAGTTTGAAGTTAAGAAACTGCAAGACTATATTTCGGAGCATTTTTATAAATGCTCTAATGAGGTTTTAAAGGGGCTTGGTGCAATGTATGCTTCTGGTGGAGAATTTACTGAAAATATCGATAAAGCTGCTGGAAGAGGAACTGCTGTATTTGTGGCAAAAGCAATAGAGATTTATTGTAGTTAATATAGGTAATTAAGATTAGCAGACCCCTGTTAGGGTGAACAGAAAATTTCAGTTTTCTAAATCTTTATACGCATTGTTAAACCGGAAGGAGGTGCGCTATGCTGAATGATTTTACATGGAATATGATCGGATACATACCAAAATACCAAGTCAATCCGCACGGTGATGGCATCATTCCCTATGTGGCAGAGCGCATCTTCCAACTGGACCCGGAGCCGCCAGCGGTGGACAGTCTGAACGAATATATCCTGTCTGCTTTGCGGGAAAAGAATCTGCTATATTTTTCGTTCTTCCTGCACCACTACGAGCCGCAGCTCAACAAGCGCATCAAATCCTTTCTCGGCGTGGATGGCGGCGATCTGTACGATACAGACCGTTTTATAGATATAAAGCTCTCCTGCCGGGAACAAATGCTCCAAAAGCTGATGGACTATGATCCTGCCAAGGGTGCGGAGTATGCTACATACATTTTCCCGTTCATACGGGATGCTATGCTCCGTTTCCGTATGGGCGAAGAAAAATGGTCGGTATCCTCTCTGACTAATTACAAAATGGTGCGGTCAATGGCATGGCTGTACCATAACACCAAGGATGCGGTCAGCGAGTTTTCCAAAAAGTATAACTGTGACCTTGCCCTTGCGGAAGAATATTTGAAAGTTGTCCGTGGCATCCGCAATCAACAGCCTTTCTATGTGACAGACGAGGACGGCGAGGAAACTGGCGAGGATGTTGCCCTTGATGATACTTGGAACTATACCGACATCCTCTGGAACGGCATACAGGCAGAAAAGGTGCAGCGAGCATTTGAGAAGCTGAATTACCGGGAGCAGACCTTACTTGAAAAACGGTTGGCGATTTGCATGACCTGCGGGCGTGTCGGCTCATGGAAAGGCCGCCCCACCTTTGAAGAACTGGCTGTGATGTTTGAGGGCAGCACAGCCAGCGGTGCAGAGCGAGCCTACCGGAAAGCGGTGGACAAGCTGACAGAACTGCTGGTTGCCGAAGGTGCGCTCCATGCTGTCCGTCTGAAACAGAAATCCAAAACCAAGCGCAAAAAGAAAATCGCCACTGCAATCTACGAATATCAAGCAGACTGCGACAGCGAATGGGGCGAGATTTCATTTGATTTTGAGAACGGCACAGCGGAAATCATCCGTCTTGCCGATTGGGACACGATGAAAACAAACCGCTATGCAAACCGGGCGATAGCGTATCTTTTGAACTGTGAGAACGAAAAGCTGCCCAAGGAAATAATGGTTGCATTCGAGTTGTGAAGTTCAATAATAAACCGATGAGACATCAAAATCGACCGAACAGACAGAAATCAACATTTCTCCATTTTGATTTGCTATGATAGTACTGGCAAATAAAATCAAAATGGAGGATATCACAAATGCAAGCAATTAAAACCATGGAACTTGTCAAGCAGTATAAAACCCTGACTGCCGTGGACAGGCTCTATTTAGATATTCAGCAGGGAGAATTGTTTTCTCTACTGGGTGTAAACGGCGCAGGAAAGACCACAACTATTAAAATGCTCTCCTGTCTGACAAAGCCCACGGGCGGAGATGCCCTCGTAGGGGGCTATAGCATTACAAAGGAGCCTGAACAGGTAAAGCGGCTGATTGGCGTATCTCCGCAGGAAACGGCTGTTGCTCCTAACCTCTCCGTGAAAGAAAATCTGGAACTGATCTGCGGCATCCACAGTTTTTCAAAAGGTAAAACGGAAGAAAAGATTCGAGAACTTTCCGGGCAATTCGCTTTGGATACCGTTTTGAAAAGAAAAGCTGGTAAGTTATCCGGCGGTTGGCAACGCAGAGTCAGCATTGCCATGGCTCTGATCAGCGAACCGCAAATCCTGTTTCTGGACGAACCTACCCTTGGTTTGGATGTCATTGCAAGGCACGAGCTTTGGGAAACAATTCGTTCACTTAAAGGCAAGATAACCATCATTCTGACAACGCATTACATGGAAGAAGCAGAGGCTCTTTCTGACCGCATCGGCATTATGAAAAGCGGAAAACTTCTTGCGGTAGGAACAGTAGAAGAACTGAACGCATTAGCAGGAACAAATGATTTTGAAACAGCGTTCGTTTCTATTGTGAAGGAGGATACTGTGGTATGAGAATGATGACATTTGCCAAAAGATGTTCAAAAGAGATTTTGCGTGATCCGATCAACCTTGGTTTCGGTCTGGGATTCCCTTTGGTTTTGCTGGTTCTGCTTAGTGCGATACAGGCTAATATCCCGGTAAGCCTGTTTGAAATCGACACACTGACTCCGGGCATTACCGTATTCGGGCTGTCGTTTATGACTCTGTTTTCCGCAACACTAATCGCAAAAGACCGGGAAAGCGCCCTCTTGCAGAGGTTGTATACTACTCCGCTTACGGGATTTGACTTTATCATGGGATATATGCTCCCGCTATTACCTATTGCTATCGGACAGGTTCTGATCTGCTATCTGTTTGCGATTCCGTTGGGGCTGACTGTCAGCGTAAATATCGTGTACGCTGTCATTGGCATCATCCCTATGGCTGTTTTCAATATTTCTTTGGGACTTTTTTGCGGCAGCGTTTTTGGAGTGAAACAGGTTGGCGGTATCTGTGGGGCATTGCTGACCAATCTCTCTGCATGGCTTTCCGGTGTGTGGTTTGATCTGGAGCTTGTGGGAGGGGCATTTGAGAAAATTGCCAATGCGCTGCCCTTTATGCACGCAGCCGAATTGGAAAAAGCACTATTCAGCGGTAATTTTGAACTTGCAGCAACGCACATTCTACCCGTTTTGCTGTATGGTGTATTGATAACAGTTATTGCCGTATTCTGCTTTCTTAGGCAAATGAAAAAACAGTAAGGATTGAGGAGATGAAATATAAGCTCATTATCGATAAAAACGCAGAAGAAGAAATTATAGCAGTCGTTCATGCACCTTCTTCTCTGACACAGCAAATCGAGAATCTTGTTTGTAGCTATTCCGGTGAGGACTACATTATGGGATACAGGGATGACGAGATGCGGAAACTGGCATTTTCAGAAATCGAATGTATTACCATTCTGAACAGAAAAGTAATTGCCATTGATATAGGTGGTAACCACTTTTCACTCAAGGACAGGCTTCGTGACTTGGAAGGTATCCTACCCTCTTACTTTATCCGCATTAACAAATCTACCCTTGCCAATGAACACCGTATTCTGCGATTTGATGCGGTGTTCAGCGGCGGTGTGGATGCCGTATTTCAATGTGGCTATAGGGAATATGTTTCCAGACGCTGCTTTGCGGAAATCAGAAGGAGGTATGAATGAATATGAAAAAGTTTGTTTTGGAGTTTTTGCGCCGAGGGTTTGCAGCTTGCGGCATGGGTCCCATCATTTTAGCGATACTCTATCTGATTTTGCAACAGACCGCTGCCGTAGAGACTCTAACCGTAAATCAGGTCTGCATTGGAATCTTTTCAATAACCGCACTTGCTTTTATTGCAGGAGGTATGAACGCCATTTATCAAATTGAACGGTTGCCCTTGATGGTGGCAATTTTGATTCACGGCAGCGTTTTATATATCAGCTATCTCGTCACTTATTTGCTTAACGATTGGCTGGATTGGGGTGTAATGTCCATCGTAGTTTTCTCGGCTATTTTTCTTGTGGGCTATATCGTGATATGGGCGCTCATTTATTCAATAACCAAAAACAGAACAGAAAGGCTCAATGAAGCGCTAAAGCAGAAACAACAGAATCCATAAATCAGAAAAACCGCTGCAACTTCCATCCGACAAGGGATGAAAATTGCAGCGGTTTCTTTATGCGGAATGAATATCTTTTCGGGTGTATTTCCAATAGGCAGCAACAATTCCCACCGTCCCGAATATAAGACCAATTGCAATTAAAGTACCATCTAAATACCCGTTGCTCACAATGTCAGCGCCCTCACAATATCCGAAAGGTGTTATGTATTTCAAGAACTCCGCAACTTCGGCGATGTTGGCGACCAGGTTCATAAAATACATCATCACCGCAATGCCAAGTCCCACGCCAGTGCTTCCTTTGCGTAGAAATGCAGAGATACCAAAGCAAATGCCCGCCAATTCAATTTGAAGCAGATAGTAAGCAAGATGCAACAGATTTATTTCTTCCCAGGGAATCTCCTCCCCGATTATAACCATGGAGCCGACGGAAATGGCATAAATAATTAGATTCAACGCTGTTATTTGAATCAGAACAGCAATCAGTTTTTCCGTAATGATTTTGACACGGCTGACAGGATGGGTCAGAAGAAATTCGGCAGTCCGCTCCTTCTCCTCTTTACTGAGAATGCCTACGGCACAAAGCGCAGCATAAAATGCACCGCCAAGTCCCAGCACATTTCCGCACTCAATGGCATAGAAGCCGACCAGTGTGCCGAAATTCAGGCGATCCATACCAAAGGCCGCAGTAAAAGAACCCATAGAGGCAAATACATCACTGATGCCATCCATTTCCCCTTTCATTTCCGGGAACAAAAACACGCAAACTGCAAGCAGCATGGCGATTGCCGCTGTCCATATCAAAAAGGAATTTTTTCCTTGCTTTAATTCGTGCTTTACAATCGTCATACTCTATCACCGTCCTTTTCATAATAATGCAGGAAGATTTCCTCCAGATCAGGCTCCGAAATATGGATGTCCAAGATGTTTCCGTCCGAAAGCTGCCGAAGCAATTGGTTTATATCGCCGCCGAATAGGAAGCTGGTGATTCCGTCTACCGTAACCTGATCCCGAATCCCGGTCAAATCCGTCAGGTCAACAGTTCCCCGCAGAGACACTCGCTTGGCATTTGTTTTTGCCAAAGTATCCACACTGTCGCAAGCAATTATTCTGCCTTCCCGAATAATGGCGGCACGGGAGCAATTATGCTGTACTTCGGATAGAATATGGCTGGAAAGAAATACGGTTGTTCCCTGACTGCTGCGCTCCCGGATGATTTCAAAAAATTCACGCTGCATAAGCGGATCAAGACCACCGGTGGGTTCATCCAAAATCAAAAGTTCCGGACGATGCTGCAAAGCACAGATGATGGCGACTTTCTTTCGATTGCCAAAGGATAATTCGTCCACCTTTCGGTTTCTATCCAACTGCAAACGCCCACAGAGGGATTTGCTTTCGGCTGCACAATTCTTTTTGCGCAGGTCGGCAGATAATTTCAAGATGTCCTTTACCTTCATGCCGGGATAAAAAATCGCTTCTGACGGAAGATACCCAACCTTCTGCAAAACAGCTTCTTTATTCTTTACCGTGTCCATACCGAAAATCTGAGCACTGCCTTTTGTGGGGGATACCAGTCCCAGCAGGGTACGAATGGTGGTAGATTTTCCCGCACCATTTGGCCCGATAAAACCGAACACTTCGCCCTGCTCCACAGACAGATTCAGTTCCAAAACACCTCTGGATTTCCCGTAATATTTGGTTAAATTCTCCGTTTTAATTGCTTCCATGATTTTTACTCCTTACGCAGATAGATGCTTTTCCAAAAGGCCAACAGTTTTGTGAAATCCTTTTCCATTTTCTCTATATCCACATTGCCTTGCTGCACCATTTCCCAAAGATAACCCTCCGAAGCCCAATACATTTCCCGATACATCATAGGAATATCCAGTCCTGGTATAAATTGAGAGGGATCGAGGTTCAGGCGTGTTTTATCCGCTTTCAGATTGAAATACCTGTGATAGCTCTCCTGAATAGCTGCACTGATTCCTGCATCCTTTTCGTAAAATGCCTTGATTGTGAAGTTGCCCATATCCGGGTACAAGCGGATGATTTCCATTTTTGCCCGCATACCTCGTTCCATGCTTTCAAACAGCTCCGTCTGTCCGTAGCATCCATATCTGGTCAGAAATTCAATTGTCGTTTCGGCGCATTTGTCCCACAGGAACAAGTACAACTCCTTCTTGTTGTGAAAATAATGGAACAGCAGAGATTTGCTGATTCCCGCCTCGGCAGCAATCTCACTCATAGGACTGTTTTTGTACGAATTTTGTGAAAATACCCGGTAGCCCGCATTGATGATAGCTTGCTGCTTCTCTGGCGGCAGGGTATAAAAGCGTTCATTCATCGTGTCACCTCCATAAACCGTTTCGGTCAAGCATATTCTAAATCCGTTGACCGATTTTGAGAAGACTGCTTGTAGAAATTTCGAAAATTTCCAAAATCCCAGCAAAGGAATAAAGGCACCGCCGAAGCGATGCCTTTAGCTCATAAATACTTCTTATTAAAGACAGGAAAGCTGATTGCCAAACAGACCACACTCAAAAGAACGGTGATGTAAATTGCCGTAACATATGACCGTGCCTCCACCGTTCCGTAAATGAGGGAATTTCCGTCCATCAACAGAGTAGGAAGATATTCCTTTGCTTTCGGGATTAGGCCAATCAAATACGATACCAGAACTGTACAGCCTGTTCCGGCAAGCACACCCGTGTTTGAGTTGGACAACGTGGAAAACAGCACGGTCAAAGCTACCACCAATGATCCGAACAGCCACCAGCAAATGACAGAAAAAAATAAATTCTGCGCTATGGAATTATCCCAGAAATAAGTGTTGTAGCCAAAGGTGATAGTGAAGCAGAACCAATAACAAACTGTCCAGAACAGAGTCAAAATGATTGCTTTGGAAATCACTACCTTATGCCGGTCGAGTCCTTTTGTCAGAGCAAGCACCAAAGTGCCTGACTGATATTCTTTCGTAAAGATGCTGCTTTCAAGCAATATAAATGCAATCAGTCCCATCGGAGCATTTTTGAAGAACTGCACCCATGAATCCATTGCGCTTACCGTAACAGCCGTAACCGTCATACCGCTTGCTTCAAGAGAATCCGCCATCATTTCAATCAGCCAAGGCGTCAGTTTTGCAACAGCAGGATTCATGATACCAAGCAAAATGAAGATTATGACAAGAATCAACAGTCGCCCTGATCGCACCTGTTCCATCCATTCTTTTTTCATAAAGGCAAGTAAAGATTTCATTTCTCCACCACCTCCATAAACAAAGTTTCAAGTGTAGGTTCAACCCGTTCTATTTTCAGCAGACGGATACGATTATCCGTAACAAAGCGCAGTATGTCAAACAGGGTGTGATCGTTCTCACGGAAAGAGGCTGTATTCATGCCGGATTTTTTCAGTCCCGCAAATACGTTCATAAGCAGTTTCAGTTCTTCCTCGTTTCCTGTTTCAAGAACATACTCCTCTGTACGGTATTGGGATTTTATATCTGACAGTTTCCCCTGGATGTTCACTACACCGTCATTTAAAAATGCCACATCGGTGCAGATGCGCTCCACATCAGACAGAATGTGTGTGGAGAATAAGACGGTCGTCTGTTCTCTAACTGCCATCAGAATATCCAGTATTTCTTTTCGTCCCACAGGATCAAGGGCAGAGGTGGGTTCATCGCAGATGAGCAGCTTCGGACGGTTTAAGAGTGCCTGGGCAATTCCAAGCCGTTGTTTCATACCTCTGGAAAAACCTTTGATTCGATGTTTTTCATTGCCAAGCCCAACAAGTTTCAGAAGCTCATTGCTTCTGCTTTTGATTTCAATTCTGCTCATTCCGGTGATCTCACCGCAAAAAGAGAGATATTCCGGTGCTGTCATAAATGGATAGAATTCCGGTACATCGGGTAGATAACCAATGTGTCTGTTTGTTGCCGTCTGTCCATAAACAACCTTTTCTCCTGATACCAATATCTCGCCGCCATCTGCTTTGAGAAGTCCAAGTATCGTTTTCATGGTGGTTGTCTTACCAGCTCCGTTTTTACCAATAAACCCGAAAACGCTGTATTCGGGAACAGACAGATCGAGCCCCTTCAGAACCGATTTGTCCCCGAAGCGTTTCTGAAGATTTGTTATTGCCAGCATGTCCATTACGCATCCTCCTTGCCGAGCAGGAAGTACATGATAGGCCCGACAAAGTTCATCAACACGATGGTAATGATGAGCCACAGCGTGCGATTGCCTCGTTTATAATTCTTGTGGGTCAAGATGTGATGCAGAGTATAGCCGAGCAATGCAAATTCTGCAATGACCAACGGGATCAAAAATGGGAGAAATTCCATAATCTTATCCATTCTCTTTCTCCTTTCCGTAGGTTTCCACACAGAAGCCGTGATAACCGCAACAGGTACAGGTCAGTTTACGGAGTGTCGGCGTGTGTCTTGCCCAAAACGCTTCCTTGAAGTTTGGCTTAAATACCTCGTGGCACTGCGGACAGATATATACTACCCGTTTGAAATAGAAGTTTGATACCCATACGGCATAGGGAATTGCCACAAACCAGTACGCAGCAAACGGCCACCAAATTCCCATAGTGATCCACAGAACAATCGATGTCCACTGGATAATGCCAAGCGGAATTCCGGTTATGAGCAGAATGGCATGGAGCTTTTGCATATTCTTTTTGTTTTCCATCGCATAAGCTATATCACCGATAGATTCAACAGAGAAATTATCAATGCCTCTTAGCTCTTTTTTGATGCCATCAAGTATAGCAAGTTTTTCTTGCCGTTCGCTTACTTCCTCACGAAGCGCCTGTTCCTGCTGTTCCAGCAAAACAGATATGACACTGCCTGGATCATCTTCGGACAGCAACTCGCCAATGTTGTTAATAGATATTCCGGCATCTCGTAAAAAACAAATGATCTTCATTCGCTTCAGATCCTGTTCGGAATAAAGCCGCCTACCACCCTCCGACAGCTCGCTGGGAACGAGAATGTTCCTCGAATCGTAATACTGCACTGTCCGAACAGATACGCCACAAAGCTTTGCAATTTCTCCTGTTGTGTATTTTGACATAGCTTTCACCTCCTTACGCCGCTTATTTTACAACATTACGCAGCGTCACAAGCAAGACCTTACGCAGGGGGATTTTTCTGAATATTAACTTTTTGTTCATATTCGGGTCTATCACAGATTTTAAGCCGCCCATAGGCTGAGCTATAGGCGGCTCCTAAATCAACTGTCCAAACTTCTGTATTCAGTTACAGTTTTCAAATATACTTCAGGCTCGCCGTTCAGTATCAAGTCAGCATATCCAATCGGGTCATTGTAGATTAGATAGTCCAGTTCTGACCGCTGATACATGTTGTCAGCAATCTCGTTCTCCACAGCGATAGTGTCAATCGCTATCATACTTCCATCAGCAAATTTCAGTTCCACACAGGCAGTATCCATGTTAAACTCACAAGAAATCAATCTATCCATAAGAAACCTCCATTCTGCGGGATGTTAGATCATCCCAAAATATTTGAACGCTTCTCGGATTGCTTTCTCTTTTTCCGGCGGACACTGGGGCTGTCTGGAATCCTCGGATTTTGGCAGGTTATAGTTTTTTCCTACCTCAATCCCACATTTCCGCTTAATCTGTGAGATATAGAGGTTGGACACCTTTAATCCGGTATGCTCCAACACATACTCCTTGATCTGCGGATAGGTAGCTCCATCTTGGAACTCCGACATATCCATATCTTCCAAAGAGAACTCAACCCGAATCTTTCTCGAGTCGACCTCACCCTTGGAAAGCAAGACAACCGTCTCAACGGTACTTTCGTTGTCCCAACAAAGTTCCTGTGTCTCCCTGTCTCCGAAATACACCGGAAAACGGAACTTTATGTGCTTCAGGAATCTGCCATCTGGCTGCTCCTGCTCATAAATGTCCACCTGTTCCACAAAGCTGTTAAGAAATTCTTTCTTCTCCAGGTCGGTGAACTTATCATATAGTTTATCAAAATATAAAAGAAATTGATAGACGTTTTCTTCTGATATTTTCTGTTGCCGGATATTCAGCAGGCGATTCTTAACTTCTTCTATACTGTTCTCCACGCCTTCAATTTCATCATACAGACGGTATAACCTTGTCTCCATATCCTGATATTTCTTCTCATAAAATTTATCCATGATATCCAGGCTATCCATCTGCTGTCCGAGTCTTCCTTTTGCTCCGGTCAGCTGCCTGTGCTGTTTTTCCAGTCTTTCAATCTCTTTTTCTATTTCTTCTGTATCTATTCTTGAACCGATTTTATTCAGAATTGCTTCTTCAAATTTAGGATTCTTCACCAGCTTCCGAATAACTTCTTCCACTGCATTGTTAATCTTCTCCTCACTCCATTGTTTACGATATCCACATTTATGACCATCTACCAGGCGACGATGTTTGCAGGCATAATAGAAATAATCCTTATATAAAGTTCCGTCTTTCTTTTTCTTTCGGTTCACGTTTCCATACATACCACTTCCACATAATGGGCATCTCAATATTCCGGATAAAATATGCTCATGATCCAGACTATGCGTCTTTTCATATTTCACACCTGTTTTTTCCCGTTTTTGATGTGCCAGCTCCCAATCTGTTTCTGAAATAATCCCTTCGTGGATACCATCATGCAGCATATAATTTTCCTGTTTTACAATGCGATATTCATTTCTTGTTCCTGAAACTTTCTCGTTCTTCCTTCGTCCATAAGCCAACTTTCCACAGTATACCGGATTATCCAGAACGCCTTTTATAAACGAAGAAGCAAATGCGTCCAGTGTATTATTCTGTCGTTTTTTCTTTTTATATCCATGCTGGTTCAGCCATGCGGCAATCGCAGAGATTCCCATATTGGTATGAATAAATTTGTCATAGATCAGACGAATAATCTCTGCTTCGTCCTCTGCGATCTGCAATTCTCCATTTACCAGCTCATAGCCATAAGGAGCAAACCCGCCGTTCCATTTTCCTTCCCTGGCTTTCTGCTTACGTCCTTCCATTGTCTGAACAAGGATATTCTCCCGTTCAATCTCTGCCACCGCAGACAGAACGGAAATCATCAGCTTTCCACTATCTTTTGAGCTGTCAATCCCATCTTCTACACAGATTAGATTCACTCCAAAATCCTGCATCCTCTGCAAAGAATTTAAAACATCTGCCGCATTACGACCGAATCTGGAAAGCTTAAACACCAATACAAACTGTACCTCATCCGTTCCATTCTCAATATTATCCAACATTCTCTGAAATTCCGGTCTGCCCTCTACGCTCTTTCCAGACTTACCTTCATCTGAATACTCATTTACGATTTCCATATTCTGAAATTCCGCATATCTCTTGAGTTTTTCTTTCTGAGCATCCAGACTGTAGCCATCTACCTGCATGGTTGTGGATACTCTGGTATATATATCGCATTTAATCTTTTTATTCTTCATAATCTTCCTCGCAGTATAACTCTGTTTCATTGTCCCAACCTTATTTTAGTACTTGTTCCAACTATTTTCAATACTTATTTTCCGTATTGACGCATTTCTTCGCCAATCGTATAATTAAGTTAGATACAGAGCATTTCTGTTATCAAAATATTGCCCGCCCACCATTGGCGACTTATAAATGATTGGCTCGAAAATATTGTTCGCTTACCGGAAGCGTCTAATAAATGTCCGGCTTGAAAATTATTTAGAAATAATTTCTGTTTTGATATTGTGTTTTTATCACACATTGCATATACTATAAATACACAAAAAAGCCAAAAAAGAGGAGGTGTTAGTATGGCTACTTCAAGTATTACTCATAATTTTGTCGTATCCAATCCAAATAGCGTAAAGCGTTTTGTCGCAGCAATTGACGAAGCCGACCGTGACCGCACACCAAAGCAGACACTTCCCGGACGTCAGTTAACGAACCCACAGGAAATCTTAGCTTTAATGTCAAAAAGGAAGAAAAAACATGTCTGATAAATATTTTACCGTTAATATTCGGGCATATTTGGATAAAGACGAACCGACATATATCGGAGAGGAAAGTCTTTACGACTTACTCTCCGATTTTTCTTGTCCCAAAAATCCCGATGTGGAATACTTTTTATTACATAATGCGATTGAGTTTACCAAAAAAGATCAATCTATCACTTATCTGGTATTTGATGCTGAAGATGCTTCACTGGTTGGTTATTTTTCACTTACAATAAAACCAATCTCTGTCCGTGCTTCAAATATCAGCAAGACAATGGCAAAAAAACTGTCCCGTGTCAGTATTTTGGATGAAGAAACACAATCCTATACTACCGCAGCTTACCTGATTGCCCAGTTGGGAAAGAACTATTCTCTTCCAAAGGAAAAACGAATTCCTGGAAATATTCTACTGGGATTTGCACTGGAAACCATATCCAGTCTCAAATATTCCGTAGGTGGCGTTATGGAGTTTCTTGAATGCGAAGATAATGAATTTCTTCTGAGCTTTTATACGCAAAATCATTTCAAGCCATTTGATACGCGTATTACCGCTTCTCAGAATAATGAGCCACACACTCTGCATCAGCTTTTAAAATTTATTTGATTTAAAAATGCATGAAAAAAGCGACAGTCTGATTTACATTTTGTATTTCAGGAAACTGCCGCTTCTTTTTCTTCCTTATTCTGTTTTTCTTCCTCCAACTCCCGGAGGACTTCTTCGCCGTACTTATCAATCATCCGTACCAGAAAATCAATGCACCGCTCAAATTCAATATTCTGTTGCATAAGCTCCTCCCGTTATTGTTTGTTCTGAGCTTATTTTACAGAACCTGCCTGAAAACCACATTGAATAGAAATTGATTGTAAATTGACACAATCACTTTAAAAATATCCGTATTTTCTTGAATCGAATATATGTTCGTGTTATGATAGATATACTCAATCTTAACTACGAAAGGGGAATTTCTATTGAATCGATGCGATTTTTCTTCTATTAGCACTTGCTTAAAAAATCATATCAGCGAAAGTAATCAAATGAGTCAGCCTGATTTTTTATACGAATTATTTGAAGATTTTATGGATGATCCGGCAAATCAGGATTTTTCAATGGATAACGGTCTGGTTTGCCGCTGGATGACTGGTCAGGCTAAAATCAGTCCTAAAATATCCGCTTACTATTCCAAGCCATCCAATCAGGAAAAATTATCCCATACCATCCACCAGAATCTTCTTCCACTGATGTCTGACTGTAATATGGCTATACAAGATATTTACACTTTATTCATTCAGGATGACAGCATCTCAGATGCGAAAAAGAAAAATCTGACTCCCTTATATAAACCAGCCAGTTCAAGACTGCTGTTTCTTGCAAAACTGATTTCTTTTGGCATGGAACGCCAATTCATCAAACGTAATACCAAAAATCAGAAGCTGCTCGCCGGAGGCGCTTTATCCCCTATTGTGCTGGATTATATTATGGACAGTGAGGTTCCGAAACCATGCCGTCATTTTATCGGAAGAGATAAAGAACTAGAAGAATTATATACCATGCTTGAGGAAAACCGTCATGTTTTTCTTTGCGGAATCGCCGGAATCGGAAAAAGTGAACTTGCCAAAGCCTACGCAAAGCGGTACATAAAGCAATACACCAATATCCTTTATGTAGAATATACCGGCAATCTTCATCAGGACATTACTGACATGGATTTTATTGACGATCTTCCGGAAAGCACTGAACAGGAACGGTTTCAAAGACATAACCGTTTCCTGCGTTCCCTGAAATCTGATACTCTGCTTATCATAGATAATTTTAATGTCACTGCCACACAGGACAGCTTTCTGTCAGTAGTATTAAAATATCGCTGCCAGATTTTATTTACGACCAGAAGTAATCTGAATGAATACTGTACTTTTCAATTAAAAGAAATACAGGATATAAACATTCTTTTCCAACTGACATCTGCATTTTATTCAGAAGCAGACAAGTATCGTTCGACCGTCGAAAAAATCATAGAGACCGTACACTATCATACTTTTGCTGTAGAACTGGCTGCAAAACTTTTGGAAAATGGAATTTCAACTCCAGGTCAGTTATTAGCAAAACTTCAGGAAGAAAGAGCATCTCTCGATAATGAAGATAAAATTAAGATAATCAAGGATGGTCAAAGCAGTAAAGCCACTTATTATAGTCATATCCATACTCTATTTTCACTATATGCTTTATCCCGAAAACAGCAGGATATCATGTGCAATTTGTGTTTTCTTCCTTACACTGGTATTTCTGCCCGCATATTCGCCAAATGGCTGGAACTGCCTACCTTAAATGAAATTAACGACTTGATTGAAACTGGTTTTGTGCAGACAACTACACGTCACACAATCTCCCTGCATCCTATGATTAAGGAAATTGCCCTTTCAGAGACAAAACCATCTGTAAGTAGCTGTCACATATTACTGGATTCTTTACAGAAAATATGTTTAATGCATGGAATGGAAGTAGCTTATTACAAAAAGCTATTTCAAACAATCGGAAATATCATAGAATTGATTGAAAAGGATGATATACCAAAGTATCTGCTTTTTCTGGAAAATGCATTTCCATACATGGATAACTATAACTACCACAAAGGTATGAATGGAATCATTCAGGAACTAACGGGGCTGTTAAAGACAAAAAACATTGGAACCGACTCTGACCGGGCATTATTACTAGATTTTCAGGCAACTCTTGAAACCAAACCTGAAAAAGCAATAAAACTGGAAAAGGATGCACTTGCCCAGATAGAAACTATCACTGCTGACAATGCTCGCCTTGTTTCCAACCTTCATGCCAATCTCGGTGGACTTTACCGCATGAACGCTCATCCCGATCTTGCAAGAGAACACATGGAAAAAAGTATCTCACTGCTTGACCACTTTAACCTGCTTCATATAAATGACAGCATACCTCAGATTGCCAATTATGCAATGTTCCTGACAGAACAGCAGGAACCCGAAAGAGGCATCTCCGAATTGCAAAAATTATCCGGCATCATCAAGGAATACCATTCCGATGACTGTCTGGATTATGCCAAAGTACAGGAAACCCTTGGAACCATTTATCTGATGACTGCCAATCTTCCGCAAGCCAAAACACATTTTAAAAAAGCTTTCAAAATATATGAAAAGATCTGGGCTGATGAGCCTGAAATGATTGAAGCAAAATATCAGGAAATTCAGGAGTTATATCCACAGATTGGATTTTGCATTGGAAAAAATCTATCCGGTCTTTTAACAAAATAAGTACAATTTACGGCGGGCAACTTGCCCGCCGTTATATTCAACTATTCGTCAAATAAATATACGCATCTTCCAAAGTGATATCATTATCCGGGACACACTTCTCATTTGGCTTTTCTTTGCTTAATATTTTCATATGAATTCCATTTTCTACATACTGCTTAGATGAAATAGAATAATTGGCTTCTAACAAACGGGCTTCTTCTGCATTTTGTACCGTACAATTCCAAACACAGCCCTTTGCATTTTCCAGCAATCCACTCACGCTTCCGGAATATAAAAAATTCCCTTTTTTCATAATGGCAAGCTGTGTACAGGTTGCTGCTAAATCTTCTACTACATGAGTGGAAAACAGCACAGTTCTATCCTTTGAAAAATCAACCAGAAGATTGCGGATCCTAATTCTTTCTTCCGGATCTAACCCAGTTGTTGGTTCATCAATAATCAAAAAATCCGGATTATTAAGAAGTGCCTGTATGAGTCCGACACGTCTCTTCATACCACCAGATAATTGCCGCATTTTTTTATTCTGATGCTCTGTAAGAGAAGTCTTTTCCAGATAATAGGTAATTCTTTGTTCGAGGTCATTTCTTGCTACTCCTGACAGTCCCCCCATATATACAAGACATTCTTTCACCGTAAGATTCGGATATAAGTCGATTTCCTGTGGAAGATAACCAATCTTTTTCTGTATTTTCTCATAATTTCCCTCGTTATACAGAATTCCATCAAGGGAAACCATTCCTTCCGTTTGTTTTAAAACAGTTGTAAGAACCCTCATCAAAGTGGTTTTTCCGGCACCATTCTCACCCAAAAGTCCGTAAATTCCCTTAGGTATTTCAAGAGATGCCTTATTTACTGCAACTACACCATTTTTAAATCTAACTGTTAAATCATTTATTCTAATACTCATAATCTATCCTCTTTTCTTTAAAGTCATTGGTAATACTGCAAATAAAAACAGCCCCGCTATAAAAGACACAAGCGTTCCATAAATCCAACTCTCGGACATTAATTGAGTAGGTTCACAAAAGCTGAAAGAAAACAATCCCAGATTTCCGAAAAATGAACTTCCCGCTTTTGATATAAGTCCAATGACAATTCCAAATAAACATCCAATACCTGCCCACATATTTCGAAGCAATGTACACAAAATCACAGAGCATATACTCCAAAGCCAGATAGTTCCAAACATTGCAATGAAATATAAAAGAAATATCTGAATACCCGAAATGCCTTCGTTTACACTGCCCGGTTTTTGCCAGTAAAACAAAACATATCCAACACAAGAAAGTATTAATAAATATAATATTTGAACGCCCACTCTCTGCGATATTACTTTTAACTGCTTTTTTTGATCATACAAATGAAATACATCGGCACGCTTACTTTTTACTTCCATCAAATATGTGTCACTACAAAAAATAATTGTTAAAAATGCTATTGGAGACTGAATTGCTGAACCGATTTCTTCATAGTATATAATCGGATGAATAACACACAATATCAGTATAAATGCACATGAATAAAAAATCTTATATAACGACAGGCAGTTTTTGAGTTCCGTTTTCAATGAACCCTCCTCCTTTTCCAGATTGTAACAGAAATACATACTAATATAACTGATGAAATTACAAGAATAATCTGATTTATGTTTGACATTTTAGCTGCATGTGTTTCAAAAAACCTGCCAGGGAATCGCACCATAATAGAGAACGGTCTCATATAATAAATATCATTCTTCATGGTCAGCATATTTGAATATATAATGTGTAAAAACAAGATTGGTGCTGCCGGAAGCGGATTTTTAAATATTAATGCTGTAATTGTATAGACACAACATATCATCAAAAGATTCGGAACAATATAGATCAGAGAATTCACGCAAAAATCAATTGGTGTTACTGGAAAGCCCGATTCTAAAGACGTTTTCAAACACAGCATAAAGAATATAACATTCAAAATCACTAATACTCCCAGCATACTAATGAATCCGCTTATTACTTTCCCACATATATATTGGATTGCCGTAACAGGCTTTGTATGTAATAATTCATAGGTACTTTTTCGTGTATCCTGAATAAATAAAAATGATAGCAAGACTGTTGCAAAAAAGGCCATATGCAATCCTGCAAAATCCGTAAATTTTTTGGCAAAGTACCAGGAAAAAGAATGTTCGGATAATTTCCGCTCGATATAATGATTGATTTCTTCTGCTGTCCCCTTATGAATTTCAAGGTCCTCATAAGCATATATTGCATTATAATAGCCATATTGGGATTCCAAAAACTCAGAAGCAGTCTTTACATCCATATTCTGAATTTCTTTCATTACATGATCTGCTTCCTGCCTGCTAAATCCAAAACCATTTTTGGAGGTGTCCATTAACGTCTCTTTGATCGTATCTTCCCACTCCCTTCTTCTTTCTTTATCATCAGATGTGGGAATGTACCCATCCATGACATCAGCATCTTCCAATGCTACGTCATTTTGTGTGATCTGTTCATTCTGTTTGATATAATGAATTTGCAAATACGATGACAGACATTGATACATACTGGCAACTATAATAATCAAGCCAATCCACAAAACAGGGTTCTTTAAATAATCAAGTATACTTCTTTTTATGATTGTTTTCATTGTATCTCTTCCTTTCTTTATTTCTTTAACAACATCATACAAATCAATTCTCAATAAATTCACAACAAAAAAGACTAAAACCACTTTATTTGTGATTTCAGCCTTATAAAGTATTTTTATTCAGCTTTGAAAAGAGCTTCTACATGAGCACCGCCTTGTCTGGCATTATATATTTTCAAATTTCCTCCATGCTTTTCACAGAAAATACGAGAAATATACATACCAAGGCCAAAATGCTTTAAATCATCTTGTGGATTCTTATGATAAAATGGCTCTGTTACTTTTTCCTCCGTATCCACAAATCCTATTCCATCATCTTCAACAGAAATTATAAGAAAACCATCCTTTTTCTTTATCTGCAAAGCAATACTTTTTTGTGCATATCGAACCGCATTTTCCAGTAAGTTGTCTGTCACTTCCATGACAAGTTCCTCATCCACTTTCACAATGTTTTGTTCCTGCACTCTTTCTATCTTACATAATTTACTTTCCTTCTTGGACAGCATGGCAGCTTCTGCCTCAATCTTTTTTGCCAGTTCCGATAACTCTATCTCTGAGCATTGCAGTTCCCTCTGTTCTAAATGGGACATTTTTCTCATGTTTTCCGTGAAATGCTCTATACGGTCAATCTGATACATGCCTGTTTGTAAGATATCAATAACATCCTCTGTTTTTATACTCTCGGCAGAAACAAACTCTAAGAGCATTTCCTGATACCCACGCAATATGGAAAGTGGAGAACGTATATCATGTGCAATTGCATTCCGCAAAGCCTTCTCGTCATCAATCATTCGCCACATCTTTCTGTTGTTATCTGCTAAATCACTTCGCATCATTTCAAATTCTTTACACAAAGTTCCCATCTCATCTTTATTTTCATAGGACACATGAAAATCCAGTTCATTATCTGCAATCATTTGTGAGGCATCTTTTAGTTCCTGTAGAGGTGTCTTTAACTTATTTTTATAAAAAAAGAATACCGCAACAACACTCCCAACAATCGAAAAAATCAGTACCGAATATGTTTCCATAAAGTCACACATTTCCGAAAGATGATAGTCCAAACGATTCATCTGCGATTGATTAGGTCTTGATATCTCAATCTCGTATTTCTTTCCATATTGCTGAAACACGTCCGTATAATCTGCATAATCAATATATTTTTCCCATATTTTATTCTGCATATTTCCTGCAAAATGAACTGTAAATCCAGATAACAGAAATGCTGCCGTTAAGCTGATCACAAAATAAAGCAGAATTGTTTTTTTCAGTGACAAGTTTCTTATTTTTTCCATCGGTATCCAATCCCCCATACAGTTTCTATGTATTCTTTTTCTGAATAATCCGCTATTTTTTTCCTTATACGCCGTACTAATTCCGTTATCGTTCTACTGTCCCCTTCCGCATCATATCCACAGACTTGTGCATATATACGTTCTTTATCAAACACCTGCCCTGGATGCATGGATAAGAATTCAATAATCTGATATTCAATTTTTGTGAACTCCATCCTGTGTCCGGCTATAGCTACTATTTTTTCAGAATAATCAATCAGCATTTCATCCATGAAACGGTATTCCGTTTTTTGTTGATGCCTTTCTTCTCTCTTTATGTTTGTGACAATCCTTGCTTCCAACTCCCGAAGACTAAATGGTTTCGTAATATAGTCATCCCCACCCGAAAGCAACCCATTAATTTTATCATCTTCATCAACTCTTGCTGTTAGAAACAAAATCGGGCATAACACTTTACTGCGTATCAGACGACATACTTCAATCCCATCCATGCGTGGCATATTGATATCCAACAAAATAATATCCGGTTTCATTTTTATTTTATTTAATGCTTCCATTCCGTCTGTAGCCGTAATGGTTTCATATTGTTTCATATTAAAATAACTACAAAGCATTTTCACCAATTCTTTATCATCATCGACAACTAAAATCTTGTATTTCATCCAAACCACCTCCAGTATCCATATTATACGATAAAAAACAATGAAATCACAACAAGAGTACATGAAGAATGTACGCACAATATATCTTTTTTCTCAATTCCAGCTCAATTTCCACTCAATGTCTTTTACCTCCGATTTTCGTATGCTTATCTCACAGCAAAGCAGTACCACACCGGTATGACCTGCTGAATCAATCAATACGAAAACGGAGGTATTTTTTATGCGAGAACTCAAAAACACAAAAATCATCGCTGTAGATCATGGCTATGGCAATATGAAAACAGCAAACACCGTCACACCAACCGGAATCAAAGCCTATGAAACCGAACCAATCTTCACCGGGAATATTCTGGAATATAACGGCATTTACTACCGGATTGGCGAAGGACACAAAGAATTTATCCCGGATAAAGCTATGGACGAAGAATATTATCTTCTGACGCTAATGGCTATTGCAAGGGAACTGAATGTCTTTTCCATCCGTGAAGCAGATGTTCATCTGGCTGCCGGACTTCCTCTGACATGGATCAGAAATCAAAGAGAAGCTTTTCGTTCCTATCTGCTCCAGAATCCAGAAGTCCATTACCGTTTCAACGGCAAAGAATATCATCTCCACTTTGCGGGATGTAGCCTTTACCCACAGGGATATCCGGCTATTGTAAACCACCTTGGAAATTTCAAGGGAACTAATCTCCTTGCAGATATCGGAAACGGAACCATGAACATTCTGTATATTAACAATAAGAAAGCTCAGGAGAGCCGATGCTGGACAGAAAAACTTGGTGTAAACCAGTGCATGATTGCCGCAAAGAACGCTGTTCTGGACAAATTCGGAGTGAAAATTGAAGAATCCACAGTAGAACAGATTCTGCGGTTTGGAACAGCTGACATTTCAGCACCATATCTGGATTGTATCAGTTCTATTGCCAGACAGTATGTGGCAGAACTTTTTTCCACGCTCCGCAAATATGAATATAATCCTGACCTGATGCGCCTGTATGTGGTTGGCGGCGGTGGATGCCTGATCCGTAACTTCGGAACGTATGACAAATCACGAGTCACAATCATTGATGACATCTGCGCCACTGCCAAAGGTTACGAATCTCTGGCTTATATGAGCCTGAAAAGGAGGGGATAAACCATGCAGAACAATATCCGCAACACAAACCTGCGCTTTAATCTGGACAAAGAACAACAGCGGAGAGCCTGGGAATATTTACAGACGATGGACAGGCAGGATTTTAAATCTTACAGTCAGGTAATCTCTCTTGCACTGGTAGATTATTTTGACCGCTACTACCGCACACAGGCTGATCCTTATCTGGAAACAAGAGAACGGGAAGAACTTTTTGTGAAACAGATTGTAGATGCAGTGGAAAACAGTCTGAAACAGGAATTGCCACTTTTTCTTTCCGGACTGACTGTAGGCATGGCGCAAAGGGAGCCCCAAATCAGGGCGTCCTTTCCAACACCTGAAAATTCACAGCCGGATAATGATGTAGACTGGGATTTTCTTGGAGAATAACTGATTGGAGGTGAACACATGACGGACTTTCTGACAGCAGACACCAACCTGCCATCTTATATGATGTTTCCCCGTTTCCTTCTGGACATGGAAATAAACGAAACTGCCAAAATGCTTTATATTATCCTGCTCGACCGGGCAAGGCTTTCCCAGAAAAATGAGGGCTGGTCAGATATCGATGGTCATGTGTTCATTTACTTTACAATTGAAGCACTGGCAGAAGTTCTCCACAAAAGCCAGATGACGATTAAAACTGCTCTGGCAGTACTGGAAAAACAGGAGCTTATCTTCCGAAAACGGCAGGGACCCGGACAGCCCAATCGAATTTATGTAAAACTCCCAAAAGAAACCATCCACTATACAGACAGATTTCTTTCCCTAAGACAGACAGAAAACTGTCCTATTGACAGACAGGATTCTTTCCCTGATACAGACAGAAAACTGTCTGGTAATAAGAAAGAGATAAAAAAGAACAATTTAGCAATAAGAGGGAGTAAGGAGCCACTCTCACCCTATGGAAAATTTCAAAATGTTTTTCTGTCAGAAAAAGAGCTTGAAGATATCCGGCAGACAATCCCTGACTGGAAGGATTATATTGAACGCTTATCCGGTTATATGGCTTCTACCGGAAAACAATATCAGAACCATGCAGCTACCATCATCAGTTGGGCAAGACAGGATCATCCTGCTTCCCGGCAAAGAAATTACGAAAGTGAGGAATACGAAACACTATGACAAGATTTACAGGAAAAGCAACCGCTATAACACCAAACAGAGAGCTTCAGCCTGATGAATATTTTAACGAAACAGACCACCTGATCTACTGTTCCAAATGCAATACGCCAAGACAATGCCGGCATGAATTACAGGGAAAGGTGCTTATTCCTTCCATTCGCTGTAAATGCCAGCAGGAAATCTTTGAGCAGGAAGAAACCCAGAGAAAACTTCATGAAAAACAAATGGAAATAGAGCATCTTAAAACCAGCGGCTTACAGGACAAAGCACTCTATGACTACACTTTTTCCAAGGATAACGGCATCAATCCGGAAATAAAACTGGCACACAATTATGTAAGCAACTGGGAAGAGATGAAAGCTAACGCCTCCGGACTTCTCATCTGGGGTGATGTCGGTACTGGAAAATCTTTTTTTGCAGGCTGCATTGCCAATGCCCTGCTGGAAAAAGGCGTTCCTGTACTGATGACCAACTTTTCCCAGATTCTGAATACCCTTACCGGAATGCATTTTGAAGACAGAAACCAGTTCATCAACAGCTTAAACCGCTACAGTCTTCTGATTATTGATGATCTCGGAATTGAGCGGAACTCTGACTTTGCACTGGAACAGGTATTCAATGTGATCGACAGTCGTTACCGCAGTAAAAAGCCCCTGATCATAACGACCAATCTCACTTTATCAGAGCTGAATAATGCCGCTGATATCGCACACAAACGAATTTATGACCGTATTCTGGAGAGATGTATTCCTGTCCGTATCAATAACCGGAATATCCGTCAGGACAATGCAACAGATAATTTAAAACGGGCGAAAAAAATCCTGTTGAACAATCATGCTCCGAACCAGAATTGACTCAAAGAAGTATAACGCAATGATTATTTTTCACTGACAGTAGTACTACTATCTTTCCTTATTTTTCACCAAGAACATGCCACTGTCAGTTATCTAAAACCATAGTACCAAACCAAAAGATTTTAAAACCAAAACTGCCCGGATACGGGCATAAAAAGGAGGTGCCAGGTATGGCAGATAAAAGAATCATGACACCGGAAGAAAAAGCACTTTTACAGGCAAGACACCGCCAGGAAGAAGCTGAAGCAAGAAATCGCAAAAAAGAACGTGATGCCAGAACACACCGATTAGTCCAGGAAGGAGCCATTCTGGAAAGTATTGTTCCCCATATTAAAGAAATGGATTTAGATTCCCTAAAACGGGAGCTGATGATCCGGCTACGGGGAATGTAAACGCACAAGTTCTACTCCCGAAGGGCGCACTTACTCACCACCTGATAAATCAGGCAGTGGTATCCCCTTCGGGGCTCGTGCGCTCTGCCGAGGGCTTTATCCGCTGTTGCAGGCAACATCGAAAGGAGGTGCCAGATATGGCAATTTATCATATGCAAGCCAAAGTCGTCAGCCGTGGTTCCGGTCGGTCTGCCGTTGCTGCTTCTGCTTATATGAGCTGTAGCCGCATGTACAATGATTATGACGGCATCCAGCATGACTATACCAGAAAACAGGGGCTGATCTATCAGGAGGTGATGCTTCCTCCAATGGCTCCATTGGAATGGAATGACCGGGAACAACTTTGGAATGCTGTGGAAGAAACCGAAAAGACCAAAGACAGCCGACTTGCAAGAGAATTTGTTGTCGCACTCCCCGTTGAGTTGGATAAAGACAGCAATATTTCTCTTCTTCAAGATTTTATTAAAAAGAATTTTGTAGATATGGGGATGTGTGCTGATTTTGCCATTCACGATACAGATGGTCACAATCCCCATGCACACATTCTTCTTACTGTCCGACCATTAAATGAAAATGGAACATGGCAGTATAAAACAGAAAAAGAATATCTCTGTATCAAAGATGGGGAAGAAAAAGGGTTTACTGCTTCTGAATTTAAAACTGCTCAGAAACAGGGATGGGAAAAGCAATATCGCTATAAAGTTGGAAAAAAGAAAGAATATCTGACTTCCTCTGTTGCACAGGAAAAAGGATATGAACGGATTGATAAACACCCCAAGAGCAGCCGATATGGCAGACAGAATCCTATTTCCCAACAATGGAACAGTGATGAACAACTTTGTATCTGGCGGGCAAACTGGGCAGATGCCGTAAATAAAATGCTTGCACGTAATCAGATAAATGCTACCATTGATCACCGCAGCTTTGCAGATCAGGGAATCACCGAACAGCCAACCATCCATGAAGGCTACATTGCCCAGAATATGGAAAAGAAAGGCATGATAGCAGACCGCTGTGAAATCAACCGTCAGATTCGTGCGGATAACAAAATGCTCCGAGAATTAAAAGCAAAGGTAGCAAAACTGGCTAAAGCTGTAGAAAAGTCTATTCCAATAATAGCTGAAACGTTAGAAGCGATCCGCAATCATATGATTTTTACACAGTATCATTTGCTCCACAATGAGATGCAAAAAGAAGTGATCCATGACTGGATGAATCATTTTAATCCAATACTGAATAAATACAACACCATTAAAAAGAAACTCAAAGCTAAAGTTACAGAGCGGAAAGAACTGAATGTGAAAAAAGAGAAAACCAGTATTTTGAATCCCATCCAGCATATAAAATTGAATCAGCAGCTTACCACTGTTACCGAAGAAATTGAAGAACTGAAATCAAGGAAAGAGCAGCTAATCTTCCAGGCACAATGCTCTACCGATAAAGATATGACAAATCTATCCAAGAAATATGACCAAATGAATAACAATCTTGATATCCTAGATTCTCAGGACATCTCGCTCAAAAAACAGCTTGAAAAAGATGCTGCCGCTTTCCGGGAAGAAAAATTTCATCCTGAACCAGAACAATATACCGAGTTACTGGATACCAGAATCCAGATACGTCCTGATTTCCGGGATAAGCTGATCGAGCAGCTCAAAGGTACTTTTGGTAAGTATTATGACTATCACCGTCGTGATATTGCAGCCGATGAGGTGGATTATCTCAATGTGGAAGACCCTGATGTTTTCTCCCATCGTGCATGGGAACTTAAATATCAGAGAGAACAGGAAATGCGGCGAAATCAGTCTGCTCGGACTAAGAAAAGGTCACATGATATGGAATTGTAATCATCTAAAGTATTGTCCTGGCACCATAAATGGTGCCGAGACAATGAATAATATTCACACATTATTATTTTAATATTCCAACTATTTACTTTTATTTGAAATCTAAGTCATAGTCTAGCATTTTCAATGCCTATACTATCAACATTCTTTTTCTTCGATTAAATAGACACTGTCTGCTAAAACAATCAAGCTACAACGATTTTACTGTTCAATCTTTTTCTGTATGAAATGTTCAATAACATTATTGAACATAATGTCATCAAATTTTTCTCCTGAAAATACGTTATCACAAATTTCTATTAACCAATCGACATCTTTGACCGGAAGCTTGTTCTTCAATAAACAAAGCATTTCCGTAATGTTGAGCTGAATATCTTGCGTTTGAGCTGCAAGATAACACGCATCTTCTGGTTCCGTCAACAACTCCACAGATTTAGAATATATCCATAGTTCTTCTGCAATATATCCTATTGGAAGTTCATCGACATCGGTGACTTTTTTTTCAGGCAAATCATATTTTTCACTAAAGCAGTCAAGCATTTGTGCTGTCACATTCACAGGATATGGAGGCACCAGTTTATCAAGCAATGAATGATTTTCTGATTCGATTGCCTTCTTGACGTCAACGAGCATCCGTCGAGGGAACTGTAAAGCAGTAGAATCTATTTCTTTGGACTCGTTTGCAGATAATATGACTAGGTAATCAAAGGGAGCATCAGCAAATGCGATACAGCCCAGAAGCCATTCGGTTAAATTGCTTTCCGATGCCATATCAAAATTACCAACTATGATGGGATAATAGCTCAACATGTCAATGGTGTAAATCTGATCAGGAAAATGAATCGAATACTTTGATTCTAATTCCGACAATCCGTCTTCTACTATCTTTCTCTCATCCCGACAATGCCCGTCATACCAATTGCTAATTTGATATTTATTAAAATACTTATTTGGCGAATGTGTCTGGTAGTAGCTACAGCACATTATTAGTCGCTCTATGTTTTGTGTTTCCATAACACAAAGAGTCAACTGTCTTTCCTGAAAGCTAAAATCAATTGCAATTTCTGCAAAGTAATTCTGCATTGTCACAAGAGCACTTTGAGCTATTGTGAGGTTAACCATAGCCAATCTTTGTTTTTGTTCATTCTTAATGAGGAACCCTGCAAACTGATTCATAAAGTTTTGTATGCTTTGAAAGTATTTACTCTTTATTTTTCCTAACCTCTCGGGCACTGTAGCTTTTTCTTCAAAAGGACGATCTTCTTTAGGATATCGCTTTTCACCAGTAGTAATTAGGGCAAATTCTTCACGAAGTTGATCTACCTCCCCGGCCAAACTCCCTAATGGTTTTCCGCCAAGGAGTTTGTAAATACAGGCACAGCACTTATCTGCAAGCAAACATATATGTTCTCTCACATCAAACCAGTAATTTAACCATTCTGTCGCGGTATCAAATTCGTAATTGCTCATAATGGTCTTGTTCCATAGCGACGTAAGATTCTGATGGAACATGATTACAATATTTTTAATGGGCATTTCTTTATGTGCATCGTCGGGAACAGGATAAGCCGAGAGCAAATCAACTGTCGGCTTGAGAGCATCCGCGCAATACAAATCAAAAATAGGCAAGGCTTTACAAAGGAATTTCAGCCTTGAGACGCTCTGCTCATTTCCCGTTTTAATATTGTGCAATCGAAGGATATATTCAATGTGAATCGCTTTTTTTTCGGAATCAATAAATACCCTATGTGATCTGGTCCACTGCTTAAGGTACGTAAGAATACTCTTAAGATTTCGTTCCACAAATTCCATATATTTCTCTCTGTTCCCGCAGTAGGAGAGATACATCAGCGTAGAAACGCACTCCAGCGTCAATTTTTCTGGCTTGCTCCAAAGATCGTCCAGAGAAAATCCGGCCGATACATTCCACTCTGGATTGATGTTATAGATCCACTCAGAAATGGAGGTATAGGACGTGATGTCCTTTATTCCGTCAAAACGAAAGGTGCGCATTTTCCTATATAAACAATCGCAGAAAATATAGACATACGTTTCCTGCAAACAGCAGGTGGGAATACGCTCCCGTAATCGGCAAAGATATTCTATATTCTTATTATCCGGAAATGTTTCCCGCATTTTGTCCAGCGTATCCATCGACACACCGAAATCCTCGAATACAGCAAATGGGCACATTTCGGTCGATAGAAGAAAAAGACCGCCGTGGGCATCTGCATCGTCAAACGCAGCCCGGTTAGAAAGGAAATACTGCATCACACTCCCTGAAAAAAGCCCCTGTATTGCAGAAGTATAGTTTGAAAGGTCTTTTTCATCCCATAGACTCTCGACCGCATCGCGGAAAAACGTTTCTTTGTTCAGGGTAAACTCCGGCAGATGAGAAAACAGTATCGATAGGTCCGCTTTGTCCGCCATTTTCATAACTGAAATGGCGGTATTGTCAATTGGCAGGAATTCATGCAGCCTCTTAACAACGTGCTTTGACCGAATGGGATGTAGCCCCTCAATATACCCACTCTCTTCATTTACATGCACAAGGAACTCCGATTCCATACCTTTTAAAAGCTCCCCAAAATCCGAGCCAGAGTCTTCTGATTGACTCGCAGAAAGTTTGATAGCAGAAAGCCTGACTCCGCAAAGATCTGCAAAACATACTTTGCGTAAGATTTCACATTTTGCTTTGCCAGAAGATGATTGTCCTATTTCGGATATTTGTGAGGCTATTCTTTCTGATAACATCTCACCATGAGTAAGCAAGTAGACATACTCTATAAGTAGTTGCCTTTCTGCAATCTTATTCCATGCTCTTTGCCAGCTTGTTATGCTTGGGTGAAGTTGCTTAGCCTCTCTGAATAGATTGAATATCTCTATTGCTTCCTTTTCTTCTAAAACCGGCTTAATTACTTTCAAAGACTGGATATTGCTCAAGTCACCACTATAATTATACCAATCCATCTCTCGCGATGTGATGAGCAACTTATAATGACAATGCAATTCGGATTGTAAGAGCTGAACAAGATAATTCCATTTGCTGAGATGGTTATCCAGATTGTCAATTAAGATAAGAATCTTTTCACCAAGCTGAATTCTTGCTTTGAAATATTGGACAATATTCCCAATTTCTTTTATCTCATCACACCATAGTAACTGATATGGTATATATTCATTTTGGAGAATATAAGCTGCCCGCAAAGCCAGCGTGGTTTTTCCTTGCCCACTAGAAGCTTTAATTACAGTAACCATGTTTTCGCAAATAGAATTAATAACATCTTTTTCTAAACTCGGTCGTTTGATTGGAAACCCACTTACTATATCTGCTGGTGTTGCTTTTTTCCCTTCGTAAAAACTACACCCTTCATCAATGCTAGGCTTAGAGTAGTCCAGTTTACGAATCCAACTATGAGCTGGATTTTGAGGACCCTTACTGATATCTATTTTGACAGATTGGATTTTGGAATCTAATTCTGCTTTTGTCACATAGGCCCGCTGCTCCATTTTTTCAAAGCAAAGAATTTTTATGCTATTTGCAAATAATGAAACATTGTCTGTGTTAATCTCATAAATTCTAATTAAGGTTTTTTCAATTTCAGTAGCAAGTATAGATTTTTCAATCTTCTCAAATGACAGATGTGAAATAAATTTATCGAAATCATAAACAGACCAATTCCAAGAAGGATTGTTTTTCTTGATATTTGAAATCACGCCAGCCCAATGGGTGCGTGATTTTTCGTCTAACTTAGATGCAAATATCTTACTTAGATGGCCTTTTGCAACAGGGAAATCGTAAACAAGCTTAAAAAATCTATTTTGATCCAGCAAATATGCTTCAAGAAAATTTTTGAGTACATCAGTTAAAAAGCTGGCATCCTGTTTGTTGACAGAATATTTCAACTGTATATGAGTAATATCATTACTACCATTTTTCTGCATGATACAATCAATATCTTCAATCCCCTCAAGCTGGAAAAAATTGCTTGGATTTGATGACGAAAGAATTAAATAACACGAATACAAAAATTGATATGAATACCCCCTGAGTGCAATTTGTCCGCCATCCCTAGAAATACTTAATTCCTGAATATTTGCTTTTGGAGCTGTAATCTTTTTGCTTTTCTTCTTTGTGCTTTTTCCCATATTTTTCCTTTCGTTCTCTTATTACATCTACACGTGCTCTAATCTGTACTTATCAAATTTTCCAATTCAGAATATCGAACGATTCTATTTCTATTAGGAAGTTTAATGGCATTCATCAATTCCATTTCCTTGTAATGAATAAAACATTTTAGATACTATAATAAAAAAATCCCGTTGCTTTAATAATACCATCTTCTTAACCCATTTTCTATATAATCTCTTCCAAACAGCGAAAAGCTCCCGAAGGAGCTTTCCATTACCTTAAATATACACTAATTCTTTTAACACAATCTCTTCTGCAGCATTCCGGATATTGTTTACCGCTCTGACCCATTCCATCTGATCACGAGCTTTCAATTCTTCCGTAATGCCCTGCTGCTCCATCATCTGACGTACCAGAATATCCATTCTCTCCTGTGCTTCATCGTCCACAAGATTCAGATGTTCCACCAGTCTGTCTTCCAACATATACAGTGAATACATTGCCAGACGATGCTCTTTCAGATATGTTTTCCGCATCATTCCATATTTCCCATAATGCGGTTCTTCATCTGTACTGACAAGATTCGGATAGTAAATTCCGTCTGCGCCAAGTGTGTAGGTTCCACCCATTTTTTCAAATGTGCTTTTCATGTGTTATTCCTCCTTGAAATCAGCGATGTCCTTAGATCATCGCAAAATATTTCAGGGCAGCCTTGATAGCTTCTTCCTTCTCTTTCGGGCATTGTGGAACTCTTGCATTTTCTGATTTTGGAAGATTATAGTTTTCTCCCACTTCAATTCCACATTTGCGTTTTACCTGAGAAATATATAAACTTGAAACCTTCAAGCCAAATTCTTTCAGCACATAATCTTTGATTTCCTGATAGGTTGCTTTCAACTCGGCACTGGTAGCATCCAGCTCGTCCAGGTCTAAGTCGATCTCTATCGTGTCATCCGGCTTCTGTTGGGACAAAAGAACAACTGTCTCCACATGCACGCTCATCGGAAACATATCAGTCGCCTTCACCTTCCTGATCTCATACCCATTCTCCCGCAGATACTTCACATCCCGCGCCAAAGTCGCTGAATCGCAGCTCACATATACAATCCTCTCCGGCTCCATCTGAACCATTGTATCCAGTACGCTTGTCTCACATCCTTTTCTCGGCGGATCGACTACGATCACATCCGCCCTCGCATGCTCTCCCGGATGCTCTTTTGCATAATCCGCATAATATTCCGGCAACACTTCTTCTGCCTTTCCTACAAAAAACTCCGCGTTTGTAATCTCATTGATCTCGGCATTATGCTTTGCATCTTCAATTGCCTGTGGCACGATTTCCACGCCGTAAACTTTCTGTGCTTTCTGCGCAAGGAAAAGGGAAATCGTTCCGATTCCACAATACACATCCCAAACCGTCTCTTTTCCAGTAAGCCCTGCGTATTCCAGTGCGGTTCCGTAAAGTACCTCTGTCTGTACCGGATTCACCTGATAGAAAGACAGCGGTGAAATCTGATATTTGACATTACCGATATAATCGGTGATATACGTCTGTCCCCAGAGCGGGCAAACCTTTGATCCCATGATCACATTCGTCTTTTCTTTATTGATATTATAAGTAATACTTGTCATTCCCGGAATCTTTGTCAGCTTTTCCACCAATTTCTCACTGTGTGGAAGCTTATCCCCGTTAAGGATCAGACAAACCATGATCTCTTTTGTTGTAAATCCATACCGGACCAGGACATGGCGCACCAGTCCTTTGTGCCGTTTCTCATCATATGCAGAAATCTTCTCTTCCCGCATGTAGTCCAGAATCTGATCCAGGATCACTTTATTCTCCGGTACTCCAAGTACGCAGTCCCTGTCCGGAACCGGGATGATCTGATGGGTTCTTCCGGCATAGAATCCGGCAATCAGATTCCCTTCTTTATCTACTCCGATCGGGAACTGTGCTTTATTCCGGTAACGGAACGGTTCCTCCATTCCTGCGATCGGCTCCATGATCTGATCCAGCAATTCTTCTTCCACACCGCCAAGACGGATCAGGTTATTTCTTACTTTTGTATTTTTAAACTCCAGCTGTTTCCGGTAATCCATCTCCTGGATCTGGCATCCGCCACAACGTCTTGCCTCCGGACAGCGTGCAGATACACGAAATGCGGATTCTTTTACAATCCGCATTAATCTCGCATATCCGTAGTTCTTTTTTGCTTTCATTACTTTTACTTCAACGGTATCTCCGATGACTGCATCCTTGATAAACAGCGTATATCCATCTACCTTTCCGATTCCTTCACCGCCGATTCCGATATCTGTAACTTCTACCGTCACTACGTCATTTTTCTTCATTTTTATACTCATCTTTCTTTCAGAACTTCTCTTAGATACTGGTCTTTCTTAAGTTGGATTCAAACAGACGGTTATAACCTAACCAGTCTTTTGTATCTTTTGCCTTAAAAATCTCTGTCAATGTCTGCATCTTTGCATCAGCATTATCCGCACAATTAAGTGCCATTGCCTCAGCAAGCGCCGGTTTTTTCGGCGAACCGTATTCGAGTTCTCCGTGATGCGCTACGATACAGTGCTTTAATTCGCTGGCAAGCTTCTTTGGGAAATCCGGAATCTCACGAATTGCATCATCCAGCATTTCCACACCGATCACAATATGACCGAGCAGCTGCCCGTCATCGGTATAATCATTATCCGGAAACAGGGAAAGTTCCTGTGTCTTTCCGATATCATGGCACATTGCCGCTGTATACAGAAGATCCTTATTCAGGATCGGATATGCCCCTGCCATATATTCACAGAATTTCACTACACTTAATGTGTGCTCCAGAAGTCCTCCGGCAAATCCGTGATGTACACTCTTTGCTGCCGAATGTGCCTTGAAGCTCTTGATAAACTGCTCATCATTTACAAAATAATACCGGATCACCTGCTGCAGATACGGGTTCTTCACCTGCTTTCCATAACGCATCAGTTCTTCATACATTCCATCCACACTTTTCTCGCTGGTCGGCATATAATCCGCCGGATCGTATTCTCCCTCGTCTGCTACACGGAGCTGCTTGATGTTCATCTGAAGATTGCCGTTATAGCTGATGATCTCCCCGTAAACTTCAATAAAATCTTTTTCGCTGTAATCTGCAATTCCATTTGAATTCGGATCCCAGATCTTTCCATCCAAAGTTCCTGTCTTGTCCTGAAGGATCAGGTTGTCGTATGGTTTCCCGTTCCTTGTCTCCGCACTTCTTTTTCCTTTGCAAAGATACGTATTTCTGATTGTCTCGCCTTCGTGTAATGTCTCAATATATCTCATGTCATTCCTCTTCCTGCTCTATATTTTAAATTTATGATTGCTTTTTATCTGCAAATCTATTCTTTACTTCCAACTGTCACATCAAATGTTACATCGACATAACCATCTGCGCCACGCCTCTGCCCTTTGATCCTGATCTGTGTACCGGTTCCGGCTTCTATGATCTGTTTATGAAGTCCTGTTATACCGGTGATATCTGTCTTGTTAATCTCTGTGATCACATCACCATTCTGGATCCCTGCCTGCATCGCAGGCGAATCGGCCTCTACTTCCCTGACATAAATGCCTTTCGGGATTCCCTGTTCGCCGGAAAGCTTCTCCGTCACTACGACTCCGTGAACGCCAATATACGGAACTCCCTGTCCATTTGCCAGAAGTTCGATCTCTTCCTTGATATCCGAAATCGCATAGGCACTCACAAGATTTCCGTCTCTCTGCAGTTCTGACTGGTCACAGATTCCAATCACTTCACCCGCCGTGTTAAACAGAATTCCGCTCCCTTTTTCACTTCCTGCAATATCTGTATCAAGCAGCCGGTACTGCCCGTCTGCCACTGTCCGGTAATTTCTGGTGGAACTGATGATCCCATATCCGACACCACCTGCATATCCAAACTGCTCACCAAGAACGATCACGCCGTCCCCACGGTTCACTGCAATGGAATTACCAAGCGTCGCCGTCTGGATCTGGTTCCTCGTGCTATCCGACAGATCTGATCTCTTAACCGCAATAATCGCAAGTCCAAGATTCCGGTCCTGCTTTTTCAAAGTTGCGTTATATGTCGTATTGTCTGAAAATGTAGCTTTCAGTGCTTCTGCATCTTTTACAATTCTTGCCGGTGCCGCAATCAAAAGATCTGCACCATTACCCCAGAAAATAACTCCCGATACAGCCTGTTCCTGCTCCCCTGCATTCTCCCAGCCTTCATCCCGGTGCACGGCATAGATCTCAACCACACTTTTTCCTGCCGACACTGCCACCTGGTATAATGCGTGGTTCATCTCCTGATAATCTTCAACAGTCAGATCCGGATACTGAATCTCTTCATCCTGTGCTTCCTGATCCTTGGTATCCTCCTCATCCTCAACCGGAGTTTCCTCCTGATCCAGCGGAATCGTTACCTTCTCTCCGCCCAGATGTGTCATCGCCCATGGGCGAAGGGCATAAAACGCAAGACCTGCTGCAAGTCCAAAAATCAGTCCTCTTCCTGCAAGCCTGCACAGATTTCCTATGATTCCTTTTTTACTTCGCTGTTCATCTTTTACTGTTTCCTGCAAAAACGAATATTTTTCTTCCTCACTGTCGTGCGGTTCTTCGTTCCGCTTATTCTCCCGATTATCAGACATTGTGCTTCTCCTTAGGCCTCCGGAGTGCTTTCAGCCACACCTGGTTTTAGTATACATGATTCCCCGCAAATGTTCAACGAAATTTCACCTTTCCACTTTCATTTAGACGGTAAATACGTTAGAATAGAACCAGACAAAATATGAGGTATAAATGTATTATGAATCAAAAATCTTTAACAAAATTGGAATTTCCAAAAATTATAGAGATGCTGACCGATCACGCTTCTTCCCCTGGCGGAGCTTCATTCTGCCGACGGATCAAGCCGATGACCGACCTTAACAAAATCAACACTGCACAGGAACAGACTTCCGCAGCATTTACCCGCATTGTAAAGAAGGGAATTCCTTCTTTCAGCGGCTGCTATGCTGTCTCTGACTCTCTCAAGCGCCTGGAGATCGGAAGTGCCTTAAGCGCACCGGAACTCCTCCGGATCGGCAAGCTTCTTCAGACAACCGCCCGGATCAAATCCTACGGCCGTCATGAAAATGCAGACGATCAGGCAGATTGTCTGGATGTATATTTTGAACAGCTTGCGCCGCTTACACCACTTTCTGCTGAAATTGACCGCTGCATTCTTGGTGAAGATGAGATCAGCGACGATGCCAGCAGCAAATTAAAGCAGATCCGCCGCAGTATTAACGGCATGAATGACAAGATCCATTCTACCATGACCGGACTTTTGAACGGTTCCATGCGCACCTATCTCCAGGATGCCATTATTACCATGCGTGGCGACCGTTACTGTCTCCCGGTAAAAGCCGAGTACCGCAGCCAGGTAAATGGTCTGATCCATGACCAGTCAGCAACCGGCTCCACACTTTTCATTGAGCCGATGGCCGTTGTCAAACTGAACAATGATCTGAAAGAATTATATGCCCGGGAGCAGGAAGAGATCCAGGTGATCCTTGCCCGCCTCAGTGTGGATGCAGCTGAATATATTGAAGAAATCCGTCTGAACTACAAAGCACTTGTGGAACTGGATTTTATTTTTGCAAAAGGTGCACTGGCACTGGATATGAACGCCAGCCGCCCAGTCTTCAACAACGAAGGCCGGATCCGGATCCGTGAGGGAAGGCATCCTCTTCTGGACCGTAAAAAAGTTGTTCCGATCAGTCTGACACTTGGAGATACCTTTGATCTTCTCGTCATAACCGGTCCGAACACAGGTGGTAAGACCGTTTCCCTCAAGACTGTGGGGCTTTTTACCCTGATGGGACAGGCAGGTCTGCACATTCCTGCACTTGACCGATCAGAGCTTGCTGTATTTAACCAGGTTTATGCTGATATTGGTGACGAACAGAGTATTGAACAGTCTTTAAGTACCTTCTCTTCTCACATGACAAATGTGGTCTCTTTCCTAAATCATGTGGATGAGAATTCATTAGTCCTTTTCGATGAACTTGGTGCGGGAACCGATCCGACTGAGGGTGCTGCGCTTGCTATCGCCATCCTGTCACATCTGCATAACCGAGGGATCCGTACTATGGCAACGACACACTACAGCGAACTGAAGGTATTTGCTCTTTCTACTCCGGGAGTAGAAAATGCCTGCTGTGAATTTGACGTGGAGACATTGAGCCCGACTTACCATCTTCTGATCGGTATTCCGGGAAAAAGTAATGCTTTCGCGATTTCCGAAAAACTCGGCCTTCCGGATTATATCATCCAGGATGCCAAAACGCATCTGACCGAGGAGGATGAATCTTTTGAAGATCTCCTTACTGATCTGGAACAGAGCCGCAAGACCATCGAGAAAGAACGGGAAGAGATTGCTTCTTACCGTCGCGAGATGGAGCGTCTCAAGTCCGAGCTCAAGAACCAACAGGAAAAGCTGGATACACAGCGCGACCGGATCATTCGTGAGGCAAATGCCAGAGCAACCGACATTGTTCAGGAAGCCAAGGATTTTGCAGATGAGACGATGAAGAACTTCCGCAAATTCGGCAAAGCCAGTATTTCTGCTTCCGAGATGGAAAAAGAAAGAGAACGGATCCGCAAGCAGCTTTCCAAAACTGAAAATAAAAACCGTCTGGAAAAGAAAAAGCCTTCCAAAGCTTACAAGGCAAGCGATTTCCATCTGGGCGATTCTGTAAAAGTACTGAGTATGAATCTGACCGGAACGGTAAATTCACTGCCGGATGCCAAAGGCAACCTGTTTGTCCAGATGGGTATCCTCCGATCACAGGTCAATATTTCCGATCTTGAACTGATCGAAGAACCGCTTACGGTTACTGCAAAGCAGATGCGCAGAACCAGCAGTGGCAAGATGAAGATGGGCAAATCCATGCACGTCAGCCCGGAGATCAATCTTCTCGGCAAGACAGTCGATGAAGCAGTTGCCGAACTTGACAAATATCTGGATGATGCCTATATCGCACACTTAAGTCCGGTACGAATTGTACACGGGAAAGGAACCGGCGCACTCAGAAACGGGATCCATCAGTATCTGCGCCGCCAGAAACATATCAAATCCTTCCGGCTGGGAGCTTTCGGGGAGGGCGATGCCGGTGTAACTATCGTAGAATTCAAATAATCATTGGGGGAACTATCATGGTGACTAAACAGAAAATCTTAATTGTAGATGACGACGAGAATATTGCAGAACTGATTTCTCTCTACCTTACAAAGGAATGCTTCGATACGATGATCGTACACGACGGGGAAGAAGCACTTACCGCATTTGAATCCTATCAGCCAAACCTGATGCTGCTCGATCTGATGCTTCCGGGCATCGACGGCTATCAGGTCTGTCGCGAGATCCGCAGTAAGCACAACACCCCAATCATTATGCTTTCCGCAAAAGGAGAGGTATTTGACAAGGTGCTCGGTCTGGAGCTTGGTGCTGATGATTACGTCTTAAAACCATTCGATTCCAAGGAGCTTGTCGCAAGAGTAAAAGCGGTACTCAGACGCTATCAGCCTGCCAAACCAGAAGTTCCTGCCGCCAGCCGCGGAAAGGTTGTTGACTATCCGGGAATCGAGATCAATCTTACCAATTACGCAGTAACCGTTGATGGTAAGAATGTAGATATGCCGCCAAAAGAACTGGAGCTTTTGTATTTTCTCGCCTCCTCACCAAACCAGGTATTCACACGCGAGCAGCTCCTTGACCAGATCTGGGGCTATGAGTATGTCGGCGACACCCGTACCGTTGATGTTCATATTAAGCGTCTGCGCGAGAAGATCAAGGATCATCCTTCCTGGGGACTTAGTACCGTCTGGGGAATCGGTTACAAATTTGAGGTGAAGTAATGAAAAGTACCCTTTACCTTAAATTTATCCTCTTATATATTATTCTCGGATTTTTAAGTATTTTTACGGTGGCATCCCTGTCATCCACACTGACAACCCACTATCTGGAAAGCAGCATTTCCGGCAATATGTATCAGTCGGCAAATCTGCTTGCATCCAATTATCTGCCGGACTATTTTTCCGAAACCATTACCCTGGCAGATGTTTATACACAGCTCAATGGTATGAGCGATTATCTGAATTCAGATATCTGGTTTGTTGATAACGAGGGATCTTTGCTTGCATCTGCCAAATCCGGCGATGTATCCTATGCCCCTTCCCGGATTGAAAATTTTGATCCTGCCGAATCCGGCGGCTCCACTTATCTGACCGGTGATTATCATGGGTACTTCAACTCAGAAATGATCACCGTGATCGCTCCGGTCACAGAGAAATTTTCAACCCGCGGATATCTGCTTGTACATAAGCCTTACTCGCAGATCACAGACGCACATTCTGTTCTGATGCGTAACACGTATATCGTGATTCTGATCATTTATGTGCTCTCATTCATTATTTTGCTGGGTGTACATTTTCTGATCTACCGCCCGCTCGTCAAGATTACGAATGCGGCAAAGCAGTATGCTTCCGGCAATCTGGATGTTGTCATTCCGGTTAATACGCAGGATGAGATGGGATATCTTTCCGCATCTCTCAACTACATGTCTTCCCAACTAAAAGATATGGAGGATTACCAGAAGAAATTTGTGGCAAATGTATCCCATGATTTCCGTTCTCCCCTGACTTCCATCAAAGGCTATGTTGAAGCCATGGCGGATGGCACGATCCCACCTGAAATGCAGGGCAAATACTTAAATATCATCTTATTTGAAACAGAACGTCTTACTGACCTTACACGCGATCTGCTGACATTAAATGAATTTGATACGAAGGATCTTCTTCTTGATAAAACAGATTTTGATATTCACGAAGTGATCCGTAACACAGCAGCTTCTTTCGAAGGTACCTGCACTGCCAAAAAAATTTCTATCGAACTTCTTCTGGCAACCCGTACCCTGTATGTACATGCTGACCGGCACAAGATCCAGCAGGTTCTGTACAATCTGCTGGACAACGCGATCAAATTCAGCAATCCGGAATCTACGATCACGATTGAAACCACACCGCGCGGTGACAAAGTATATACTTCCGTCAAAGATTATGGAATTGGCATTCCGAAATCAAGTATCAACAAAATATGGGAACGTTTTTACAAAAGCGATCTCTCCCGCGGAAAAGACAAAAAAGGAACCGGACTCGGGCTTTCGATCGTAAAAGAAATTATTCAGGCACACAATGAAAATATCAATGTGATCAGTACCGAGGGAGTCGGAACAGAATTTATCTTCTCCCTTCCACTGATGAAAAAATAGTAAGAAAGAATGTGCCTCAGCACATTCTCGCGCCGAGCGCGGTCGCTTGCGACATTCTTCATCTTCGTGCGAGTGCGCATCTCCGGCACGCAGTGCCTTTTATTTCATAGGAAGTTCCTTTGGAATTTCCTATGAAATAAAAAGAAACGGTTGTAGCCGGCATAAATAATATGTCAGTCACAACCGTTTTTATATAAAATTGTCTGAAACCCATTTTCCACGGATTCCAGACATTTCTTCTTACTAATAAAGCATCTTCTTAATCGAATCTTTATTCATATTATCTTTTGTAACCCAGGTATATCCGGTACTTACTGTTGCTTCATTTCCCTGACCAAGCACTGCTCTTGCGCAGGCAACAACCGTTGCATAGCCGATTCCGTATGGATTCTGAACGATCAGACCATCAATCTTCCCGTCTTCCAGAAGCTTCATCTGATCTTCCCCGCCGTCAAAGCTCACTACCTTGATTCGGTCTTCTCCTGTTGTTTTATCCATAGAGTCCAGAACATTCACCACAAGGTCTGCTGCCGTTTCATTGGTTGCAAAAATTCCTTTTACATCCGGATACTTTTCAAGAAGATACTTGATTGCATCCTGCTGTGCCGTCTGGGTATCCCGGCTGTCAGCGTTCTCTTCCTCTGCTTTTTGCACATTATCTGCAGTCTCCTGGGAATTCTTTTCAGATGAATCTGCATTGATCTCTTTCGTGATCGCATCCAGATCATCCAGATGCCAGATCTCTGCAACCGTCACATCCGGATCATTCTTTTCCACTTCCTGTATAAATCCCTGCTCTCTTTTTTCAGAAGAAGTAGACTTGGAGTCATGTGCAATCACTAGGATCTGGCCACTCTCACCGATACTGTTGCAAAGCTTACTTGCTGCTGTTGCGGCGGCGGTTGTATTATCTGTATCGATCATGGAGACAATATTCTGATAATCGGTTCCGGAATCAAATGCTACGATTGGGATCCCATTCTCTGCAGCAAGATCAAACTGAACCTCACATGCCCCTGAATCAACTGCTGCGATCCCGACTGCAACCGGATACCGTGCAAGCTCCTCATCCAGAATATTTACCTGATCATCTACATCATTCTCTGTCTCCGGCGCAGAATAAACAAGCTTTACTTTATCATTCCCTTTATATCCCAGGTTTGTATTAATATCCGCTACTGCCTGCTTTGCACCTTCCTGAACAGCTTTCCAGTATGCGGAAGAACTTCCTCTTCCTATAATAGAAATCGAACTTCCTTTCTCCAGATCCAGTCCCTGCACATTGCCATATGCAGATGGCTGTAAAACATCCAGGTTGCTCTGATGCTCATTCTCTTCCCTTGTCTCATGACTGAATGTCTGCTTTTTTCCTGTACCTGCATCATTCTTGCTTCCAGTTCCACATCCACCAGTCAAAAGTGCCACACAAAGTACAGTCGAAAGTATACTCCACCTTTTTTTCATAAATCCACTCCACTTTCTCTATCTTAAAATCAGTTTCATTATTGGTTATAAAATGATACAGTACCCACTATACACCAAATCGCCCGGGAAAGGTAGAAAAATTTCTTAAGATTTCATAAATTCTTTTTGTTTTCATTTGCAAGTTTTATATTACTAACCTTTTGGTTTTATATTTCTAACCAAAGAAATGCCCATTTTACGCTATTAGTTTGACATTTCTAACTCAATTGTATCTATTTTTAAGCATAAATTCCTCTTGTATATTTTCATGTTCTGTATTAGAATAAGGGTATGCGAAAGGCATATCGATTTTAATTTTTTCATAATAACAAGGAGGATACATATCATGGCACACGTAATTTCAGACGAATGTGTAAGCTGCGGAGCTTGCGAAAGCGAATGTCCAGTAGGAGCAATCTCTATGGGTGCAGATCATATGCAGATCGATGCTTCTGCATGTGTTGACTGTGGTGCTTGCGAATCAGCATGTCCTACAGGAGCAATCAGCGCTGAGTAATCAGAACACGTAGATTGAATAAGACATTAAGAAAGAGACGGTTTTCATCTGAAGATCGTCTCTTTTTATATACACGCCTGAACCAGGTACAGATCCGGTAAGCATCATCCTATCTGACATTCTCCCTCTGCAACATTTGTCGAACGATTTTTCTTTCCATCTCTTCTTCTTATGCTACAATAGACTTGTACTCAATCTATATCACATACTTATTTTAATAAGGGGGTTATCGTATGGGCGACGTTCATTACATGATCTCAGAAGCCGCCAAACACGTCGGCGTAGAATCACATGTTCTTCGCTACTGGGAGGAAGAGCTTGATCTTCCGATCGGACGCACTGAGATGGGACATCGGCACTATACGGAAGAAGATATACAGCTTTTTAGCTGTATCAAAGAACTCAAAGAACAGGGACTGCTCCTGAAGGAGATCAAACAGCTCCTTCCGGACATGCTTCGCACAAAAGCACTTCTGAAAGCCAGAAAATCGGATGCACCAAAGGCTGCCGCTTCGATAAACGAAGTTGCTGAACCCCAGGATCCGGCTCTTTCTGTTAATACAGCGGACAACCTTTCTCTTTCTGTTTATCAGCCTCTGCTCGAAGAGTCTCTCCGAAAAATTCTTTTGGAAAACAACCAGATCCTGGAGGGTTCTCTCGGCAAATCCGTATCTGAAAAAGTAACAAAGGAAATGGATTTTCTTTTACAGGCAAAAGAACGTCTGGAAGAAGACCGTTACCGGAAGCTTGATCATTTACTTCGTCAGCAGCAGGCGCTCCGGAAAGAAGCTTCAAAACCTGCCGCCGGACATTACCTACGGAAATTATTTGGCGAAACCACATAAAAATCAAAAGACAGCGAACAGTTTTAATTCTGTTCCCTGTCTTTTTCATTTTATAATTTCTCATTCCCCATCCACAACTTTTCGTTCTGAATTGGCAAATTTCGTGTACTGCGGAAGCCATGTAAGCGTTACGGTTCCAATCGGACCGTTTCTCTGTTTGGCAATAATGATCTCTGCCTCATTGACATGCTCCGTATCCTTATTATAATAATCATCTCGATAAATGAACATAACCACGTCGGCATCCTGCTCGATCGCCCCGGACTCACGCAGATCAGAAAGCATCGGTCTGTGATCTGGTCTCTGCTCAACCGCACGGCTCAGCTGTGACAGCGCAATGACCGGCACACTCAATTCCCGGGCAAGCGCTTTTAAGGAACGGGAAATATCAGAAATTTCCTGCTGACGGGACTCATTACGTCCACCAACACTTCCGCTCATCAACTGCAGGTAGTCGATGATGATCAGCTCAAGATTATGTTCCATTTTATATTTTCTGCATTTGGAACGCATTTCCGAAATCGAAATACCCGGTGTATCATCAATGATCAGGTTCGATCTTCCAATTGTTCCGGCACCTTCGATCAGCTTTTCCCAGTCGGAATCCTTCAGATTACCGGTTCTTAAAAGCTGTGCATCTACATAGGATTCCAGCGAGAACAGACGGTTTACCAGCTGTTCCTTTGACATTTCCAGACTGAATATGGCAACTGTACGGTTCTGCTTAAACGCCACATGCTGTGCAATGTTCAGTACAAACGCCGTCTTACCCATAGAAGGACGGGCTGCGACCAGGATCAGATCGGATGGCTGCAGACCGGATGTCTTGTAATCCAGGTCAATAAATCCAGTCGGGATTCCTGTAACAGTTCCCTTACTCTTAGATGCTTTCTCAATTTTCTCAAGGGCATTTAATACTACCTGCTTGATCGGCACGTATTCACCGTTTCCTCCGCGGTTCTGCACCAGCTCAAAAACCTGCTTCTCTGTCCTTTCAAGGATCGCCTCCAGCGGCTCCTGCCCCTGATAACATTCATCCGCAATCGCTTCATTCATCTTGATCAGACGCCTCAACGTTGCTTTTTCAGAGACGATCTCAGCATAATACTTTACATTTGCCGAGGTTGGAACTGCTGTTACCAGATCCCGGACAAATTCAAGACTACTGATCTCTTCCGGAACAGCTTTTTCACGCAGACGGTTCTGCAGTGTAATCAGGTCAACAGGTTTTCCCTCATTAAAAAGTTCTACCACTGAATCAAAAATTACACCATATGCCTTTTGATAAAAGTCGTCTCCACAAATGATCTCGGCAGCTACTGTAATCGCATCCCGGTCCATCAGCATCGCTCCGACAACAGACTGCTCTGCCTCTATGCTGTGTGGCGGTACTCTCTTAATGAGTGCTTCATCCATGTCTCAGATCCTCCTAAGCTTCCCCGACGTGCACTTTTAATTCAGCAGTCACTTTCTGGTGAAGCTTGACCGGTACAAGATACATTCCCGGTGTACGGATCGCTTCTTTGATCTGGATCTTCTTCTTATCAAGATCATATCCAAGCTGTTCTTTTACTGCAATTGCAATTTCCTTTGAAGACACAGAACCGAATGTTCTTCCACCTTCCCCGGTCTTGATCTTGAGTTCTACTTTTGCTGCTTCTAATTTCTTTGCAAGCTCCTGCGCTGCTTCCAGATGCTCCTGTGCAACCTTTTCTTCATTCTGTTTCTGAAGCTTTAAGTCATTTAAATTCTTTCCATTTGCTTCCAGTCCGAGGTTTTTTTTGAAAATGAAGTTTCTTGCATATCCGTCACTTACATTTACAACCTCGCCTTTTTTCCCAAGGGATTTTACATCTTCCAATAAAATAACTTTCATCTTAAATATCTCCTTCTTCTATCATAATATCGATTGTCTTTTTCAGAGTTTCAATCGCTCTTTCCATATCGGAATACGGGAACTGGGCACCGGCAGTGTTGATATGACCGCCTCCGCCGAGCCGCTCCATAATGATCTGTACATTGATCTCATCAATAGAACGTGCACTGATGTAAATCTTACCATTATATTCAGTCAGTACAAAAGAAGCCTTGATCTCTTCAATGTTGAGAAGCTCATTTGATGCCTGTGCTCCAATGATGGTGGGACTTTCAATTCCCAGATGTTCGCCTCGCGCGATCGCAAATACATCCCGATACACCTCAGCACTGCTGATTACTGCAGCTTTTGCACGGTAAGATGCCATATCATCACGGAGGAGTTTTCTTACATAAGTAACATCTGCGCCACATCTTCTCAGGTACGCAGCTGCCTCAAAGGTCCGGACTCCTGTTCTGGACATGAAATTGTTGGTATCAACCAGAATACCTGCATACATACTGTTCGCTTCCATGGAATTCAGACGCAGATCATCGCCGATATACTGGAGAACCTCTGCTACCATCTCACACGCCGAGGAAGCATATGGCTCGATATACGACAGGACAGCATTCTCAATCACTTCATCACTCTGTCTGTGGTGATCCAGAACTGCAATCGTCTTCGTCAGACGAAGCAGGCGTTCACATTCTGTCATCTTTGGCTTATTGGTATCAACAACAACTACCATCGTATTGTCATCTGCCAGTTCCTCCGCCTCATGGGAAGTCACAAACAGATCATCCGGATACTTCGGATCATCAGTAAATGCTTCATAAAGCGGTCTGAGTGTCACAGAAATATCGTTCAGAACAATATTGACCTTCTTTTCCATCGCACTTGCTGCCCGGTAAATACCGATTGCCGCACCAAATGAATCCACATCTGCCATCTTATGTCCCATCACGATCACACGCTCTTTTCCGGTGATAAACTCCCGGAGTGCTTCTGCTTTTACTCTTGCTTTTACCCGGGTATTCTTAGAAGTCTGCTCACGCTTTCCGCCATAATAGCTGATTCCCTTGTTATTCTTCACAACTACCTGATCTCCGCCTCTTGCAAGTGCAAGATCGATCGCTATACGGGCATAATTATATCCTGCAGCATAGGTATCTGTACTGAGTCCAAGCCCAATACTTAGTGTAACCGGAATCTGATTACCGATACTGACTCCTTTTACCTCATCAAGTAAAGAAAAACGGTCTTTTTCCATTTGATTGAAGCTCTCTTTTTTGATCACAACAAAATATTTGTCTTTCTCAAGCTTCTTCACAATACCGGAAAAATCCGCAATATACTGGTTGATCTTACGGTCGATCAGTGCCACCAGAAGAGACTGCCTTACTTCCTCGACGCTTTCCATGACCTCTTCATAGTTATCAATATAAACCAGTCCGGCCACCAGCCGCTGCTCTTCATTCGCACGGATATACCGGTTCAGCTCTGTCACATCCTGAAGATGTATCGCAATAAAATATTCCTTTTCCTCCGGTATCTCCAGAAGCTGCTCTGTCTCACTGAAGCCTTCGACCGATACGCACTGGATCTCAGCCTGATAATCTCTGTCAAGATAACTGAATTCCAGACTTACCGATTCATTGTCTTCCTTTGGAAATACACCCCGGTTCAACTCCGGAATATATTTACTCAGATAGGTATCCTTCCGGATAGTCGTCCCAAGGACTTCCCGGAACTGTGTGTTCGTCCAGATGATTTTTCCATCATCCAGTAAAATTGCATACGGAATCGAAAGCTCCTTCAGAAGTGTATTCTGGACAATCCCGTACTGCGCTGCAAACTCTACCATGTCTGCCAGAATCAGAGACTTGTTGTAAAAATACATAATACCAATGACGACTGCATAAACCAGCACAAACGCGCCCATAAGCAGCCCGGCCTTTCGGTCCATCCTGAAGATCCAGATATTCATCAGGATCAGGAAAAGAATCATAATTCCCGGCCATTGCATATATAATTTCAGTTGTCCCTTTAACTTTATATCCTTTTTCATCTTTCAGCCCTCTTAAAACCTATAGATATTTGTATTATATCACCTTTCCGGATATTAGGGAACTAAAAAATGTGCCGGGGCAACGTACACCCTGACACATTTTTCTTTCTTTTATTAAGCTTCGTATCCATTCGGATTCATTGTCTGCCATCTCCATGAATCCTCACACATCTTGTCGATTCCGCGTTCTGCAACCCATCCGAGCTCATTCTTTGCTTTTTCTGCATTACAGTAGCATGTTGCGATATCTCCGGCTCTTCTTGGCTTGATCTGGTAAGGGATCTCTTTTCCACATGCTTTTTCAAATGCATGCAATACATCCAGTACTGAATATCCCACTCCGGTTCCAAGATTGTAAATGCTTACGCCTGATTTTTCCTGGATCTTCTTCAGCGCCTTTACATGTCCAATTGCAAGGTCAACTACATGAATGTAGTCTCTCACACCTGTTCCGTCCGGTGTGTCATAATCATCGCCAAATACACCCAGGCATTCCAGTTTACCGATTGCAACCTGTGCAATATATGGAAGCAGGTTGTTCGGGATACCCTTCGGATCTTCTCCCATCAGTCCGCTCTCATGTGCGCCGATCGGGTTGAAGTAACGAAGAAGAACAACATTCCACTCCGGATCTGCCTTATGCAGGTCTGTCAGGATCTGCTCAAGCATCCATTTTGTCCATCCATAAGGATTCGTGCAGGTTCCCTTCGGGCATTCTTCTGTAATCGGGATAAACGCCGGATCACCATATACCGTTGCTGAAGAACTGAAGATGATGTTCTTCACATTATGGTTACGCATAACATCACAGAGTGTAAGTGTACCTGCAATATTGTTCTGATAATATTCAAGTGGCTTTGCAACAGATTCTCCGACTGCTTTAAGTCCTGCGAAATGAATGACGCATTCTACACTTTCTTTGTCAAAAATCTGATCCAGTGCTTCTTTATCTCTGATATCTGCTTTATAAAATGTAACGTTCTTGCCGGTGATCTTCTCTACACGTCTGATTGCTTCTTCAGAAGCATTGCAAAGATTATCTACTACAATAACTTCATATCCTGCATTCAGCATCTCTACACATGTGTGACTGCCGATAAATCCGGCTCCGCCTGTTACTAAAATTGCCATGATTTTTTCCTCCTGAAATTAGAATCATTTACTTTTCTTTACACACTATAGCACACATCCTGCCTATATGGAAGTGTTTTTACTAAATTTTTTATATTTTTTAGTAAATCAAGCGAACTATTTACTAAATTTTAACATATCTCTACTCTTCCCAGAGATTTTCCGGATAAAGACCTTCTTTTTTCAGATTCCGGATCGCTTCTACGACAACCGGTTTGTCTTCTTTATAAGTTACGCCGTACCATTTGTCTGTAGACGGAAGAACCGCTGCTGTTGCGCGGTCTGCCTCCAGAAGATTGCTTACGACTGCCGGCAGGAAATATTCACATTTCATCGGATTTTCAGTAAGTCCTTTCTTCAGGAACTGTGGAAATTCTGCTTTCAGCTCGTCCAGGATGCTTCTCGTAAATCCCCACATATTCATAGAAACCAGTGTATCCTCTGGTAAATTTTCCCAGGTTTCGCCATCATTTTCAGTAAACGCAATCTTACCGTCACGCTTCTCAATGCGGGTTCTTTCTGTAATATTTACCAGTTCACCCTCTTCATTGGTCGTACAGATTCCTCTTGCCACATGGCCATTGTCTGTTACTGTATTCTTCAGAAGATATCCGACCATCGCATAACGATACCTGTCATCATCCTCATGTTCGGACAGATAATTATAAATTGTTTCAAACGCATGTCTTCCATAATAATCATCTGCATTGATAACAGCAAACGGTCCGTCGATCTCATCAATGCAGCTGAGGACTGCATGTCCGGTTCCCCACGGTTTCACTCTGCCTTCCGGAACTTCAAAACCTTCCGGAATGTTGTTGATATCCTGAAATACATAAGAAACCTCCATATATTTTGCCATACGGTTTCCTACTGCTTCTCTGAAACTGTCTTCATTTTCTTTCTTTATAATAAAAATAACCTTCTCGAATCCGGCTCTTTTTGCATCAAACAGAGAAAAATCCATGATGATGTGTCCCTCTTTATCAACCGGATCGATCTGTTTAAGTCCGCCATAACGGCTTCCCATTCCCGCTGCCATAATTACTAAAACTGGTTTTTTCATAATTTGATTCTCCAATTCTTTTTTAGATTTCAAAACTTTGTCTTTCTTATTCTAACCCCAAACGACTGCTTTTTCAATCGTCTGCCGGACAGAAAGATAGTAAAAAAGAATGTGCGAGTGCGCATCTCCGGCACGCAGTGCCTTTTATTTCCTAGGAAATAAAAAAACAGGACTTCCAAAATGGAAATCCTGTTCTGATCATATTCGATTAATCCTGAACGTATGGCATTAAAGCGATATGTCTTGCTCTCTTGATTGCTACTGTAAGAGCTCTCTGATGTTTTGCACAGTTTCCTGTGATTCTTCTCGGAAGGATTTTTCCTCTCTCAGAAACATATTTCTTTAATTTTGCTGTATCTTTGTAATCGATTTCGTTGTTTTCTTTACCACAGAATACACAAACTTTTTTTCTTCTGCGTCCGCCTCTTCTCTTCATTGGAGAATCCGGTCTGTTTCCTTTTTCGAATGCCATTGTACACATCTCCTTTCAACCTTAATTAAACGGTAACTCCTCATCAATTCCATCCGGAATGTTCATGAAACCGTCACCTGCATCAGCGCTTGGCGCCGGTGCCGGGGCTGCCTGATAAGACTGTGTATTAGCACTGCTAGCATTCTTACTTTCTGCGAATTCCTGTTCCTCAACAACAACTTCTGTTGTATAGACCTTTACACCATCCCTGTTGGTATAGCTTCCGGTCTGGATTCTTCCGCAAACCACTACGCGCATTCCCTGACGGAAATAACGTTCTGTAAATTCAGCACTCTTTCCGAACACAACACAGTTAATAAAATCTGCGGTCTGTTCTCCATCGCGCTTGAATCTGCGGTCTACAGCTAATGTATATCTTGCAATAGCGAGAGCGTTCTCACCTTGTGAATATCTCACTTCAGGATCTCTTGTCAGACGTCCCATTAAAACTACTTTATTCATACGTTGCCTCTTTCTAAGCTTCCTGTTTCACGCATAAATATCTGATTACACCATCCATGATACGAATTCTTTCTTCGATTTCGCCTGGTGTTGTTGTTTCAGATTCAAAGTGAATGAAGTAGTAGTAAGCTTCTTTCATCTTCTGGATTTCGTAAGCTAATCTCTTCTTTCCCCATTCGTCAACGTCAGTAATGTTACCACCGAAACGTGTAACAAGTGCTTTCACCTTTTCGATTACTTCTGCTCTGGCGTCGTCTTCGAGTTTTGCGCTGACAACAACTGCTAATTCATATTTGCTCATGTCCTGCACCTCCTTATGGTCTTTTGGCTCCCGGATTCGCCGGGAACAAGGATAAATAATATATCACAAGTTGGTATGATATCATAATTCAGGCTTTGTTTCAAGCCTTTTTTCTTATTTCTTTTGTATTTTTTTCAACCAGTCTGCGCGGTACCATTACCTGGTGTCCGCACCCCTGACATTTCAGACGAAAATCCGCTCCTACTCTCAGGATCTCCCACTCTGAGCTTCCGCACGGATGCGGTTTTTTCATCCGGATCACATCTCCGACTTCAAATTTTGCTTCTGCTTCCATCTCTTTACTCCTCTTTTATTTTCCTGCCGGCTGTACATTTACCCTGACACCGTGCACGATCGTTCTGTCATCATTTCCCTCCCGTGTACAGGTGGACAGCGTCACGATCTGCGAATCATTTCCCACTTCCACACCTGTATCATATAAAGAAGACGCCTTCGTTGCTTCAAGGAAGGATGCAAACGCCGCATCATCTGCGAACTGATATGTATAGCCTTCGGAAGTATCTTTTACCACTCCAACAGAATAAATCTGATAAGTAGCCACATTGCCATCCGGTGTATAAATATAGAAGTAAGGGTATTTTTCCCGGAAACTTTTTTCGTGATACTGCTCCAGCTCATTAAACATCGTTCCATTATACATATAATGTCCGTAAATGATCGTGTTTCTGTCATTAAAATCCGCATGATTATAAGCATTTACAAAAATCGTTCCTACGGTATTGTCATATCCCTTGAATGTCTTACTCAGATATTCTGAATTATCACTTCCCTGCACAACCGGATAATTGATAACCGCCGGTTCATCAAAACGGATCCATGCAACCACATCCGGATTGATCTGTCTGAGCGCATCGAAATCCACGGAAAATCTGCTTCCATCCTGATCGTCCGTCCCGTTCTCCTGCTCTCCCTTATCTTCCGTAACCGCAAGCTTTACCAGATCATCATACTCACTTTCCCCTTTGTGATATCCGTTAAAGATTTTATACAGCTGAAAGGCAGAAAATGCAAACACACAGATTGCAACGATCAAAATGACCGTACTGATGATTCCACCTTTTTTCTTGCGCCGGTCACGCCTGGAATGCTTTTCATCCCGGTCATGTTCTTTCCGTCCCATAATTTCCTCCTCTGCTTTTTATATATGATGTTCCCGGATTGCTCCATTGCCATGCAATTCCAGCAATCCCGGAAGTCCTATTTTCTTTTATATTTTCACGATATCAGCAGTATAACATACTTTTTAGAGTTTTTTAATAGAGAGTTTATTGATTTTTGTGTGTGCAGGCGTACAATGTAAACCATCGTATAGTATCATATTCTATAAAAATAAAAAAGATTGGGTGAACATTATGAAAGAAAAACTGATGCGTTTTATGTATGGAAGGTACGGAGTAGATACCTTCGGCAAATTTCTCTTATGGAGCGGCGTAATTCTGATGCTGATCACAAGCATCTTCCATTTTCGTATTTTTTATGTAATTGGATGGGCATTCGTGATATACTCTTACTATCGCATATTTTCACGCCAGACCTACAAGCGTGCACTGGAAAACCAGAAGTTTCTCCAGCACACTTCAAAGATCCGTGGATTTTTTGCAAAACAGAAGTATATGGCAACGCAGCGCAAGACACACCACATTTACAAGTGTCCAAACTGCAAACAGAAGATCCGTGTTCCAAAGGGAAAAGGTAAAATTGAGATCCGCTGTCCAAAATGCCAGACTACTTTTATCAAAAAAAGCTAACGATCAGGAGAATAATCAATTATGCAGGATCCTTACTCAATACTCGGCGTTTCACGGGATGCTTCCGACGAGGAGATCAAGAAAGCCTACCGCAAATTAAGCCGTATTTATCATCCGGATGCCAATATCAACAATCCAAATAAAGATCAGGCAGAAGCCAAATTCAAAGAAATCCAGCAGGCTTACCAGCAGATCATGAAGGGAAAAGAAATGGGTGCTTCCGGATATACCGGAACAGGCTCCGGAGGTTATGGCGATACCGGAAGCGGATACGGAGGTTTCGGCGGTTTTGGTCCATTCGGCGGTTTCTACGGTCAGTATACCAATCAGAATCAGCAGACAACCGAGACAGAAGAAGATATTCATCTGCGCGCCGCAGCCAATTATCTGAACAGTGGCCATTATAAAGAAGCTTTAAATGTCCTTTCAGGGATCAACGACCGTTCTGCCAGATGGTACTATTACAGCTCTATCGCCAATTCCGGCATGGGCAATAATGTCCTCGCCCTGGAGCACGCCAAAGAAGCACTTCGCCTGGAGCCGTCCAACTATCAATACCAGTCCCTTGTCAGCCGTCTTGAAAATGGTGGAAGCTGGTATCGTACACAGCAGACAATGTATGGCGGCACACCAACGATCAACAATGATTTCTGCGTGAAGCTCTGCATTGCCAACATCATGTGCAATCTCTGCTGTGGCGGCGGTGGATTCTTCTGCGGTTCTCCTTATACATACCACTAAATGACAGGAGGAAATACTATATGTTAGATTATCTTGTTGTCTATGACAGTGAGACAGGAAATACAAAAAAAATAGCAACAGAAATTTTCGCATCCCTTCCGGGGATGTCCAAAGATCTGATAAATCTTCATGAACGTACCGATTTCCCAGAAGCCAAAATTTATTTTGTCGGTTTCTGTGTTCACCGCGGAACCTGCAGCCTCGAGATCGGCAACTTCCTTTCCGGTCTGTCGGACAAATCCGTCGCTCTCTTTGGAACCTGCGGTGCAGGGAACAGCCCGAAATACTACAAAAAGATTGCATCCAGTGTCCGGATCTGGCTTGAAGACGACAATCGTTATCTTGGTTCTTTTATCTGCCAGGGGAAAATGCCACTTACTGTCCGTCAAAAATATGAATCTTTGCTGAACACACCAGAAGATTGCGATTGCCAGCAAATCCGCCGGCAATTACAGAATTTTGACGAAGCAATGATTCATCCGACACCCACAGACCTTGAAAATGCGGCTCGTTTTGCTACCGAATGTATAGAAAGAGTTAAGTCTGTGTAAAAAAAGTGTAAAAAAATATCGTTTCAGTCTACCTATGGAAACTTTCTTGTTATATAATAAAGGTGTCGTATAGCGTCACTTTGTGTGATCTGCATGCAGACTTTTCATATTTAAAGTAGCTGTACGATATTTTTTTTGCGACAAAATGTAAACTAATGCTTAAAGAAAAGGAAAACAAAATTATGGGAATTACAATGGTTTTGTCATTGCTCAGTGGGGTAGCACTGTTTTTATACGGTATGTCACTGATGGGCGACAGTCTGAAGAAAGTTGCCGGCAATAAGCTTGAACTTATTTTATACAGGCTGACCAATACTCCTCTGAAAGGACTTCTGCTGGGTACTGTCGTAACCGCTATCATTCAGTCATCCTCTGCAACGACAGTTATGGTAGTCGGATTTGTAAACTCTGGTATGATGAAGGTTGCACAGGCAATTGGTATCATCATGGGTGCCAACATCGGAACCAGTATCACCGGATGGATCTTATGTCTCTCCTACATTGATGGTTCCAGCGGAATCGCGCAGCTTTTATCCACCGCTACAATCTCTGCAATCGTAGCAATCATCGGAATTATTTTCCGTACATTTATCAAGAAAAAACCGTATTCTGATATCGGTGACATCATGCTTGGCTTTGCGATCCTGATGATCGGGATGCAGACCATGAGCGGTGCTGTCTCTCCTCTGAAAGAGAATCCGCATTTCGTCAGACTTCTGACCATGTTCACGAATCCATTTATGGGAATCCTTGTCGGGATCGTATTTACAGCAGTTTTGCAGAGCGCTTCTGCTTCTGTAGGTATCCTCCAGGCACTGTCCATTACCGGATCGATCACCTTTGCAGCTGCACTTCCGATCACAATGGGTATCGGCGTTGGCGCTGCATGTCCGGTTCTTCTTTCCTCAATCGGAACGAACAAGAACGGAAAGCGTACTGCTCTGATCTATCTGCTGAACGATTTATTTGGAATGATTTTCTGGTCCATCGTATTCTATTCTGCAAATGCCATCGTGCATTTCCCGTTTATGGGTGAAATTATGTCACCTTTCCGTGTGGCACTTTTGAATACGGTATTCCGGCTTCTGACGATCCTTGTTCTTGCTCCATTTATCGGCAAGATTGAAAAACTTGTCTTCTTCCTTATTAAAGATACCGATGAAGACAACGAAGAGCAGGCAGATTTTGATCTTCTTGAGGAACGTTTCCTCAATTATCCGCCACTGGCAATCACACAGAGCCAGCTTGCAGTCAACGGAATGGCAAAGAAAGCATACAAAAATATCCGCCGCGCCCTTGCACTGCTGAAAGATTTTTCAGATAATAAGTTCAACAAAGTTCAGGAAAAGGAAAATCTGATCGACAAATACGAAGATAAACTGGGAACCTATCTGATGCAGCTCAATATGCATGACCTGACACCGGAGCAGTCCAAACAGACCGCCAAGTTCCTTCATACGATCAGTGATTTTGAACGTCTGGGTGACCATGCAGTCAATATTTCCCGTGTTGCACAGGAACTTCATGAAAAATCACGTATTTTTTCAGATGCAGCCAAATACGAGCTTCATGTTCTTGAATCCGCATTAAAAGAACTCCTTGATCTCACGATCAATTCATTTGTAGATGAAGACCTTGTAAATGCTGCCAAAGTGGAACCGCTTCGCGAACTGATCGGTATTTTATGCAACGATTTGAAAATGCGTCATATTAAAAGGCTCCGTAACGGGCAGTGTGATCTGAACACCGGATTTGCATTTAACGACCTGCTCACCAACTATGATCGTATTGCAGCCCACTGTTCTAACATTGCCGTTGCAATCCTGGAACTGGATTCTTCCAATTTCGATATGCACGAATACACTAAGAGTGTACGGAAACTGAAAGACAACACTTATGTATCCACCTTTGATTATTATGAGCAGAAATATAATATCAATGAGTATCAGCCGGAAGCGGAACAGGATACAAACACAGCTGCAAAAGCAACCGCCGCTGATACTGCCCAAGAAGTAAAATAGCGATCGCACTACCAGAAAGGATGCCAGAGAAAATGTCTTCTTTAAATATTTCACCACAGGCGCACATTGCCAGTCAGTCCGTTATTCTCGGCGATGTTACAATTGGTGCTGACTCAAGCGTATTCTATTACGCAGTCGTCCGTGGAGACGAGGCGTCGATCACGATTGGCAGGCGCAGCAATATCCAGGATAACAGCACCGTCCATGTAGATTACGGTTTTCCGACCGTTATCGGTGATGATGTCACTGTTGGTCACAACTGTGTGATCCACGGCTGTACAATTGGCGACGCGTCTCTGATCGGGATGGGAAGTACGATTTTAAACGGTGCAAAGATTGGAAAGCATTGCCTGATCGGTGCCGGAAGTCTGGTTACTCAGAACACAGTTATTCCGGATGGAATGCTGGTTATCGGAAGCCCGGCGAAAGTAAAAAGACCTCTCACCGAGGCGGAAATCCAGTCGATTTATAAAAATGCTGCGGATTATGTTGCATTATCGACCGAACAGTTTGAATAGAATTTTGTATAAAATATGTCTCCGCGCATACAAAAAAGGGGATTGAAAATCTTTTACATTGGATTTTGGTGTGCTACCTGTCAAGAGGACAATAAAAAATAATAAATTTTTGTATCGTCAG
>NZ_JAAIMM010000019.1 GCF_013300725.1 Allocoprococcus comes
TTTTATATGTGCATTATAATTTGAAATTTAAAGCGGTAGGTTTTTCAGTGCCCTCTTTGAGAATCTGCTGGGTGATGGTCACCAGTTTGGTGTGAATCTGACCTATGCTGTTCAACCTTCTCCGGATGGACTGGCACAGGCCTTTATCATTGGTGCGGATTTTATCGGTAACGACTCTGTGGCTATGGTTCTGGGCGACAATATCTTTGCAGGTCATGGACTGAAAAAGCGTCTGCAAGCAGCTGTCCAGAATGCAGAAAACGGAAAGGGTGCAACGGTGTTTGGTTACTATGTGGACGATCCGGAGCGTTTCGGTATCGTGGAGTTCGATAAGAACGGTAAGGCCGTTTCTATCGAAGAAAAACCGGAGCATCCGAAGAGCAATTACTGTGTCACGGGTCTGTACTTTTATGATAACCGTGTAGTCGAGTTTGTTAAGAGCCTGAAACCGTCTGCTCGTGGTGAGCTGGAGATTACCGACCTGAATCGCATTTATCTGGAAGATGGTTCTCTGAATGTGGAACTGCTGGGTCAGGGCTTCACTTGGCTGGACACTGGTACACATGAGAGCTTGGCGGATGCCACCAACTTCGTAAAGACTGTGGAACAGCATCAGCATCGTAAGATTGCCTGCCTGGAGGAAATCGCATACCTGAATGGCTGGATCAGCAAAGATGACCTGATGGAAGTCTATGAGGTCATGAAGAAGAACCAGTACGGCCAGTATCTGAAGGATGTTATGGACGGCAAGTATCAGGAGCATCTGTATTAATTCGAGGATAAGTAAAAGTTAGAGGAGATTAAATCATGAATATTATTGTTACCGGCGGTGCTGGTTTTATTGGTAGTAACTTTGTGTTCCATATGCTGAAGAAGTATCCGGATTACCGGATCATCTGTCTGGACAAGCTGACTTACGCAGGCAACTTGTCCACGCTGGCACCTGTTATGGATAACCCGAATTTTCGCTTTGTGAAGGCCGATATCTGCGACCGCGAAGCTGTAGACAAGCTGTTTGAAGAAGAGCATCCGGACATCGTAGTCAACTTTGCGGCAGAATCCCATGTTGACCGTTCCATTGAAGATCCGGGCATCTTCCTCCAGACCAATATCATCGGTACCAGTGTTCTGATGGATGCTTGCCGTAAGTATGGCATCCAGCGTTACCATCAGGTTTCTACTGATGAGGTTTATGGCGACCTGCCGTTGGATCGTCCTGACCTGTTCTTCACCGAGGAAACTCCGATTCACACCAGCTCTCCGTACAGCAGTTCCAAGGCTGCTGCTGACCTGCTGGTTCTGGCTTACCACCGTACCTACGGCCTGCCTGTGACCATTTCCCGTTGTTCCAACAACTATGGTCCGTATCACTTCCCGGAGAAACTGATTCCGCTGATGATAGCAAATGCGCTGGCTGACAAGCCACTACCCGTTTACGGCGAAGGCCTGAATGTCCGTGACTGGCTGTATGTCGAAGACCACTGCAAGGCTATCGACCTGATTATCCATAAGGGTCATGTTGGTGAGGTCTACAATGTCGGTGGCCACAATGAGAAGCAGAACATCGAAATCGTGAAGATTATCTGCAAGGAGTTGGGTAAGCCGGAGAGTTTGATTACCCATGTTGGCGACCGTAAGGGCCATGATATGCGCTACGCCATCGACCCGACCAAGATCCACAATGAGCTGGGCTGGCTGCCAGAAACCAAGTTCGAGGACGGCATCAAGAAGACCATCCAGTGGTATCTCGATAACCGTGAGTGGTGGGAAACCATCATCAGCGGCGAGTATCAGAACTACTACGAGAAGATGTACAGCAATCGCTAACAGGAGGAAAGAACATGAAGTTTTTTGTAACCGGCGTTGGCGGTCAGCTGGGCCATGATGTGATGAATGAACTGCTGAAGCGCGGTCATGAGGGTGTCGGTTCTGATATTCAGGAAACCTATAGCGGTGTGGCAGATGGTTCTGCGGTAACAAAAGCACCGTATGTGGCTCTAGACATTACAGATAAAGACGCTGTTGAGAAAGTAATTACAGAAGTGAATCCGGATGCCGTGATCCACTGCGCGGCATGGACTGCTGTGGATATGGCGGAGGACGACGATAAAGTGGCGAAAGTGCGTGCCATCAATGTTGGCGGCACCCAGAATATTGTGGATGTCTGCAAGAAGCTGGACTGCAAGATGACCTACATCAGCACAGACTATGTGTTTGACGGTCAGGGCACAGAGCCTTGGCAGCCGGACTGCAAGGATTATAAGCCTTTGAATGTGTACGGTCAGACGAAGCTGGAAGGTGAGCTGGCAGTCAGCCAGACGCTGGAGAAATATTTCATTGTCCGCATTGCATGGGTGTTTGGTCTGAACGGTAAGAACTTCATCAAGACTATGCTGAATGTCGGCAAGACCCACGACACTGTCCGTGTGGTCAATGACTAGATTGGCACACCGACCTATACATACGACTTGGCTCGACTGCTCGTCGATATGAATGAAACTGAGAAATACGGCTATTATCATGCCACCAACGAGGGCGGCTATATTAGCTGGTACGATTTTACGAAAGAAATCTACCGTCAGGCTGGCTATAAGACGGAAGTCCTGCCAGTGACCACGGCGGAGTATGGTCTGAGCAAGGCTGCTCGTCCATTTAACAGCCGCCTGGATAAGAGCAAGCTGGTGGAAGCAGGCTTTACTCCGCTTCCGACTTGGCAGGATGCACTGAGCCGTTACCTGAAAGAAATCGAGCAGTAATAGAGGAGATAGAAGAACGATGGGACAGATTAAAGTTGAGAAAAATGTAGGTAGCATCGAGGGCCTTTGTGTTATTGAGCCTGCTGTTCATGGTGATGCCCGTGGCTATTTCATGGAAACCTACAACGAAAAAGATATGAAAGAAGTTGGCATTGATATCCACTTCGTACAGGATAACCAGTCCATGTCCACAAAAGGCGTGCTGCGTGGTCTGCACTTCCAGAAGCAGTATCCGCAGTGTAAGCTGGTGCGCGCTGTGCGCGGTACTGTGTTTGATGTTGCTGTTGATTTGAGAAGCAACTCTGAAACCTATGGTAAGTGGTATGGTGTGACCCTGTCTGCTGAGAACAAGAAGCAGTTCCTCATCCCGGAGGGCTTTGCACATGGCTTCTTGGTTCTGAGTGATGAGGCTGAGTTCTGCTACAAGGTCAATGACTTCTGGCATCCGAATGATGAGGGCGGTATGGCTTGGAATGACCCGGAGATCGGCATCGAGTGGCCAGAGTTGAAGGGTGAATACAAGGGCAGTGCCATTGCAGAGGGCTACACGCTGAAAGATGGTACGGCATTGAACCTGAGTGAAAAGGATCAGAAGTGGCTTGGACTGAAAGATACTTTTAAGTTTTAAGATGTCACGTAGTCATTTTCAATAAAGCGACTGCATCTGAAACAAAAAAGACAGCCACAATTTGAAAAATGTCTTTGATGGTGAGGAAAATAATGTCTGAATATCTGATAAAAATTATAAATCGAGTTATCGGGATTCTTAAAATTCTGTGCTGGAAAATTTTATATGGGAGTCGCTTTCATTTAGGCAAAATGACTTTCTTTTATCCGGGATGTCATTTGATGATTGAAAAAACAGGAAGCATTAATATTGGAGATAATTGTTTTTTTAACCGTAATTGTTCAATGACATCTCTAGGCGAAATTAATATAGGGAATGATTGTATATTTGGGGAAAATGTCAAGATATACGACCATAACCATAAAACTGATTCTATAAATGGACTCTTCAGAAAACAAGGTTATGTTGTAGGAAGAGTTGAAATTGGATCGAATGTCTGGATAGGAAGCGACGTCTTAATTCTTCCAAATGTTAGGATTGGAAATAATGTTGTTATTGCGGCCGGTGCAATAGTTACAAAGAATATTCCGGACAATGTGACTTACATACAAAAAAGAAACAGTGTGGAGGTGCAAAATGGATAAAAATCTCCGGTTTAGTATTGTTGTACCGATTTATAACGTTGAAAAATTTCTTGACCGGTGCATAGCAAGCGTTCTGAGTCAAAGCTATGATAATTATGAATTAATTCTTGTGGATGATGGAGCTACTGATAATAGCGGTAAAATTTGTGACGCTTATGCTTTGAAAAATGACCACATTCGAGTTATACATAAAGCAAATGGTGGGTTAGTTAGTGCTCGAAGAGCTGGTGTAATGGCTGCAAAGGGTGAGTATGTTGGCTATGTAGATGGAGATGATTGGGTTTCAGATAATTGGCTTGCTGAAGTTAATAAGGTGATTACGGAAGCTCATCCAGATATTGTGGAATATAATGCGTTTAAAAGCACAGATGGGAAAAATGTTGAGATGATAACATCGCATTTTAGAGGATTCTTTGGCGAACAAGATGTCAAAGAAAAGATTATTCCATGTATGCTTTGTGACAGAAATCAAAGATTTTACACGTTTGGTGTTTTACCGGCAGTATGGTCTAAAATTATTAAGACCGAAATTCTAAGAGACAATCTTTGCTCTGAAGACAAAATTACTTTTGGTGAAGATGTCGCATGTATATACAATAGCATATTAGAATGCAAGTCTTTTTATGGCATTGATATTCCATTATATTATTATCGGCAAAACAGTCAATCTATGACAAAAGCGTATGATGCGCGACGATTTGAAAGACTGAGAGTCTTATTTGCTTATCTGAATAAGGAACTATTACAGAACAATAAAAAGTTGAAAAGTCAATATGATAGCTATGTTTTGTTCTGTATTTTTTATGCGTCCCTGAATGAAGCTAAGAATAATGTTAGTTTCAAAGAAATGGGCAAGAAATTTGAAGACGGATTAAAAAGACTTGATTTAGAAAACTTCGTCAATGAAACGACTATAAAGATTGGCATACCTTGGAATGTGATGCTTTATCTCATAAAGAAGAAAAAGTATAAAATGCTGATGGTGTTATGCAGGGCGATTGTTAAGGTCAAGTATTCATATAGAGCATAAGGAAATGATTATGAAAAAAATTTGTTTTGTAACACGCCATGCAATTGTAAATTATGGCTCTTTTTTGCAAACGTATGCAACACAAAAACTATTTGAAGACTACGGATATAATGCAGAAGTTCTGGATTATGTTCGAGAAGATGAAGAATATCATAATGTGACAGAACTGCTGTTAAAAAAGTCTAAAAAATGGAACCGGAATATTTTTACTAGACTTATATATAGAATCGTTCAATGGCCAGATCACTATATTTGTGGAAGAGCATTTGAAAAGGAAAGAGCCAAGTATCTGAATTTGAGCGAGCGCATTACAAATCCAGTTGTAGATGCAAACAAAATACCGACAGCTGATATCTATTGTACAGGTAGTGATCAAGTTTGGGGAGAAATTGCTCAAGATGATGTAGATCCTATGTATTTCTTGAGTTTTGCTCCGCATGATGCGAAAAAGATAGCGTTCTCTGCAAGTTTTGGAAAAGAAAATTATCCGAAAGAGAGAATTGATAAGTTCAGAGAATTGTTGTCTGGATATAATTACATAACCGTTCGAGAAGATAGTGCGGTTAATATAGTAAATAAAGCTGGATATGAGGCAATACAGATTCTTGATCCAACAATGATTTTTGGAGGAGATCGATGGAGAAAACAATTGCTGCCGATACATGAAAAAGGGTATGTATTGCTTTATCAACTTAATGCCAATCGTGAAATGGATGAATATGCAAAGCAATTTGCGAATAAAGCGGGGTTAAAATTGCTTAGAGTTTCTGTTGAGGCGCATAACTGTATGCGGGTAGGAAAATTTAAGCTGTGTTTATCACCATTTAAATTTTTATCATATATTGCAAACGCAGAATATATGATTACTGATTCCTTTCACGGTACTGCTTTTGCAATAATGTTTAACAGGCAGTTTGTCGAAGTATTACCGAAAGAAAAAATTACGAGAAATTTGAGTGTTTTGAAGCAGTTTGGATTAGAGGATAGAATATTAAATAGCCTTGGTGACTTTTCATATATTAATCAAAAGATTGACTACAAGATTGTAAATGATATCTTAGAAAAATATCGGAGGCAATCGAATGAACAGTTAAAGAAAATGCTTATCTGATGGAGAAATGTAAGGATGATTGAAGTAAATATAGTGGGTCAATTGGGAAATCAACTTTTTGAGTATGCGTGTGCACGACAGCTGCAGGAAAAATATGGCGGCAAGATTTATCTTAACACATATGAAATGCGACAGAATACGCCCAATTTTCGGTTGGCTTTACTTGATTTTAATTTAAATGAAAATGTGGAGGTTGTTTCAGAAAGACCGTTAAAGGAAGCAAATGCAGATAACTATTCAGTCAAAATTTTAAGAAAATTTTTTCCGGATTTGTACTTTAACATGATGGCGAAAAAAGGTGTTTTTGTTTGGAAATCTGCACGGATTTATAAGCCTTTGCCGTTGTTGAATGAAGAATTGCAGAAACGAATTGTCCTTAATGGTTACTGGCAGAGCGAAAAGTATTTTTCTGACGTGGCAGAAATTCTTCGGACGGAACTCACTCCAAAAGAACCACTGCAACCACAAAATGAAGAACTATATAATAAAATCAGAAATACAAATTCAGTTTGCGTTACTATTCGGCGCGGAGATTTTATGAATGATAAGAACAAAGGTACTTTTTATATATGTGATAATACATATTTTAGAAATGCTCTTACCTATATAAAAAACCGTTTGCCAGATTGCACATTCTTTGGCTTCTCCGATGATATAGATTGGGTAAAAAATAATATGGAATTTCCAGGAGAAGTCTATTATGAGAGTGGAGTGGATCCGGTATGGGAAAAACTGCGTTTGATGTCAGCGTGTAAACATTTTGTACTGTCTAACAGTTCGTTTAGTTGGTGGGCTCAGTATCTGTCAAATGAAAAGAAAAAAATTGTGGTTGCACCGGATATCTGGTATAAGACGGGTAAACATGCTAAAGCAGATTTATATCAAGATAATTGGGAATTAATACACATAGGGTGAGAGTATGGAAGCTATTTTTGCGGGAATTGTTTTATTCAATCCGGAAATTAGTAGGTTGAAGGAAAACATTACACATATTTTAGGTCAAGTAGATCGACTAATATTGGTAGATAATGGATCTAGCAATAAAGAAGAAATTCAGGGTGAAATCCAAAATTTTAACACATCCAAAATACTATATATAGACTTACATGAAAATAAAGGAATTGCAGCGGCACTTAATGTCATTGCGGATTCAACGGAAAGTTGCGGCGTAAAGTGGGTTCTTACATTGGATCAAGATACCGTATGTAAGGATGATATAATTGACAAGTATAGACCATATTTGTCTATGAAAAATGTTGGACAGCTTACATGCCTTTATCAAGACAGAAATTTTTTAGAAGATGAATGTAAAAAAGAAGGCACTGAATTTGGTGAGTTAAAAGAAGTAGCTTGGTGTATTACTTCAGCGGCATTGCTTAATGTAGAAGCGTGGGAAAAAGCTGGGAAATTTGACGAGAGTCTTTTTATAGATCAGGTTGATTATGATATGTGCCTCACGATGAGAGAAAAAGGGTATTATATATATCAAGCTGACTTTGTGGGGTTTGTTCATGAGATAGGACAGGGACACATTGTAAAAGTCGGACCTTGGAAGATAAAAACATGGAATCACTCACCCTTTAGAAGATATTATGGAACGAGAAATGCGATGATTGTTTCAAAAAAGCATAAAGAAATTAGTGAGGTGAGAGCATTTCTTGGAGCAGTGAAGCATGTTATTATCATATTTATTTTTGAAGATCAAAAGTTAGAAAAACTAAGTGCCGGATTGAAAGGACTCAAGGATGGTATGAAGGAGAAAAGGTAAGATGGTTATAAATATTATAGTTCCAGGTATAGGATTATCAGGAGGCATGAGAGTCCTTTTTCAGTACGGTGAGTTGTTTAAAGCTAAAGGACATGATGTCGTCTTTTATACACCTTTAATGGCATATGATGTGCAAAATAGCAACTCGTTGATTTTAAATAAGGCGCATGTTGTAACGAACACAATAAAAAGAATTTATAGCTATAAAATAAAGAAAAAATATAAGAATCTTCAATTTGATGTGAAGGTACTTCCAGTTCCATTTGTTTCCGATCGATACATTAGAAATGCTGATGTTTGTATGGCGAGTGCTTGGCCGACGGCTTTTTCAGTAGCTAGATTGAGCCCCAATAAAGGTAAAAAGGTATATTTGATTCAAGACTATGAAATATGGAATAATGAAGAACTTGGAAGAAAATCATACACACAACCTCTGCGACATATTGTAATATCAACTTGGATAAAAAATAAATTAATAGAGCAACTTGGGGCAGAAGATGCGCCAATTGTTTTTGATGGGTTGGATTTAGAAGTATTTAATAATCCGAAAAAAAAATACGATTTTGGAGATCGAACAATTGAGGTTTTAATGCTGTATCACGATCTTCCCAAAAAGGGTGTAAAAGATGGACTAACAGCATATAAAAATGCGAAAGACAGATATCCTAATGTGAAATTGACAATGTTTGGGTTGGCAGATCGACCGGACATTTCTGATGAGATTGTATACTATAAGGATCCGTCAAGAGAAGAATTAAAAGGATTATATAAAAAGGCGGATATCTTTTTATACACATCGAGAGAAGAAGGATGGGGATTGACTCCGCTTGAAGCAATGGCAAGTAAGTGCGCTGTAGTAGGAACAAATACAGGTTGTATGTTAGATATCGGTTCGGATAGAGAAAATGCTTTGCTTTGTGAACCAGGTGATGTCAGAAAAATGACGGAAAATTTGTGTGAACTATTTGAAAATCATGAAATGATAATTGAGCTCGCTGAAAATGGCTACAAGACTGTTCAACAGTTTTCGTGGAACAATTCTGTAAACCAGCTAGAAAGGGAATTAAGGAATATATGCGATGAAGATAAAGACTGAAACAATAACGTTTTCAATTTGGTGCGTTATACTGTTTAGTAGAATATTAATAAGTCAGGACAGCAGTGTGATTTCAAGCCCTCTGAAAATGTACTATATTTCATCAGTACTTTTGATTGTATTTATATTTTTTCAATGGATACGCAACTCTAAAAAGTTGAGACCAAGCCCAATACTTTTTTGGGGAAGTGCATTCGGCGTGTATGTGATTTTGTTTGGAAAGATTCTTGTAAATAATAGTTTAAAGGGTTTGACAGAGTTTACATTTAATGCACTAGTGATATTTTATGTTCTTGTTTTTATAATGGCTTCTTATATAAAAGACAGTAAGTGTAGAAAGGTTACTTTTGTAAAAACAACATTTTGGACATTCACGATAGGAATGATTTTTAGCGCTGCGTTAAATTGGGATGGGAAACTCGCACTTGGCGAGTTAGTAAGTAATGTTTTTGGTGGATATACAAGAACTAGAGCTGCATTTGGGTTTTACCACCCGAATGCAGCAGCCAATATAGCACTTTGTGTTATTGTTTTATCTAGCTATTTAGTCTGTGAAAATAGGAAAAAGAACATATATTTCATAATAGATGTATTTATGATGTACATTATATTGGCAACAGCATCTAGAACTACGTTGAGTGCACTTATATTGTTCATTGTGTTGCTAATGTATAGTAGGCTTATAAATAAGATAAAAAGCAATAATGGAAAAAGAGGTTTAATAGTTGGACTTATCTTGATTGTAATGTTGCTTTTGCTATTTAGTGGTGAAAACGGAATAGCAGGATTGTTTACATTATCTAATAGATCTTATAACTTTATTTATAATGTCCCAGTGCTGGTGAAAAGCGGGCGGCTTTGGATTGGGTTGGGATTGATAGGTTCAGGAGAATTTTACCAATTACCGCAGTATAATACTTTTTTTGTAGATAACTATTTTCTCTATGTTTTAATGTCAACAGGAATTCTTGGCTTGATTTTTATGTCGTGTTTCATGATATATACTTTGAAAAAACTTATAAATCAATCGAACAATAACTTATTTGAAAGGTTGACATTAATTGTGTTTGGAATAAATATATTTTCATGTTTGGGAGAAACATGCTTTATGTATCCCTCTTTTGCATCCTGTTTTGCTTTTACAGTGTTGTATATAGCCTGTGCCAGTAGCAAAGAGCAAAATGAAATAGAAAAATGTGAGGGGAGTACAGTATGAAAACGGTTTGTAATGAAAATCAATGCACAGGCTGTATGGCTTGCGTGGATATATGTGCGAAGAACGCAATACACATTGTTGATGCTATTGATGCTTTTAATGCAGTTATTGATGAGGATAAATGTATTAATTGCGGTATGTGCGAGAAAGTATGTCAACAGAAAAACTTACCTCAATTACGCTCGCCAATTATTTGGAAGCAAGGTTGGACGTATGATGATAAAATCCGAATGATGTCTGCATCTGGTGGAATTGCGACGGAACTGGCAAGAACGTTTATAGAAAAGGGCGGAAAGGTTTGTAGCTGTCTTTTCCGTGAGGGAGATTTTGTTTTTGATATAGTAGACGATATGAACAGATTGAACTGTTTTGCGGGGTCAAAATATATTAAAAGCAATCCGACAGGCATTTACAAGACTATAAAAAGGGAACTGGCAAAGGAAACTGAAATTCTTTTTATAGGATTACCTTGTCAGGTTGCAGCTTTAAGAAATTATGTTGGAGATCCTCTGGGTGAAAAGCTTACTACCATTGATTTAATTTGTCATGGGACACCATCGCCTAAAATTTTAGATATGTTTTTAAAGCAGTATGGTGAAGATATACATAAGGTGGCGTCTATTGATTTTCGAGTTAAAGGAAACTTTCAAGTATTAGAGCGTTCGCATACCATAGTAACGCGCGGAGTATGTGATAGGTATATGATTTCGTTTTTATCTGCACTATCTTACACAGAAAATTGTTATAGCTGTAAGTATGCGCAAGAAAAACGACCGGGTGATATTACATTAGGTGATTCATGGGGGACAGAACTCTCAGAGGACGAATGGCATAAAGGTGTTTCACTTGTATTATGCCAGACGGAAAAAGGAAAAAGCCTTTTGGAATTTGCTAAAATCAAATTGGTTGATGTAAATGTTGAAAAGGCAAAAGAAAATAATCACCAGTTGGAGCATCCGTCAAAAGCACCGAAATCAAGAGAGAAATTTATCAAGCATATAAAACACGGTATGAAGTTTAATCGTGCGGTTTTGCTTGCGCTTCCGAAGAATTGTGGAAAACAAGTAGTAAAAGAAGTTTTGATTAAGTGCAAGTTATTGGCTCCTGGGGGGGGGGGTAACATATCAAATTAGCGTGAGTGATTAATGCCTAATAAAAGATGTTGGTATAGAAGATAATTCGGATTTGAAAATAAAATGGAAAGGAAGTGTATGAAGAAGAATGACGAAGATGCCATTGATATCGGTTATTGTGCCTGCATATAATGTGTCAAATTCTATTGCGATGACACTTGATCTGTTGCGAAGACAAACTTATGATAACTTGGAGATAATTTGTATTAATGACGGTTCTACTGATTCCACTCCCGATATTATTAATGCATTAAAACAAAAGGACTCAAGAATTGTACTAATAAATAAGAGAAATGGAGGCGTCTCTTCGGCAAGAAATATTGGCTTGAATACTGCGCACGGGGAATACGTGTGTTTTTTTGACCCTGGAGATGAAGCTGATTCTAATTTTGTTATGTATCTATACAAATTGTTATTGAGTGAAAAAGCAGATTTGGCAATTTGTTCATACAATTTCAAAATGGAAAATGGACAAATACTTGACAGAAAGCGGTTCTATGAAATTGTAGATACAAATACGATTTTTAATCAAGAAGAAGCGTTAACAGAGATTATAAAAGCGTATGGTAAATTTTGTGGTCATGTATGGGATAAGTTGTTTGTTAGAAATATAATTGGAAACATTCGCTTTGATGAAAACATCCACAATTGTGAGGATACATTGTTTAATGTGCAATATATCAAGAGATGCCGAAAAGTTATACTTGGGCCAGAAGTGCATTACAATTATATACAAAGTGACTCGAGTGTGACGCATGGTAAATATTCGTACAAGTTTCATTCAGGACTTTGTGCATGGCGTAGAATAATAGAAGAACTTGATAGTTATGTTGAGCGAGAACTATTAAATAAGAACATGAGTGCATTGGTGACGATGTACTCACGAATGGCATGGAAAAGTTTGAATAGAGAAGAACAAAGAAAGTATAAAAAGGATTTTATAAAGTTAATGAATCAGTATCATTCTTTTTCGTCAATAAAGCAACTGATAAAAAGGGTGATATGTAAAATATACTGGATAGCTGTTTGAAAGGACGATTACATGGCGTAGTATATTAATGCTGGTTTATGTGAAAATTGTGGAAGGAGTTGAGAAAGAATGAAAACCCAAAGATCTATTGGTGTCAATGCAGGACTCAACATGATTAGAACGGCATGTCAGGTGATTTTTCCATTGATTACGTTTCCGTATGTATCACGAGTCCTTCATGTTGAAAATATAGGAATTTACAAGTTTTGTCAGTCGGTCATTTCGTATTTTTCATTGCTGGCGGGTTTAGGAATTAGCACTTATGCTATCAGAGAGGGGGCAAGATATCGAGATGATGATGAAAAGATGTCATTGTTTGCTTCGGAGGTCTTTTCAATTAATTTTATTTCGACAGTTCTTTCGTATCTAATTTTAGGAGTATGTATCCTTTTAGTTCCAAGATTTAACCAATATAGTTCAATAATGGTAGCGTTAAGTATAAGTATAATGTTTACGCTGATTGGAAGTGAATGGATATTTCAAATTTATGAGGATTATAAATATATCACAATTCGAGGTATTCTGTTTCAGTTTATTTCGTTAATACTTATGTTTGTATTCGTTAAGAATAGCAGTGATTTGTTTGCTTATGTATGGATCACAGTTATATCATGCAGCGGCGCAAATATACTTAATGCTGTTTCTAGAAGAAAATATTGTAAGATAAAACTTACCATTAATAAAAAAATTCTAACGCATTTGGCCCCAATATTAGTTCTGTTTGCAACATCAGTAGCGACAACAATATATACGAATGCAGATACTACAATGCTTGGCTTCCTTTCAGGAAATAAATCAGTTGGATTGTATTCTGTTTCTACCAAAATTTATACTATTGTAAAACAAATGCTGGCCGCAATTATTATTGTTTCAATTCCGAGGTTATCTGCTTATCTGGGAGAGAAAAAAATAGACTATTTTAATAGAACGGCAAACCAGATTTTGAATGCACTTGTTGTTATTGTTGTTCCGGCAATGGTTGGAATGATTGCATTAAGCAAAAACATAGTTTTTATTGTCGCAGGACAAGAATATGTTGATGCAAATATATCGCTCAAAATTCTTTCTGTTGCATTGTTTTTTAGCATTTTTAGTTGGTTTTATACATCGTGCATTCTAATACCATATAGGTGCGAAAATAAGGTGTTGATGGCAACGATTGTTGCGGCACTTGTTAATATAGGATTGAATTTTATCCTTATTCCAACATTCCAGCAGAATGCTGCAGCATTTACTACTGTTATTGCGGAGTTACTGTCAATGGTTATAACATGGTGGTATGGAAGAAAATATTTTAAGGTCAGTTTTCTAAAAAAAGATATTGCCTCCGTTGCTATAGGCTGTCTAGCAATATGGACTATATGTTCTGTGTCAGAGAAATATATTAGTTCGGTACTGATTTCTACGGTTTTTTCAGTGACTGCTTCGGTTGCTGCTTATATGATTGTACTTTTAATAATGAAGAACCAGGCGGTAAAATTAGTTTTAGAGATACTTCATATCAAAAAATGATTTTGTTTTTTTTTAATTACACGAAAACACGGCCGGTGGAGTGCTAGGTGGATTGATGTACTACGGAATTGTGAAGGCTGAATTGTGAAGGCAAGAAAACGTCTGTAAAAAAAGGTAGAATTGTGATATACTGGGAGCGTAAGCTCCCTGCGCTGCTCGAATAAATCAAAAATCTTTTTGATAAATCACACACCTCTTCGTGGTGAGCAGCAGGCAACGATCTTATGATCGGCTGAGATGTGAAAAATAGAATTGTGGTGCATAAGAGAGCTACGCCAAAAAGGGGGCGTGCATAATATGGAACTTGGTTTGGTTGGAGACCATATTGCTGGTTTAGGTCTTGATGCGGCAAAACAGCATATGGAATCTAAAATAGACGAACATAAATTGAAATGTGCACTTAAAGAATACATTGAAAGTGAAAGAAAATATAACGATCTCTGCACGATGGCGGAAGAATGTGATTTTCAAGGGATTGTGGAGTATATTACTCAAGAATTATTAACTGATGTTGAAAATAGATTTTTCGCCGTGAGTGTAAACGATAGAAGAAAAGCACACGAAGAAATTATTTCAAAGGCAGTGGCATATTCTAAGGCATCCACGACAGAATCAAAAAAGCGTGTAAGTCGTTTAATTGCTATAAGCCTAGAAATTGTTCGGCAGTTTTTTAAGAAAAAAATTGCAGTTTCGGATTACTTACTTGCAGCGGAGATTGTAGATGCAGTTAATGAAAAAATAGTTCCGGCAGTTGAGTCTTCGACATCAGCTATACAGCACACTGTATTGGAAAGTAAAAATGAACTCGCCAATCAATTGGATATGGTGAAGCAGTCAATGGCGAATGGTCTTTTATATTCAGTAGAGAATATGTCGCAGATGGCAGCAACCGGTCAGTATTCGCAAGTTGAAAAAAATTTGAGAAAGTTGCTGGCTGGAATGTCGGTGGAACATCCGCTATATCCAGATTATGGATTTACATTCGACGGAGATATTTTAAAGAGCACGCCTCTTTCAGAGAAGGCACAGCAAAAATATCTTGCACGATTGAATTTTAAAGGAACGATACGTGTAGGCAGTCATTATTTCAATGACGCATCGGTTAATCCGATGGATTATGCTTATAGGCATCAGCTAAAATTGGTAATGTCTATAGATGAAGCGGTAAAACTATTAGGAAATAAACCAGATCCAATTCAGACTGAGGCAGAACAATATGTAGGGAAAGAAATTATAGCGATTCCACCTGAATTTCCAGAAGCCTTCCCTTGCTCAATTAAAGTGGGCGAGAAAACGTATTTTGATTATATCTTGCTTCGGACTGAGGAAATTTTGGATGATGGAACATATGTCATAGGAAACAGAGAACAAACAAATTCTACAATTTACTTTGAGATAAAAGTAAATCCACAAAATCCTCAAAAAGAAGATTTTACAGTTAATATTGCAAATGCTAATAATCACGAATTGCTAAATTATGCAAAATTCATGGATGAATTGGCGCAGGTTAAGGATTTACATATATATGCATTAAAGGTACAAAAGGATTTTATCGCGGGGATTATCAATAGTGTGAACTATGAAACAGGGTTTAATTCAATTGCTGATGAAATTGATTTTTTGAAGAGAATATGTGCAATTGAAGATTATTTCAATGTGAAATTGAATGTATCTGGAAATATTAGCGAGGAAGAATATCGCTGTGTATTCAGAGTTTCAGAATTAATTTTCAATGATGAGGTAGATTCAACATGGAAAGAGGCTTCTTTTACAGGAGTTCTAGGTGAAGAATTTCGTAAGCAGCTTGGAGATTTAGATACTCCTATATCTATGCTATCTTACGTTGGAATTTGTGATGTAAATTTGTTTGGAGCGGAATTTGAATTTAAGTATATGCGTACATATAGGTGTGCAGTAATGCAAGAATTGGATAGAATTAAGCAACTTGTTTCGTGTTTGGCGGACGGAGATCCAATTAGGATTAAATTTGCACCCGGTGAAGATAATAGCGCATTTGATACTTTGCATATTCCAGAAAAAATAGAGCTGGATGCTTAGGTGTTCATATTGCCCTCACCCCAACACAGTGCTGTACTTAAACCACTAAAAAGGAAAGAGGTTATCACGATGCCCAGAACGAAAGGCAGCAAAAACCGCCCCAAAACTAATAACGACTACGCAACCCAAATAACAGAAACGCAAGAAGAAATCACAACCCTCAACAGCGAAATTGCATCCGTCCAGAAAGCGATTGAGGAGCAGAAGAACGCTCTGAAAGAGAAGAAGAATGCTCTCAAGTCCACCCAGAAAGAACTGACAAAGCTGGAAGCAAAGAAAGCGGCAGCTGATCAGAAGGCCGCCGAAGAAGCAAAGAAGGCCGAGGCCGAAGAGGTGTTGAAGAAGTTACTGGCCAGTGGCATGAGCGCAGACGAGATTTTGGAAAAATTGAAATAACACACGACTGTGTATTACATCGGAAAGGAGATCCGTATCATGGAAGAAATCGTAAAGTTCTTAAAAGAGGCTGAAACATATTATTTGGCAACGGTCGAAGGCGACCAGCCGAGAGTGCGTCCGTTTGGCACGGCACATATTTTTGAAGGCAAGCTGTACATCCAGACTGGTAAGAAGAAGGATGTTTCCAAGCAGCTGCACGCCAACCCGAAAGCAGAACTGTGTGCATTCAAGGGCGGCGAGTGGATTCGCGTTGCCGGTGAGCTGGTAGAGGATGACCGTGTTGAGGCAAGACAGTCTATGCTGGATGCTTATCCGGGTCTGAAGAAGATGTATACTGCTGATGATGGTAACACCGAGGTGTTCTACTTCAAGAATGGTGTGGCTACCATTAGTTCCTTCACCCACGAGCCGAAAGTGATTAAGTTTTGATGATACTGCCGTGTGGACTGAACTCCAGGAGTTCACACGGTAATTTTTGAAGGTTGATGTATAGTTTGCAACGGAAATAAAAGAAATGGAGCGTAAGAAAAATGAATTTATCAAAAATACACCACATCGCAATCATCGTATCTGACTACGAAGCCGCAAAGAATTTTTATGTGAACAAGCTGGGCTTCTCTGTCATCAGAGAAAATTACCGCCCAGAGCGTAAAGACTGGAAGCTAGATCTGCGTGTCAATGAGCTTACAGAGTTGGAGATTTTCGCTGAGGAAAATCCACCGAAGCGTGTGAACCGCCCAGAGGCCTGTGGCCTGTGTCACCTTGCGTTCTGCGTTGATAGCGTGGAGCAGACGGTGAAAGAGCTGGGAGAATTAGGTATAGAATGTGAGTCAATCCGTGTGGATGACTATACCGGAAAGAAGATGACTTTCTTCCATGATCCGGACGGACTGCCGCTGGAGCTGCATGAGTAAAAGAGGTGGACAAAATGATATTTCGTAAGGCAGAAAAAGAAGATTTTTACAAAATAAGATCCCTGTACTGGAACTTGATTGATCAGGAGAAGGATGACCCGTCATTTCCACAATGGAAGAAAGGAATCCATCCATCGGATGAAATGATACAGGCCAGTATTGATAAGGGAGACCTGTATGTGCTGGCAGATGGTGATGAAATTGCGGCATGTGTGATAGCAAATGATGAAAAGGTCGATGGCTATGCAGATGCTCTGTGGCAGATTAATTCGGATGAGATAATTGTTCTTCATGTTCTGGCAGTGAATCCGGGGCAGAGAGGAAAAGGGCTGGCGCGGAGATTAGTGGAGAATGTGATTGAACTGGAGAGAAAAGCTGGCAGGAAAGCATTGAGGCTTGATGTAATCGAGAACAATATAACTGCCGAAAAGCTGTATCAGAAACTGGGCTTTCAATATGTTCAGACAAAAACGCTCTATTATGATGTAGTCGGGAAGATGACGTTCAAATTGTATGAGCTGGTGCTGTGAGCGATGGGAGAAAAAAGAGCGTATAAATCTCGGAAGCCAGGTGGCGGTCGAAAGAAGCTAAAGCCGGAGTATGATGCCGGGAAAAATCTGAAAGAGCAGATGGATTCGGTTGTGGCGCTTTATGAGGAGGAATGCTCCCTCCGATCCATTGCAGATGTGCTAACTCTGAATCCCATCAAAGTGAGGAAGCTCCTCATCACGGCTGGTGTGTATGAATCGGATGTGGCGGAGAAGGTACAGGATACCTTTGAGGAGTATCGAGAAACACAGAACTATAAAGAAGCCATCCTCTCAACCGCAAATACTCTTCAACTCTCCAAAGCCTCCGTTACCTCGTACCTGCCATATCAGAAAGGTGTATACTTCCCAAGTACTGCTGATAAAGAAAAAATTAGTGTTGGAGCGGAGCGGCGGCGGAGATACAGAGTAGTGAGAAAACTGAGATCAGAGCCAACAGAGGAGCACCTGTGGGAGACGATCTTGCTTTATTCTGGTGTGCGCTTTGAAACCTATTCCGGCTTACCCTTTACCTATGAAATACGAAAAGGCAGAAGCGGCGAATACACAAGGGAACTGTGGATCGATCGCCGAGAAAAGAGTAAAAGCTTGGCGTGGAGTTCGGTGTTGCTGGCACTGAACAATATAAAAAAGGTAGGAGAAGTGGTAAACCGCCCGAAAGCTCTGGGGGATATCCGAGGAGTGACTTATATTTACGGAATGTTCTATCGGTTCGGACTGATCGACATGCCAGATGAAGTGAAGCAGAAGATGGGCCATCCGAAAGGCCGCAAAAAATAGGTTGCTATGTACAAAAGTGTGCGGTAATATGTGCCGTAACTGAGGATGTGAATCTCAGTTGGGAAGGATGGTAGCATTATAGAAAAATTGAAAGAAGTGCTGGAGGATTGTATTAAGAAAACGGAGCCGGAGTATTATCCGCCAGTGGAGAATCTGCTGGATCTGATCTACGAGCATTACACGGAGAATAATCCAGTAGAGAAAAACACAGTTGCCGGGAAAGTAGCAAAGGAAAAAGAAAAGGAACTGGAAGAGTGGCTGCGTGGCTTGGAAGGTATGGATAGGCTGGTAGATGACTACATCGGCGATAAGATTCCTCTCTGGGAGAAGATCATGGACCGGCAGGGAACGGTGTGCTGTGCATGGGAGAAGACCGCTTTTGAGGAAGGCCTGAAAGTTGGAATTTGACTCATGATGGAAGTATACGGTATGTAACATTTAGTTTGTGATGGAAATAAAATGAACTCCTGGAGTTCAAAAAAGCCCTCGCTTGTTACGGCGAGGGTGTGTGTTCTTATTTTTCAGGCTTTTCATCTTTTTTCTTCTTCGGTGCAATTTTGTGGCCGGAGTAAATTGCCATACCCATGCAGACCAGAGAGCCACAAGCAAAATACTTGTGGGCCTGCATCAGCTTCTTGCAGCCTGTGTAGAAACACCCTGCCATGCAGGCAAGTGCGCCGAGTGACCAATATTTATGTGCTTTCATTTTGTGTGTCCTCCTTATCTTCTTTCCGTATTCTGAGCAGTTTCTCTTTTTCCATTTTACTCGCTAAGCGCACCGCTGGCTTCTCTTTATAGGTTTGTGCCCCGCAGTCAGGGCAACGATCCGGCAGCTTCTCAGCAGAGAAGCAGTAGCGGCAGGCGTCGCAAAAGTAGCAGTTCAAGTCATATTCACCCCAATCTCTAATATATCCTCAAATGCAATAATGGTCGGCAGCTCTTTGCCGGTATCATTTATAAATCCTGTGTAAACTCGTAGCTCTTTGTTTATTGCATCCACAGCATCCAGTACTCCGGCTATATCTTCATAGTAGCCGTCCGTGAAATATTTTATTGTGATCTCTTGTCCCTTCCGAAGCTGGCTGATCTTTTGATTCAGTGCTTGTTTGCCTTCTTCAGACAGTTCAATTCTATTTCCTTTGAGGTGATCTCTGCCCTCGGAAGCAATCTCATCCTCATAGCCTCGTAAGGCGGCAAAAGGAGAGAAGATTTTAGCGCGAGTTGACATCGGCATCCGGGGATGATTATGTGGTGGCTCTGGGCGGGGAGCATGGAGGATTTTGCCATACTTACTTTGGACGGCTCTGCCTTCCGGTGTGTTTTTGTAGTTCATGTTTTCCCTCCTTATGTGGCTTTATGACCGCCTATCTGCTGATTTCTTTCCCTCATCGTTGCACCATCCAGATAGTTGGTTCCCTTCAGAACAGCGTTCTTGCCGAACTTCTTCTTAAGTCCCAGCATTGCATTTTGCAGCTTTTTCTCTTTTTCCAGTCTGGTCGTGTCCGTGAACAGGTCAACTTGGAAGAATCCCTCATCCTTGACCACACGGTTGGCGGCTATTGTGATTCTTCGTACTGTTAGTTCTTTATTTATGATTTGGTCGAACAGCTCAGTTGTGGCAGAGATCAGGATGCTGCCAAGGTTGGTCGGATTATCCAGTTTTGCGCTGCCATGAGCACCCTTCGGAACAGTGCGGCCGTAGTGATCGATGTGTACCGGACCTTTATACTTACCGCTGTCACAGTTTTCCCGGTCATAGCCAACATCCAGTGTCAGGCTATCCGTTACCAGTCCTTTGTCCGTCAGCTGTAATACCAGGCTGTCAGCCATCTCCATGACAATGATTCTGGCTTTGTCGTATGGGTAAGGGCAGGAGAGAACCTGTCCCTCGGAGATGCTGCTGGTGCTGGGTTTGTAGGCTTTGATTTCTTTCATGCCGCAGGGTTCCTGACCCCAAGCATGGTCGATCAGCAGTTCGGCATCAACGCCGAATTCCTTATATAAGATATCCTGATTGACAGTGCTGAAATATGCCAGTTCACCCATTGTATGGATGCCGTGTTTTTCTAATCGTTTGACGGTGCCGGGACCAGTCATCCAGAAGTCTGTGAGCGGCTTGTGATCCCAGAGGAGATAGCGGAAGATCTCTTCATCCAGTTCAGCGATACGGACCCCATCCTTGTCCGGCGCAGTGTGCTTGGCGGTGATGTCCATTGCCAGCTTCGCCAGATACAGATTCGTACCGATCCCGGCAGTGGCTGTGATGCCAGTCGTATAAAGCACTTCCCGGATCATTGTCATGGCAAGGTCGTGTGCAGTCATATTGTAGTGGGATAGGTATGAGGTGGCATCGATGAACACCTCGTCGATACTGTAAACCACAATATCCTCCGGGGCAATGTATTTCAGATAGATGCCATAAATTTGCCGCGACACCTTTTCATAATATGCCATCCGGGGCGGTGCAACAAGGTAAGAGAGTTCAAGTGATGGGTCGGCGGCAAGGGATAAGGAATCATAGGAGGCCGAGGAGAAGGATGGCTTACCGTTCTTATACACAGCCTTTCTTAGTCGTACCGCTTCCCTTAACCGATTCGCATTGACCTCGTTGACCTTCTGCACGACTTCGAACAGTCTGGCGCGACCCGGAATACCATAGGCTTTCAGGGAAGGAGACACAGCAAGACAGATGGTTTTCTCTGTGCGGGAGGAATCCGCCACGACCAGATTTGTGGTAAGCGGGTCGAGGTGTCGAGCGGCGCATTCCGCACTCGCATAATAGCTTTTAAGATCTATCGCAAGATATGTGCGTTGCATCGTGTAATTTCCTCCTTTCCGACTGTGTTCTCATAATATTGCGGTTAATGTCCGGTTCTCTCGACAAACCACCGGCCTAACCGTCCGTTGAAGCGCGGGTCGAGGCGTTCAAAGAACAGGTGCTTTTCCTGCCCCTGTATGAGCACAGTAAAACAGTCACCGGAGTAACCGTTATCGGCAGTCCCGGCGGGACGGAAGTCGCGCACTGTTTCGATTGGGAAGATACGTCCATCCGACCAGGTGATCGATGTCGGCTGCATAAAACCGGTTGGGTCGAATGTAGAATCGACTTTTACATAGACTTTTTCTTTATTCATGATGGGCACCTCTTACAGCAATCCATACTTCTTCTTGAATTCCCGGACTTCCTGGGCTTTTACTTCTTCAAGTAGAGGAATGTCATCATCAGCAGGAAGTTCCAGCGGGCTTACCTTTCCGAGAACCTTACCGACGATTGTGACATGATCATCTTCAGACTTTTCACCGTAGGGGAGTGCCTTATTTAAAGAGTAGAGTTTGTGGTTCAGCATCTGCTTGATGACGGCACCATCTGCAGTAGAGCAGATAACAATATCACCATCTTCAATAGACTGAGTATACTTTACATATACCAGATCGCCATTATGATACTGTGGTTCCATACTTGCACCGGATACACGAATCAACGCATCAGCAGATTCGTTGTATCCGTTTTTCTTTATAAACATATACTCCGGTGGTGTGTCGATAAAAGCACAGCCGGAACCTGCGGCAGCAGGAGTAGACTGCAACTCGGATAGGAAATAATTCTCGTCCAGGTATCTGTCACGGGCATCCTGCTCTTCACCCATGACGGATTCGATCATCCGGTCTACGATGCGCTGGCCGACGGGACTCAGTTTTCGGTACTGTCCGAACACAACTTTTTCATGGGAAGACAGCTGGGAACCGTTTGGCAGAGCAAATAGCTCATAAAGAGGAATTCCGAGCATACTGCAAAGAACCCGGATGGTTTCCACTTCCGGGCGGGCACGGTCATTTTCCCAGTTTGTGATAGTGTTACGCGACACTCCCAGAAGCTCCGCCAACTTTGGCTGGCTCAGTTCGTTTTGCGTTCTGTACTTGCGGATCACTGCACCGAATGCAAATTCAGGCTGTTCGTTTTTATCTGTCTGTGAAAAGTGAACAACAGAGCTGGAAGTAGATGATCGTTTTACAGTAACAACGGCTTTTTTTGATTGTTTAGCCATAGTGTTTCCTCCTTGGTCAGACCGTTCTGCTCAATATCTGACAGCCTTATAATAGCACAACATTATTGTGCGCTCAAGAGGAGCTAAATGGAAAACAGATAAAAATATTGTGCGTTGCTATTGGAATCAGGTTTCAGGTTGTGTATAATTGAGATAAAACGAATGTTCTGAGGGGCGATAGGATTGCACTATGAGATATTGGATACTAATGTAGCGCAGGGGGCCGGAGCAGTTGGAGAATGGAAACTTTACGGAAAAAGGTTTCATGGTATCACTATTTGCAAATGATACTGTGAAAACTTTTTACATAAGAAACCAGACAAGGGAACAATCATCCAGATTAAAATGGACTTTCCAGTCCATTTTCACTAAGAAACAACCCAACTTCTGTCACGCTCTTACACTTTCGATTGATGCAAATGATAATTCCGGAATCAACAGGGATTTTAGGATAAAGTTGTGAGCATCCTGCAAGAGTAAGAGCTTTTTGCGTTTCTTTTAAGGTCATATGCGCACCAATGCAGAAAGCGACTAATTTGTATTTTGTTGGATGTTTTGTACCGTTGCAGATTGGATAGACGTAGTTTCTACTCAGATTAGAATCCTGGATAATAACAGAAGGGGTGATATCCGGGTGCTGAAAAAAGTAATCATCGATATAATCCTTAAGAGAAAGATAGTTCTGTTCATTTTTTTGGTGATTTAAAAAGGTTGTATAGGATTTTTGACCTTTAGAAATTTCGTCTAATTCCTGAAATAAAGCAGTCGTTCTGGTTTCATTTTTCGGGTTCATAGTAAAGCTCCTTATTGTAGATAAAAGTAAAAATAAATGTTATGATTATCATAAAGGATTTTTACAGAAATAACAAGAGGTGAGGGTGGTATGACATTAGAGGAACAATGCAGATTGTCTTATTATAAAAAGATAGCAGATATCAGTACACATAAAAATGTGATTCTGGTGCAGCATGTGGAGAACGGGCATATTTTTGTGATGAAGGAGCAGGAGGTTTACTGCAGGGAAGTCTATGAGTATCTGAAGGATTGTGGGAATCCGCATATTCCTAAAATTATCGAATGTGTGGAAGATAACGGAAAGCTGATAATTGTAGAGGAATATGTGCAAGGAGAGTCTCTGGCAGAGCATTTGGAAGAAAAAGGAGTCTATTCATTGGAGGAGGTCTGCCGTTTGATGCTGACAGTTTGCGATGTATTAGAGCATCTCCATAATCTTCCGCAGCCTGTTATACACAGGGATTTAAAGCCGGAGAATATTTTGATACAGGAAAATGGATATTTGAAAATTATTGATTTTAATACAGCAAAGCAATATGAGGATGGTAAAGATAATGATACTGTTATTATCGGAACCAGGAAATATGCCGCACCAGAGCAGTTTGGGTTTAGTCAGTCAGATGCCAGAACGGATATATATGCAATGGGTGTATTGATGAACTATTTGCTTACAAAAAGATATCCGGACGAGTATTTGTATATAGCTGAAAGTCCCAGAGAAAAAGTGATGTCTGGTATTATACGGAAATGTACAGAGTTTTCACCGGACAGCAGATATCAGACTGCGACAGCACTGAGAGAAGAACTTCAGAAAGTTTTATCATGGACAACCAATCGTTATTTTTATAATGCAGAAAAAACAGGGGTAGAAAAAGTTCCACGAAAGGGACGGTGGATGAAGCCGTTTTTACCGGTTGGTTTCCGGACAGGAACAATCTGGAAAATGGTATCTGCAATATTAGGATATTATTTTATTTTCTGGCTTGGTATATCATTGGAGGTCACGCAAAAGGATGGTAATGCTGTTACAGGATTTGCTTTGTGGAGTAATCGGCTGGCATTTCTTATCTGGGCATTATTGACGGTTGCATTTTACGGAAATTATCTTGGTTTACGGAATAAATTACCTTTTATGGAGCATAAATATCTTCGGTGGATCGGATATTTTTTGTGGCCGATGGTATTTCTGATAGTGGTTATTTTGATCATTATACCAATCAGTAATTAGAGAGGTATTGTGTGCTGACAGCACACCAAAGAAAATGGCATAAGTGATACACTTTCTTTAACAACAGAAAGGGGGTGTTACAGATGCCAAGTTATATTATTAACAGAGAAAAGACGGATGGTCGTTACAATGAAGTGCATACTACAACATGCGGACATAGACCGGCAGCATATAATCAGGTAAGCCTAGGGTGGCATGCTGATGAGATTGATGCGGTAGCTTATGCAAAAAGAAATGGTTATCCGGATGCGGATGGTTGTTATTATTGTTGCGAGAGAGCACACCGCGGATAAGAAAGGAAGTTCGGCAGCAGTTCTGGAAAGGATTGCTGCCGAATTTGTATAGTGAGTATGATATGAAGTCAATACGGACACAAAAATTTTTTTAACCATATATTTAGAAAGTCTGGTTTTCGTTGAATGAGTAGAATAGGACTTGGATTTTCTACCGGAAAGATTAACCCATTTAAAAAATAGCATTTTTTCAGTTGGTGCGGGGAAATCTGATCAAAACATGTGGTACTCCTTTCGATGAAAAAGTTAATCAGTTATTTATTTTATGATAACATGGAGAATTTTGTTTAAAAAGTGAGCACTTGTATAAAATAAATGTATATGATAAACTATAAGCGTAAAAAAATTACGATCAAAATTAAAAGAAAGGGAAAAAATATGTTAAAACGAGTGATTGCTAAGAATTTCAAGTGTTTTAAGAATGAAACTATTTTTGATTATACAAAAACGAATTATAAATTATTAGAGCAAAATACGGAAGGAAAGAACTTGAAAGGAGTGCTTTTTGTAGGAGATAATGCTTCAGGGAAAACAACAGCATTACAACCAATAAAGCTAATGCTGGATTTATTGTTTAAAGATAGAGATATATCATTGGTAATGTATAATTGTCTTTTTTCAACGGAGAAAATAACAAGTTTACAATTTGAATTTGATGTAGACAATCATGAAATTAAATATGAATTTTCTTTTGATAGAAATGTGTTTATAGAAGAGAGATTGACAGTTGATGATCAAATAGTGATAGAACGTGTAAAAAAGAATGTAAGATTACAATTAGAAGAGGAAAAGTCTTTTCACGAAGTAGATGATACTTTACTTTTCTTAAAACGAGTTTATTTTAGTACAAAATTTGCAGGAAACAAAATACTGATTCAGTGGTTTGATGAATTAAAAAAATCAGTGTATATCAATGCATATTCGAGAAGAATTGTATCGTATAACGGAAAAAGCCTTTCTGTAAATAAATATCTTGAGGAGAATGGAACAGATCATATAAATAAGTTTTTTGAAGACAATAATTTTCAATTTGCTATTCAATATGAAAAAGTTGTTGAAAAAGAAGGGCTACGTTTTGAATTAGATGAGAATGAAGGGAAAATGGTATTTTTTGAAAGACAGGGAATAGAAACACCACTCCCTATATTTATGGAGTCTACGGGAAACCAGACACTTATTAATATATTGCCAGCTATTCTTTCTGTTGTAGAAAACGGAGGAATGTTGTTAATTGATGAATTTAGTAGTGGATTGCACAATAAATTAGAGGAATTACTTATTAGATATATTATGAGAAATGGAAAGGGTATGCAGTTATTTTTTGTATCACATTCAACGAACTTATTGTCAAATTCCATTTTGAGACCTGATCAGATTTATGCAGTAGAAATGGAAGGAAAAGAGGGAAGTAAAATAAAACGTTTTTCAGATGAGCAGCCAAGAGCGGCACAAAATCTTGAAAAAATGTATCTGAGCGGAGTGTTTGGGGGAGTACCTGAGTATGGAATTGATAGAAAATAAACGTGTTGGTAAAGTGTTGCTGATTGTTGAAGGAAGTAAGCATGAATTTAGTTTGATGAAAAAAATATTTGTAGATGTGCTTGGATATACGCAAATTGAAAAAAGGCGTGAAAGAGAAGAATATTATGTTCGGGAAGGAGATAAACATAGTATAGTTGCTGTTGTTAATACAAAAACATCTAATATTTCGTCAATTAATAGTGAAGAATATTTGGATCAAATATATGAAGAGTTGATCGAAAAGTATGAGTTTGATATTGATAATACAGCTATTTATTATTTATTTGACCGTGATCGGATGCGAAAAAATATATTAATGAACATGCTAAGACTATTTCAATGAATAAAATATGTAAAGCAAATATTATACATGCAGGGGTGAAAATGCTGAAGTATCTAGAACAAAAGAAAATACCTCTTGATTTAGATGAATTTAACAATACGAATGGTATGGTTTTTGATGAACAGGAAAAAATTTTTCGGGAATCTGATACATTTAGAATATTGTCTATGATTTCCTGTGTGCTTATGGATTTAGGAGTACTAATACAAAGGGAATAATGAATTTGAAAAGGATAAACTGAGATGCTGTTTGTTAAATGATATGTGTGGATGGTTAATTTTTATCTGCTGGGAAGTCCTCCCCGCGCTAATCCTAGCGCAGGAAGCCTCTCAGCATTTTCTCTTTCCAGAACCGGTACTTCTGGTACCGTACTGGCAGATCCATCCAGGTCTTTTTATCTACAACACTTCTCTGATGGGTAAAACATGCAAATCCATCCTTTCCGTGATAGCATCCCATGCCGCTTTCTCCGACACCGCCAAATGGCATCTGGCTGGTAGCAAGATGGATAATGGTATCGTTGATACATCCACCACCAAAATGACATCTGGCAAGGACTTTCTTTTTCACAGCAGAATCTTCAGTGAAAAGATAGAGCGCAAGCGGGTGCGGATGAGCTTCAATCTGCCGGATCGCATCATCCAGGTTCGAATAAGTAAGCACCGGAAGAATCGGTCCAAAGATTTCTTCGCCCATAACCGGATCGTCCCAGGTGACATTTTTCAGGATCGTAGGTGCAATGCGCAGGGCAGATGGATCGGACTCACCGCCACAGACTAGCTTATCGGTGGCAATCAGGTTCTGCAGCCGGTGAAAATGTTTTTCGTTGATGATTTTCCCATAATCCGGATTTTGCAGAGGCTGTTTGCCGAATTGCCGGTGGATTTCTTTTTCCAGTGCCTGAAGCAGCTGGTCGCGAATGGAAGCATCGCAGAGGATATAATCCGGAGCAACGCAGGTCTGTCCGCAGTTGAGATATTTTCCGAATACAATCCGTCTTGCAGCGAGTGGGATTTTCGCGGTGGAATCTACGATACACGGACTTTTTCCGCCAAGCTCCAGAGTGACAGGAGTCAGGTATTCGGCAGCATGACGAAGGACTTCTTTTCCGACCGTTTTTCCGCCGGTGAAAAAGATCTTGTCAAAACGCTGGTTTAAGAGTGCCTGATTTTCTTCTCTGCCTCCGGTGATCATTGTTACATATTCTGGCGGATAACATTCGGTGAGAAGCTGGCTCAGAACCTGACTGGTGCGTGGAGCGTAGGCGCTTGGTTTCAGGATGACTGTATTTCCGGCGGCGAGCGCATCGATCAGTGGCTCTAAAGTGAGCAGTACCGGATAATTCCAGGGACTCATGATCAGCACCGTTCCGTATGGAGATGGCGCCTGAAAGCTTCTGGCGGCGAACTGCGCCAGTGGAGTCGGCACGGTTTTGCAGCGCATCAGCTTTGGTAAATGCTTTTGCATCCAGGTAAGTTCAGAAAGTGTCAGCCCGATTTCGCACATATAGCTTTCCATCCGGCTTTTTCCAAGATCCGCCTTTAGCGCTGTGTACAGATCTTGTTCATGGCGTTTGAGTGCAAGTTTTAGCTGTTCTAATTGTTTTAATCGAAAAGAAAGCGGAAGTGTTGCGCCGGTCGCGTAAAATTCGCGCTGCGCGGTGATCCGTTCTTTGATTGTCTGCTCGTCCATAGTTTTAACCTCCTCATATCTGAATATTTAAGTTTTATTTTTTGCTCAATAAATGATGCTTTTCTCTTTAAATAAGGTTTTCATGTAGAAAGTAATTTTACTATTGGAATGATAAAATTTTATCGGAGGGAAATAGTTGTTGAGACTGATTGAATGCATAGTAAATTCCCTTGATCATAGAAAATAACTTATATTTCCTTTATGATAACGAAATTACAGGAATTCTTCAACGGTGTGAGTGGCGAAAATGAAAAGAATGTGCTAAAATATCTTTGTTTGCAGAAACAGACAGACATTATCTTACCAAGACAGGAGTTTTAATATATATGGGATACGAGCGTTTGGAAAAAAGTTTAATCGATCTGGTGAAGGAAGAACAGGCAAAGCTCGGATATCGGAAAGAGATGATCCGGCTTTATTATCCGCTCAGTTCACTGAATCATTTTATGGAGGCGAATGCAGATGCGGAAGAGATGCAGGAACTCCTTGCAGATTTTCCGAAAGCAGCAGAAGATATTTTCGGGGAAGTCGGAATTACACATGTAAAGGACCGTTTTTGCTTTGCTTTATCGGACAAGGCATCCGAATATGTGCATGCAAATATGAAGCCGAATGAATTTATCAAAGAGCTGGTGGAGCTTGTCGCAAAGCATGGCTGCACGATGGAAGAGATCGAAGCACTGTTCTGTTCACATTCGGACAGGATTGTGACAGAACCGATGGACAATGGAGAATTTGACCGGATGATCCGTTTTGAAGAGGGCGAGGACAAGTATTATTACTGCTTCAAGGATGAAGGATGCCATATCATTTATCACCGTTTCCTTCCGGAAGATTATGCAGATTTTGATTTTTAAGTCGAGTAAGGATTTATACGGATTTTGACTTTTTAAATCAGATGATGATGTTGGGGTCAAAAGATATTTTGCCCCCTTTGATACCAGATTGCTACGTGCTTTGCACTCTCGCAATCCTCAAAAACATTCGTAATCCGCTCATTTTTCTTAAAAAAATGACTACTTACTCATGTTTTTGGCGGGTCAAGAGGTCAAAAAGCCTCTTGCAAGCAAGCTTGCATCGGCTTTCTGACCTTTTGACCTTGGTATCATCAGATAAGACAATAAGAAATCGAGGTAACACCAATGAAAATCGGAATATATGATTCAGGAATCGGCGGACTTTCAGTGCTTCACCGCGCACTGAAAAAAATGCCGGAAGCAGAATTTGTATATTATGCGGATACAAAGCATGTTCCATACGGAGAAAAGACAAGGGAACAGATCAAAGGATATGTAGAAGAGGTTCTGAACTTCCTGATTGCGCAGGATGTCGATGCAATTGTGATCGCCTGCAACACGGCAACCAGCGTGGCAACCAAAGAATTCAGAGGCGAATTTGCCATGCCGATCGTCGGCATGGAACCGGCAGTCAAGCGTGCGCTCAAACTCTATCAGGATATGCAGAAACGGATCCTGGTAACAGCAACTCCGGTTACGATCGCCGGAGAAAAACTGCACAACCTTCTGGAACAAGTAGACACCGAGCATGAAGTCGACCTTGCGCCCCTTCCAAAGCTGGTTCGCTTTGCAGAAGCCGGAAGATTCCAGGATCCGGAAATAGATGAATACCTAAAAAACAGCCTTCAGGACTATACCCTCAACCAGTACGCCGCAGTCGTACTCGGCTGTACCCATTTCAATTACTTCAAACAGTCCTTCCGCAAAATCTTCCCGGGAGAAATCCACTTCGTAGACGGCAACGAAGGCACCCTCCGCCAGCTAAAACGAGTTCTCCCGGAAGAAACCACCCCGGGAGAATCAGGCAAAGTCACTTTCTACTTCTCCGGAGCCCCAGCCGATGAGGACGGAATGCAAAAAATTCAGGCATGCATGGCACAGTTAGATAAAGTATACGAGATCAAGTAAATACTGATATCGAATTATTAAAAAAATACTAAAACCAGCCAAATAGTTCCAATGAAAAATATAAGAACTGGTTGGCTGGTCTTTATATAATCAAACTTCTAAAAATCCAAAAAATATTTTCATAAAACTTTCACCATCAAAGTACATCCCCGCCACAGCACCATGATTCACTTCTGGCATTCAGGAACACTCAAGTGTATTCAATAAATTCGAGCGCCGCCAGAGAAGAATAAAATCCGCCACATTCCTATCTTGTGCAATGGAGATGAGACTCAAGAATCGTGGAAGCCTTTGCTGAACACGATTCTCGCCCTAAGAGGCTCATCGGAATGGTTTGCACAACTTGGAATGTGTCGGATTTTATTCTTCTCTGGCGGTGTCACAACCCATATTTACAACACTTCCTGTATCCCGGAAATATCACTATCTATCATCATCGAGTAATTTGTATAGTACACCACAAACCCCGGCTTGCTTCCATTCGGTTTCTTAACCTGCTTTTTCTCCACATAGTCAACCTCCACCTTTTCAGCCCCGGAATTCTTCGAATAATGTGCCGCAAGTCTTGCCGCCTCTTCAAAAGTACGGTCCGGAAGTTCTTCCCCGTTAGTTTTGACGATGACATGGGAACCCGGTGCCTTTTTCGCATGGAACCACCAGTCCCCGCCATTTGCAAAATGGAAGGTCAGTTCTTCGTTCTGAAGATTATTTTTTCCAACATACATATGGAAACCGTCCGAAGAAATATAGTGGAACGGTTTGCTTGTGATCTTCACCTTTTTGGAAGACTGCTTTCTGCGGATAAATCCACTTTCAATCAGTTCTTCCTTGATCTGGATCAGGTCGTCCTCACTCCGCGCAATATCCAGTGACTTGCTGACAGATTCCAGATAATCAATCTCATCTTTGGTCTCTTTGATCAGCTCGGACAGTGCTTCAAAAGTACGTTTCTGCTTATTGTAGCGGTCAAAATATTTTTTTGCATTTTCCTGTGGCGTTTTCTGTGGATCCAGCGGAATTTTGATCATTTCGTTAGTATAATAATTGAGTGCTTCCAGTTCTTTTGCACCATCCTCCAGATTGTAGCCGTAGGTGTGGATCAGCTCGCCGTATACCTTGTATTTATCACGGTTTTCCGTATCGCGGAGCTGTTTTAACTGCAGGTCATATTTCTTACGGTTTCGTTCAAGTGCCGTCTGTACTACACGGCGGAGATCCGAAGATTTCTGACGGATCCGGGTGATCAGATCACGGGAAGAATAATAAGTTCGGATGACTTCAGAAATCGAGTCAAAGGATTTCACCTGATAGTTGGAAAAGTGGGTGAGTGGAAGAGAGGAGAACTCTTTTGGCTCATTTCCTTCATAATAAATAGCAGGAGAGAATTTTCTTTCTGTCACCTGCTCCATAAAATAGGTAAATTGCCGGTACAGGTGGGAAAGCAGATCGGCAGACATCTCAGATGCCGGAATGGAAGAATCAATCCCTGCGAGATGACAGATCTCTTCGGCGACAACCGGACTGATCCCGGTAAAACTGTTGTAGATCGCTTTGCCGACAGGCATCGGTTTGGAGAGTAATTCCTGTGTGAAATTCTCTTCCGGAATGTCAAGCGGATTCTCCTTTTTCATGGTGTCCGGGATAAAATATTCCCTGCCCGGAAGGACCTCACGCACAGAGCTCATCTGAGCAGAAACATGCTTGATACTGTCGATGATCATTCCCTTTTCATTGCAGAAAATAATATTGCTGTGTTTGCCCATGATCTCAACGATCAGGGATTTGCGGCACAGATCTCCAAGTTCATCCAGGTGCTCGATCTCGAAGCGGATGATCCGCTCCAGGGAAGGCTGGGAAATGCCTACGATGCGGCCATTTGCAATATGTTTTCTCAGAAGCATACAGAAATTCGGCGCAGTCATAGGACTTGGTTTGTTATCTCTGGACAGATAGATCAGCGGCAGGGATGCACTTGCGGAGATGACCAGTCGCACCTGCCCTTTCGCAGGTTTGATCGTGAGAAGCAGTTCGTCATTTTCCGGCTGTGCGATCTTGGCGATTCGTCCGTTCAGGATCGTATCATTTAATTCTTTTACGATATTTGAAATTGTAATTCCATCAAAAGCCATTTTAAAAATTCACCTCATATTTATCCGTGAATATGCCAGGGCACATTCTTTTTTCAATGGGCTCATTATAGCATAGAGAGGCATAGATAGACAAGTGAAAATGCCCCGTCACCCGGTTGACGAGTAAGTGTAAATGAACTATAATAATCGATAGTAAAACGGCCCTTAAAAGGTCAGTAAGAAGAGGGAAAATCAAATGATAAAAAGTATGACAGGCTTTGGACGGTGTGAGATCGCCGAAGCAGACCGCAAATTTACCGTAGAGATGAAAGGGGTTAATCACCGTTACCTGGATGTGAATATCCGTATGCCGAAAAAGCTCAATTTCTTTGAGTCGGCACTCCGCAATCTGCTCAAGCAGTACGTGCAGAGGGGAAAGATTGATATTTTCATCGGGTATGAAGATATGACAGAAAGCCAGATGACTTTAAAATATAACCAGAAGCTGGCAGAAGAATATATGGAAAGTTTTAAACAGATGGAAGAACACTTTGGCCTGGACAATGATATCCGGGTATCCACACTGGCACGTTGTCCGGAAGTGCTTACGATGGAAGAACAGTCCGCAGATGAAGAGGAACTCTGGAACGGACTTGAGAAGGCAATGAAGGGTGCCTGTGAGCAGTTCGTACAGACCAAGACAGCGGAAGGTGAGAACCTGAAAAAGGATATCATCGGCAAACTGGACGGTATGCTGGAGGTTGTCGGAAAAGTGGAAGAACGCTCGCCACAGATCGTTGCCGAGTACCGTGAGAAGCTGGAAACAAAGGTGAAAGAGCTTCTGGAAGATACCCAGATTGATGAGGGAAGGATCGCCGCTGAGGTTGTGATCTTCTCTGACAAGATCTGTACAGATGAAGAAGTGGTAAGACTGAAAAGCCATATCAAGCATATGAAGGAAACTTTGGAACAGACCGAAGGAATCGGCCGTAAGCTTGATTTTATCGCTCAGGAGATGAACCGGGAAGCGAACACGATCTTATCCAAGGCAAATGATCTGGAAGTATCGAATTACGCGATCGATCTGAAGACCGAGATTGAAAAAGTACGTGAACAGATTCAAAATATTGAATAAAGCTTTGAAAAATGTAAAAAGATGTGTTAAAATAACATTTCAATGTCTGAGTATGCAGGAGAACTGATTATGAGAGAAAAAAAGGGAATCCTTATCGTAGTATCCGGATTTTCCGGAGCCGGTAAGGGAACATTGATGAAAAAGCTGATGCAGGACTATGATAATTATGCATTATCAATCTCTGCAACCACGCGTCAGCCTCGTGTCGGGGAAGAAGACGGAAGAGAGTATTTTTTCAAAACCAAAGATGAATTTGAAAAAATGATTGCGCGTGATGAGCTTATAGAGTATGCTAGATATGTAGAAAATTACTATGGAACTCCGAAACAGTATGTTATGGAGCAGTTAGAAGCAGGCAAGGATGTGATCCTTGAGATTGAGATCCAGGGAGCACTGAAGGTGAAAGAAAAGTATCCGGATACCCTGCTGATGTTCGTGACTCCGCCGAGTGCGCAGGTACTGAAAGACAGACTGGTAGGACGGGGAACCGAGACCGCAGAAGTGATCGATTCGAGAATGAAGCGGGCAGTAGAAGAATCACAGGGCGTAGAGAAGTACGATTATCTTGTGATCAATGATGACCTGGAGCGCTGCGCAAAAGAGATGCACAGTATTATTCAGGGTGAGCATGACCGGGTGAGCCGGAATGCTGACTTTATAGATGATATCAGAAAAGAACTGAAGGAACTGTAAGAAAGGAGCAGAATTTATGTTACATCCATCATATACCGATTTGATGAAAGTAGTAAATCAGGACGTGGAAGAAGGCGCAACTAAGATTGTCAACAGCCGTTATTCTATCGTTCTTGCAACAGCAAAGAGAGCGAGACAGATCATTGACGGCGAGATGCCGCTTGTTCCTGTTAAGGACGGCGAAAAGCCGCTTTCTATTGCAATTGATGAGCTGAACAGTGGAAAGATCAAAATTATTGCAGAAGACGCTGATAAATAAAAGAAATTCCAATACCCTGCAGCTTTCTGCGGGGTATTTCTGGGATATGGGTATTTTTATAAAAGAATATGCGCGGATGTAAAAAGCGTGTCTGGCATATTCTTTATCTGAACTAGAAATTATGCTTGAGGAGAAAGTTATTTTATGAATATATTATTCATTTCGTTAGGCTGTGACAAGAACCTTGTGGATTCGGAGGTCATGCTTGGGATTCTTGCAAAGGACGGTCATCAGATGGTGGACGATGAGACAATGGCAGATGTCATTATCATTAACACCTGCTGCTTTATCCATGACGCAAAGGAAGAGAGTATCCAGAATATTCTTGAGATGGCAGAACTGAAGAAGACCGGCAGATTAAAAGCCCTGATCGTAACAGGATGTCTTGCACAGAGATACAAAGAAGAGATCATTCAGGAGATTCCGGAGGTTGATGCGGTTCTCGGAACGACTTCTTATGAAGAGATCGCACACGTGATCGATGGAATTTTAAGTGACAGTCCGATGGAGCGCGGAGATGTACGCATGACCATGAAGGATGTGGATTATCTCCCGGTGACAGACACACACCGTATGGTGACGACCGGCGGACATTTCGCTTATTTGAAGATCGCAGAAGGCTGTGACAAGCACTGTACTTACTGTATTATCCCGAAGGTGCGTGGAGATTTCCGAAGTGTACCGATGGAGCATCTTCTTAAGGAAGCGCAGGAACTGGCAGACGGAGGTGTCAAAGAACTGATCCTGGTAGCACAGGAGACGACTATGTATGGAACCGATCTGTACGGAGAGAAGAGACTTCCGCAGCTTTTAAGAGAGCTCTGTAAGATCAACGGACTTCGCTGGATCCGTATTTTATACTGCTATCCGGAAGAGATCACAGACGAACTGATCCAGGTGATCAAAGAAGAACCGAAGATCTGTCATTATCTGGATCTTCCGATCCAGCATGCAAGTGACGGTATCCTGAAGAGAATGGGAAGACGTACTTCTAAAGAACAGCTGATCGAGACAATCGAAAAGCTGCGCCGTGAGATTCCGGATATTGCACTTCGCACGACATTGATTACCGGATTCCCGGGAGAGACACAGGAACAGCATGAAGAGCTGATGGATTTTGTGGATCAGATGGAATTCGACAGACTTGGCGTATTTACTTACTCACCGGAAGAGGATACTCCGGCGGCATCTATGCCTGATCAGATCCCGGAAGAAGTCAAAGAGGACCGTCAGGCAGAGCTCATGGAACTTCAGCAGGATATCGTATTCGACCAGGCAGAAGACCGGATCGGGGAAGAACTGCTTGTGATGATCGAAGGCAAGGTAGCAGATGAGAATGCCTATGTGGGAAGAACCTACCGGGATGCGCCGAATGTAGACGGACTTATTTTTGTGAACACATCGGAAGAGCTGATGTCGGGAGATTTTGCAAGGGTAAAAGTGACCGGATCGGCAGATTATGATTTGATAGGAGAGTTATTATGAATTTACCAAATAAGTTAACGATTTTACGAGTGATTTTAATTCCGTTTTTTGTAGTGTTTATGTTATTTGATATTACCGGAGCAGCAGACAAATGGATCGCACTTGTGATTTTCTGCGTTGCCAGCCTGACGGATATGCTGGATGGAAAAATTGCAAGAAAATACAATCTGGTAACGAACTTCGGTAAATTTATGGATCCGCTCGCAGATAAGCTGTTGGTATGTACTGCGCTGATCTGCCTGACATCTATGGACAGACTGAATGTCATTGTTGTTCTGGTGATCATTGCCAGAGAATTTATCATCAGCGGATTCCGTCTGGTTGCTTCCGACAATGGAATCGTCATTGCGGCAAGCTACTGGGGCAAATTTAAAACCGTATCACAGATGGCACTGATTATTGTGTTGATCATGGATCTGGGTGGTGTGTGGAATATTGTAGGAACAGTCCTTACATGGGTGGCACTGATCCTGACAGTCGTTTCACTGATCGATTATATCGCAAAGAACAAACAGGTATTAACACAGGGAGGCATGTAAAATGGTTGTAGAGCTGATTTCTGTCGGCACTGAAATTTTACTTGGCAACATTGTGAATACAAACGCAGCATACCTAGCAGAGAAATGTGCTCTGCTAGGTTGTTCTTTATATCACCAGACTGTTGTCGGCGACAATGAAGAGCGTATGGAAGAAGCAATCCGCCAGGCAATAGAGCGCGCTGATATCGTAATTCTGACAGGGGGACTTGGACCTACCAAGGATGATCTGACAAAAGAAGTAACTGCAAAGGTATTTGGCAGAAAACTTTATATGGATGAACATTCCAAGGCACGAATCCGGGACTATTTTGAGAAGATTAAGAGCAAAAAGGTGACAGAAAATAATTGGAAGCAGGCGTTGGTTCCGGAAGGCGCGATCGTGATCGACAATCTGAACGGAACGGCACCTGGACTGATCCTGGAGGATAAAGAGCGCGGCAAAGCAGCGATCCTGATCCCTGGGCCTCCGAATGAGATGAAGCCGATGTTTGAACACGACATTGCACCGTACCTCAATAAAAAGCAGCCGGAGGGAATCTATTCCCATATGGTAAAAGTGTGCGGGATCGGGGAAAGCCGGGCAGAGACCATGGTTGCGGATCTGATGGATGCACAGACCAATCCGACGCTTGCGCCTTATGCAAAGACAGGAGAGGTACATTTCCGTGTGACGGCAAGAGCCTGCTCGGAAGAAGAGGCGGAGAAGCTGATGCAGCCGATAATCGAAGAGATGAAGAAGCGTTTTGGGGATGCCGTATATACGACAGAGGAAGAGGTGACTCTGGAAGAGTCGGTGATCCGTCTTCTGGAAGAGAAGAAGATGACTGTGACAACAGCAGAGTCATGCACCGGCGGGAAGCTTTCAGGAAGACTTCTGAATGTATCAGGAGCGTCAAATGTATATAACGAAGGCTACATCACCTATGCCAATGCATCGAAAGAAAAAATTCTTGGTGTGAAGCATGAGACACTGGAAACCTACGGGGCAGTCAGTGAACAGACTGCAGCAGAGATGGCGCTTGGAGCAGCAAAGGCGGCAGGTGCGGATGCGGCGCTTAGTGTAACCGGAATCGCAGGACCTGGCGGCGGTACAGCGGAAAAACCGGTCGGACTTGTGTATATCGGATGTGCGGTAAATGGAGAGGTAACGGTAAGAGAGTACCGTTTTACCGGCAATCGTGAGAAGAACCGGGACTATGCGGTTGCACGTGCGATCACACTTTTGAGAGAAGAGCTTTTAAAGAGGGCATAAAAAGACGAGGTAAAGACAAATGATCATAAAAAGACTAAACACCAGCCGGGAAGTTGTGGCAGGTCTGCATCTGGTATGGGATGTATTTATCAGAGAAAACGCCGGCTCCTGTACACAGCAGGGAATCGAAGAATTTGCCCGCTTCATCAAGATGGAGAATTTCATGCCGCTTGTGGAAAGAGGAGAGATGATCGTCTTTGGCGTGGTGGAAGGACAGGAGCTGGGCGGTATCGGAGCGGTACAAAGTGACGGGCATATTTCCCTTCTTTTTGTCCGTCCGGATCTGCGAAGAAGAGGGATTGCAAAGGCGCTTGTAAATGAAATGTGCAGATTCTGTACGATGCAGCTTGCCCTGATGCGCATAACCGTCAATGCATCGGTTGTGAGTACGGAGGCTTATCATCATATGGGATTCCGGGATCTGGCACCGGTTCAGGAAAAAGACGGGATCCGGTTTGTCCCGATGGAGCTTATGGTATCACCGGCAAACGTAAGACCTTCACATTATGGAAAGAAGCATACCGGACTCTTTATCGGAATTGCAGTAACGGCGGTTATTTTTCTGATTTTCCTAGGGCTTCTTTTCGGAAAGATCATCATCAATTTCTCAAATGCTGACAGAAACCGGCAGGATTCATCACAGATCTTTGAATATGATCCAAACGGGGACGGAAGCTTCGGGGATCTCTTTGGCGGGGATGAAAGCGGAGAAAATGGTGAAAGTGAAAGCTCTGAAGAGGCGCAGGGAATCGAAGCGATCGAGGGCTATGAAGCGGAGAATCTGCCGTATACGATCACGGAGGAAAATTATACGTATTTTTCCAATGGAAATAAAGGCGAATATCCGATGCAGTTTGATGTCAAATATCCGCAGATCACAGGTGTGGAAGGCGAAAATATTGACAAGATCAATGAAATGCTGAAAGACTGTGCGATGAGTACAGTAAATACTCTGTATCTGGATCCGAGTGATTCCATGAAAGAGAAAATGCTGGAAGAATCGGATCCATTTATGGCAAGCCTTGTGACCTATAGGGTTTCTTATGCAGGAGAAGATTTTATCAGTGTGGCATTCAATGATATTTATTATGCAGGAAATACTTCTTCCCAGTACTGTGACCTTCGTACCCGCAATATCCGTATTTCGGATGCAAAGCAGTTTGAGGTGTCGGATATTGTGGATCTAAGTGATGCATTTATGCAGGACTGGATGAAAAAGATGAAGGGCGAAGCACCATCTGCAGAGGTGTTAAGTAATGTGAAATTAAATGATTTCCGCCAGATTTTAAATGGTGAAATCCTGGAGAACCGGTATTTTGATGCGTTCTTTGTGGACAAAGACGGCATTGAAATTGGAATCACTTATCACTATCCGGGAGACGGAAAAGAATCATCTGCGGAGAGTGGATGGATCACAGCGCCGTTTAATATGAAAGAAATAATTGAATATAAAACGGACAGTGAGTTCTGGAATCTTGTACAAAGTAACAATTGACGAATGTCGAAAATTGTGCGAAAATAAATACATATGGTGTTAAAACAATCACAAACGCCTTATAAAAGAAAAACAGTTGTATTTGAAAGGAGTTTTAACATGATTTATTCACATGAAGTAGAAATGATGTGTCCGGTAGCTCAGGGTGCAAACCACGGACCAGCTCCAATTCCGGAAGAAGCAAAATGGGTAAAGGCTAAAGAAATCAAAGATATTTCCGGTCTTACACATGGTGTCGGCTGGTGTGCTCCACAGCAGGGTGCATGTAAGCTCACTTTGAACGTTAAAGATGGTATTATTCAGGAAGCACTTGTGGAGACAATCGGATGTTCAGGAATGACTCATTCCGCAGCTATGGCTTCAGAAATTCTTCCAGGAAAGACTATTTTGGAAGCACTTAACACAGACCTTGTCTGTGATGCAATCAATACAGCAATGAGAGAACTTTTCTTACAGATCGTATACGGAAGAACTCAGAGTGCATTCTCAGAAGAAGGACTTCCGATCGGTGCAGGACTTGAAGACCTTGGTAAAGGACTTCGTTCACAGGTTGGTACAATGTACGGAACTCTCGCAAAAGGACCACGTTACCTGGAAATGGCAGAAGGTTATGTAACAGGAATCGCTCTTGATGATAAAGATGAGATCATCGGATACCAGTTCGTAAGTCTTGGAAAATTCACAGACTTTGTCAAAGCAGGCGATACTCCGAACGAAGCTTGGGAAAAAGCTAAAGGACAGTACGGACGTGTAGCTGATGCCGCTAAGATCATTGACCCACGTAAAAACTAATTACATAGATAGTTGAACGGGTTATATAGGCAACAATATTTTCAGGAGGACAATTAAATGGCTTTATTTGAATCATATGAGAGAAGAATTGATAAAATCAATGAAGTTTTAAACAGCTATGGCATTGCTTCACTCGAAGAAGCTGAAAAGATCACAAAGGATGCCGGACTGGATGTATACAACCAGATCAAAGGCATTCAGCCAATCTGTTTTGAAAACGCATGCTGGGCTTATATTACAGGTGCAGCAATCGCAATCAAAAAAGGATGTACAAGAGCAGCAGACGCTGCAGCAGCAATCGGAGAAGGTCTTCAGGCTTTCTGTATTCCGGGATCTGTAGCAGATCAGAGAAAAGTAGGTCTGGGACATGGTAACCTTGGAAAGATGCTTCTTGAAGAAACAACAGACTGCTTCTGCTTCCTTGCAGGACATGAATCATTCGCAGCTGCTGAAGGTGCAATCGGTATCGCTGAAAAAGCAAACAAAGTTCGTCAGAAACCTCTTCGTGTTATCCTGAACGGTCTTGGAAAAGATGCTGCAAAGATCATTTCAAGAATTAACGGATTCACATATGTTCAGACAGACTATGACTATTATACAGGAGAACTGAAAGAAGTTCAGAGAATCGCTTACTCTGACGGACTCCGTTCTAAAGTAAACTGCTACGGTGCAAATGATGTACGTGAAGGAGTAGCTATCATGTGGAAAGAAGGCGTTGACGTTTCTATCACAGGTAACTCTACAAACCCGACACGTTTCCAGCATCCGGTTGCAGGTACATACAAGAAAGAATGCGTAGAAGCAGGAAAGAAATACTTCTCAGTTGCTTCAGGTGGTGGTACAGGACGTACACTTCACCCGGACAACATGGCAGCAGGACCGGCTTCTTACGGTATGACAGATACACTCGGACGTATGCACTCTGATGCACAGTTCGCAGGATCTTCATCTGTACCGGCTCACGTAGAAATGATGGGTCTTATCGGTGCAGGTAACAACCCGATGGTCGGAATGACAGTCGCTGTTGCTGTAAGTATCGAGGAAGCTCACAAAGCTGGTAAATTCTAAGAAATTTATTTACAGGGCGTGTGAAAAAACGAAAGTTTTTTCATGCGTCCTTTTGTTTTTGGATGCGACAGTTGTTATATTTTATAAAAAAGTGTATAACTCCCCTTACCCCATAAGAATGCTATTATGAAATCCTATGCGGCAGTTGCAACTTTTTTTCTGTTTGTTATGATATTTATAAAGATTACACTGATCCTCCAGTTCACGCAATGATATATAGCCATGCGTCATGAATCCAAACAAAACTGTTTTCAGCATGCTGACCGGGTCATATCTGAGTCTTCCTGTATAATGATGAGGAATATTTTTCAGATATTTCTCCAGTTCGATTCCTCCCATAAATCTGTCAAAAGTCAGCACCGGATCACAAATGTCCAGATAATCTTGAATTAGCATTGGCAAAACTGCCTGTTTGGGGTTAGAATAGATTATGTTATTAATTTTTTTCACAAGTTAATTATAACAGAAAGAAAGACCTTGAGTTCATTATAAACTCTTGGTCTTTCTTTTTTTCGGGACTTTTTTCACAGCCCCTTTTTTTTTTCTGCAAAAACATGAAGATATTTGTTCCTGTTATAATAAAAATCTTTGTTGTAAAGATTGGAGTCGCAAGTTAATATATGATACATATGGCGGAATGAAGAGATCTATTTTCTGTAAAAAAGTATAATGAGAATATGAGTATCCGTAAAACGAAAGGAGATAGAAGATGAAGATAAAATCAGTTGCAGTTTTAGGTGCAGGGGCGGTAGGCTCCTATGTGATCTGGGGACTTTCACAGAAACCGGAAGTCCGGCTTGGCGTGATTGCCGAGGGAGAAAGAGCGGATCGTCTAAGGAAAAATGGATGTGCGATTAATGGCAGGATTTACCATCCGGAGGTGTGGTCACCAGAAAAAGCACATAATGTGGATCTGCTGGTGGTTGCTTTGAAATACGGTTTACTGGAAGGCACATTGAAGAGTATACAAAAAACAACGGGTGGACATACAGTGGTCATGAGCCTGATGAATGGAGTCGACAGTGAAGAAATAATCGGAAGAACAGAGGGCACGGAGCATGTCTTACCGGCACTGATCAAAGCGCTGGAAGAGAAAAATGATGGTAAATTCAATTATACCGGGAATCAAAAACCAATCATCGAAATAACTGTAAATGAGAATGCTGTGATACACTTTGAACTCTGGCCGGAAATCGCACCGATTGCCTGCGGAAGTGTTATGCAGCTCGCAGAGAAGAAAATATTTGACGGAAGAGCCATTGAACGTCTGGAACCGGGATTTGTCCTCCAGCCACTGTTTTTTGATGGTGTTGATCCACAGATCGATATCATGGTCGAACCGGAATTTAAAACCAATCCTGAAAATGCCAAAATCGTTTTTGAACGGGGGATTGTTGCCATGGCAGGAGATCCAGAGAACAGTTCTGGCAGCCAGTACTATATCACCCTTGCTGCTTCTGAGAGATTGAATGGTAATTTCACTGTAATCGGAAAAGTGATCGATGGCTGGGATGAGATTGAACGACTGGAACATGTAGAAGTAGAAGAAGCCATTGAACCGCAGTCAGGATTTGTCTATCACAGACCGGTAAAAACCGAGATGATCACGAAAGTCAGATGCATAAAATAAATCCTTCAACAACGGAGATGTGTTATACTATAACCAGCATGTATTGAAAAATACAACATAATCCAAGGAGGATTTTTAAGTAATCGATAACATTGATATTAGTGATTAAATGTGTCAAAATGTGCTCATGGAGGTATTGCTATGAACACATCGAATATCACTAATTATAAACCAAAAGATTTTGCTGAATTATTAGGTGTCTCTGTGAAAACATTACAGCGTTGGGACAGGGAAGGAACGCTAAAAGCGAATCGAACTCCAACTGACAGGCGTTATTATACTTACAACCAATATCTTCAATTCAAAGGCATAGATACAGAGAATGATACTCGACAAGTTGTTATTTATGCAAGAGTTTCTACAAGAAATCAAAAGGATAATTTACAGAATCAAGTATCGTTTTTACGTCAATTCTGTAATGCCAGAGGAATGATTGTAGACCAATGTATTGAAGATTATGGCAGTGGTTTAAACTATAACCGCAAAAAGTGGAATCAGCTGTTAGATGAAGTAATGGAACAAAAAATTAAAACCATCATAGTTACACATAAAGACAGATTTATCAGATTTGGATATGACTGGTTTGAAAAATTCTGTATGAAGTTCAATACAACTATAGTGATAGTGAACAATGAAGAACTATCACCGCAAGAAGAACTTGTACAGGATATTGTATCTATACTTCATGTTTTTTCCTGTAGATTGTACGGACTTCGTAAGTATAAAAAACAAATAGAAAGGGATGAAGAGATTGCTAAAGAGCTTCAAGACGGAAATCAACCCAACTGAAGAACAGAAAGCCCGAATCCGCAAGACGATAGGCACTTGCCGATATGTTTATAACTTCTACCTTGGTCACAACAAAGCCCTGCATGATAATGGTGAAAAGTTTATGACTGGTAAGAGCTTTAGTCTATGGCTTAACAACGAATACATTCCAGATAATTCTGACAAAACATGGATCAGGGAAGTGTATTCAAAAGCCGTAAAAAAGTCTATCGAAGATGGATGTGCTGCTTTTACAAGATTTTTTAAACATCAGAGTGATTTTCCTAAATTTAAAAAGAAAGGTAAATCTGATGTGAAAATGTATTTCGTCAGAAATAACCCAAAGGATTGTCAATGCGAAAGGCACAGACTTAAGATCCCAACTCTGGGCTGGGTCCGTATCAAAGAAAAAGGATATATCCCAACAACAAAGGATGGATATATGATCAGAAGTGGTACAGTGTCTGTTAAGGCTGGCAGATTTTATGTTTCTGTTCTTGTAGAGATTCCCGATGTCAATATTAACAATAACTTAAACGATGGAATCGGTATAGACCTTGGGCTAAAAGATTTTGCTATTATTTCAAGTGGAAAGACATACAGGAACATCAACAAATCGGCAGGATTAAAGAAACTTGAAAAACAACTGATCCGGGAACAGAGAAGTCTTTCCCGAAAGTATGAAAATTTAAAGAAAGGAGAGTCCACTCAAAGAGCAAATATACAGAAACAAAAGCTTAAGGTACAAAAACTTCATCATAAAATGGATAATATCCGTACTGATTACATTAACAAGACAATCGCTGAGATAGTGAAAACCAAACCGTCTTACATAACGATTGAAGATTTAAATGTAAAAGGAATGATGAAAAACAGGTGTCTTTCAAAAGCTGTTGCATCTCAGAAGTTTTATGAATTTAGAAAAAGGCTTAAAGCCAAGTGTGATGAAAAAGGCATTGAATTAAGGGTAGCAGATAGATTTTATCCATCTTCAAAGACATGTCACCATTGTGGTTCTATCAGGAAAAATTTAAAGCTTTCAGATAGAATTTACAGATGTGAATGTGGCTATGTTGCAGACAGGGATCTCAATGCGGCACTTAATTTAAAAGATGCTAAAACTTACAAGATTGCATGATTAAAAGCAAATGTAAGTATGTACCGAAGGCTATTTCGGGAATTAACGACTGTGGAGTGTACAAGAACCTGTGAGTAGCGTATTGTCTGCAATCGTCAAAACATACACAATGAAGCAGTAAGAAGTATTCGTGAGGACTTCAATTTCTCGATGTGTTTGAGTATATTTAAACATATTTTGAGTGGCAGGAAACCAAAATGGGGAAAAAACGGATTCGGGACTTTGGGATTGTACCCGGAAGAGTAAAAACAGGAGAAAGGAATGCGATTACGGACGTGCCAGGTGTACGGGTAGGGCATTGTACGGTGAAGACAGAAGAAAATCATACCGGTGTAACCGTGATCGTTCCTGGACCGGACAATGCATTTGCCAAGCACTATACGGCAGCTGCATACATTCATAATGGATTTGGAAAAAGTGCTGGCGTGGTGCAGGTAGAGGAACTGGGGACCCTCGAGACACCCATTGCTCTTACCAATACCTTAAATGTCGGAAAGGTTTTGGATGCAATGGTTGATGTCGTGATCGAACAGAGCCGTAAGGACGGAATTGAGCCACAGAGTATCAATCCGGTTGTTGGCGAGTGCAATGACTGCCGGATCAATCATATCCAGAAACGGGCGATTGGCGAAAAGGAAGTGCGTGAGGCTTTTGCAGCAGCATCAGAAGAATTCGAAGAAGGTGATGTAGGTGCCGGTGCCGGTACGACCTGCTATGGCATGAAGGGGGGAATCGGTTCTGCATCCCGCGTGATCACGATTGGTGAAAAAGAATACACCATTGGTGTTCTGGTTCAGTCAAACTTTGGTGCAACGGAAGATTTTGTACTGAACGGAGAAGCTGTTGGTCCGAAGATTCTGGAATGGAAGCAGGAAAAGAGTGATATGGCTGCATCTGAAGAAGATAAAGGTTCTATTATGAGTATTCTGGCTACAGACCTTCCATTGACAAGTCGTCAGCTCAAACGGATTCTGAAAAGAACCGGTGTTGGTATCGCACGAACCGGCGGTTACACAGGCCATGGCAGCGGGGAGGTTATGATCGGATTTACGACTGCAAACAGAATCCCATCCGGTTATGAGGAGGAACTTGTGCAAATATCAGCAATTCCGGAAAATATAATCGACCGTGCTTTCCTTGCTGCGGCAGAAGCAGAGCAGGAGGCAATCTTGAATTCCATGACCGCCGCAGAGCAGACACGTGGAATTGCAGGTGAACTGTATTACAGTCTTGCAGAATACCTTGAGGATAGAGAAAGATAAAGACTGTACAAAAGAATAAGTGTAATATGTGAACTACTCGGTAATTGAATTACCGAGCTTCCGCCAAAAAACTCCTCGCGGAATTTCATGGTTTCTTTTGATTCCTACATACGCGGGTGACATATTATAGGATGACTGCGACCATCCAACCCCGTAGTGATGAAGGCTAACCCCGGCGTCCCTACCGGTTTTTCTATCAATGTTCTATTTTATGCAGATAACAGGATCCGCAATCCTTCCAGATCAATGTTGATAGCTGCCTGCTCATCCCAATCGATGAGATTTCCACAGACAGGGCAAACATAAGTCCGGTCAGAAAGCTGCAGTTCTTTGTGGACATACCCACACTCACTGCAGGTTTTGCTGGATGGGAACCATTTATCGATCTTGATGATGTAACAGCCGTTCCGTTTCCCTTTATACAGGAGCATGGTCACGAACATTCCCCATCTATTATCACTATAGGACTTTCCAAGATTGAGTGCCTGTTTCAAAGCAGACATCTTTTTTCACAGCCCCTTTGCATATACAAATCAAAGAAGAACCTGCCGGTCCGATTATTTTATATCAAATCTTTCTTTTATCACTAAATCCTATCTCTCACATATACTAATACCACATCTGATCGAATTATTTTTCAAAAGAAATCTTCCTTAAAATCCCCAAAAAGAAAGGTAGGCTATCCAGACAATGGAACAACTCATGGATTATGTAAAACCTGAACTGCTGATCGTAACGGCAGTTTTATACTTTTTCGGAATTGCACTCAAACAGGCAGAATTCATCAAGGACAAATACATCCCAATCACGCTTGGAGTGACAGGTATCGTCATCTGTGGGATCTGGGTGACATCTACCGCACATTTTGCAGGGATACAGGATGTGTTGGCCGCAGTTTTCGCATCCGTAACGCAGGGCATTGTTGTTGCAGGACTGAGTACCTACATCCATCAGATCATCAAGCAGGCAGGAAAAGAAGAGTAGGAGTAGAAGTGGTATGGCATTAAATGGAATTGACATCAGCAACTGGCAAAGTGGGATCAATCTTGCGGTTGTCCCGTGTGATTTTGTGGTGATTAAGGCGACAGAAGGAACCGGTTATGTAAATCCGGATTACGAAAGAGCCTACCGTCAGGCGAAAACAGCAGGGAAATGCCTGGGCATTTATCACTATGCGTCTGGTGGAAATATACAGGCGGAGGCAGAATATTTTCTGAAGAATGCAGGGAACCGTGTGGGGGAGGCAATGCTTGTGCTGGACTGGGAAGGGCGGTCCAATCCGGCATTTGGTGTGAATGACCGGGAATGGGTGAAAGCCTGGTGTAATTATATTTCAACAAAGACCAGCGTCAATCCTGTGGTTTATGTGCAGCAAAGTATGATGAGCCGGTTGCAGAATATCGGAAACTATGGACTGTGGGTAGCGCAGTACGCGAGTATGGAGCCAATCGGATACCAGGAAAATCCATGGAATGAGGGTGCATATGCCTGTGTGATGCGGCAGTACAGTTCTTCGGGAAGATTAAGCGGATGGAATGGCAATCTGGATTTGAATAAATTCTACGGAGACCGGCAGGCGTGGAGCCGGTATGCTGGAAAAGGAAACCAGACAACTCCAGAGAAACCTTCTGAAGAGGAAGAAAACCAGGAAGGAACTACGCTGGATCTGGTTTTTTGGACGATGCGTGGAGAATTTGGAAATGGGGAAGAACGGAAAAGCTGGCTTGGAACCAGATATGGAGAAGTGCAGGGGATGATCGACTATATTTCCGGTGCCAGTACAGAGACACTGGCAAAGGAAGTGCGTGCCGGGAAATATGGCAACGGGGAAGTGCGGAAAACGGTTCTGGGGAAACGGTATGAAGAAGTACAAAGCAGAGTCAATGCCGAAGAAAACAAGTATCATATCGTCAAATCCGGGGATACGCTTTCGAAAATTGCAGCGATATACGGAACATCTTATCAGGAAATTGCAAGGTTGAACAAACTACAAAATCCGAATCTGATTTATGTCGGTCAGAGGCTGCGGATCAAATAACCGGCTAATAGATTTGATATTCAGAATCTGGTCTTTGAATTCAGTAATTTGACAAAAAGAGCTATTGTTTTCAGCTTTTTGGTGTGCTATGATGAAAAAAATGAATACACAGGAGGTTTTGGGATATGGATAATAACTTAAATGACCAGACAACTGAGAATAGTGAAGGGGAGAAAAAGAGTCCATCTTCCTACACAGATCCCAATGCAGGATATACAGAAGCAGATCCGCAGGCAAAGAATGACAATAGCGTGCCAAAAGAGGCAGCGGACGATAATTTAAAGCAGGAAGAAAAAAGTCATCCGGCATATACTTACGGTGAAATGCCAAAGTCAGAAAACGGAAGCGGCTACGGACAGTCAGCACCTGGCGGAAGCGCTTGCCATTCCGGAACTTCGGATGGAACTTATGAAAATAATACTTACAACGGAAATTCGTATTATAACGGAACCAATCAGAGCGGAGCTTATACCAATGGGTATTCTGACAACCAGTACCAGAATAGCAGTTATAATACCGGATTTAACGCGAATGGCTACAACAACAGTTACAATGGACAGAATAATTACCAAAACAACTACCAGATGCCGCAAAAGCAGCTGGATCCGTCGCCGCTTTCGATGGGTGAATGGCTTTTGACATTGATCGTTGGTGTCATTCCGTGTGCGGGACTGATCCTGTACATCATCTGGGCATTCAGTAATAGTGGCAATCTGAACCGGCGCAACTACTGCAGAGCATCCCTGATCCTTCAGGTGATTTCCTATGTGCTTGTGATTTTCTTTGTTATCATCGCAGCGATCGGCGGAGTAAGCTATTATGGTTATTAAATAAGTATCTGGCAGGCTTTTCGGCAGGGCAGCAGTGCTTTGCTGAAAAGCTTTTTCGTTTTTTAAGAAATTCTTTAGAAATCTATTCCGGTTCTCTTTAGCTTTAGGAGATAGACTATAGTCAAGGATGAGAAAAAGAGGAGAAAAGCAGTTATGGAAATGAATCATGTACTGGTCGTTGAAGACGACAAGGAAATCAGAGAAGGTGTGGAAATTTACCTGAAAAGTCAGGGATACGAAGTATTTCAGGCGGCAGACGGGATTGAAGGTCTGGAAGTGATCGAGAAAGAAGAGATCCATCTGGCAATCGTGGATATTATGATGCCACGTATGGATGGGATTCGTATGACGATGAAGCTTCGGGAAAAATATGATTTTCCGGTGATCATGTTGTCAGCAAAATCAGAGGAAGTGGATAAGATCATGGGGCTGAATATCGGGGCAGATGATTATGTGACGAAGCCATTTACACCGATGGAGCTTCTTGCAAGGGTGAATTCACAGCTCAGAAGATACAGGATGTTTGCAGAGAAGTTGAGAGACCGTGAAGAAAATCAGAATATCCATGTGATCGGCGGCCTGGAGCTGAATGAAGATACGGTGGAGGTATCGGTTGACGGAGAGCCGGTGCGCCTGACACCGATTGAGTACAAAATCCTGCTTCTCCTTATGAAAAGTCCTGGAAGAGTTTTTTCGGCAGAGGAAATTTACGAGCGTGTATGGAATGAAAAAGCGATCAATACCGATACGATCATGGTCCATATCCGGAATATCCGTGAAAAAATTGAGAGCTGCCCGAAAGAACCAAAATATTTAAAGGTGGTGTGGGGCGTTGGATACAAAATCGAAAAACAGGCATAAACTTGGGATTGTCCTGATTTTAGGCGTAATCTTACTTGCGACGGTGATCGTGTTAGGAAACTATAATACTTTTTATAAGAATGCAAAAAAGGAGCAGGACAGTCTGACACAGAACTACCGGACGAGTGAGTCCTTTATGAAGACATTTATCCGGGATTGCTATGTATTGTATTCCAAAGAATCCGGAAACGAATATAACGTAAAGTTTCTGGATGATTATTATCCGGAATTTGATGAGAAATTTAACCGGCAGATCGCATATATGAATTATCAGGTGCAGGATGCAAAAGGAGAGGTAATCGATGGATACCGGTCGAATAGAGATTCCTGGGAAAAAGTGAAAGATACCGAGCTTGCAGATTATGCTCTTGGGATTAAGATCTCGTTTGACAAAAACGGTGAAATCAAGATTGATCAGGTGATGGGAACGGAAGTAACCAAACAGGAAGCTGTTCTGAAGATCCTGACCTCAAATCTGCCGGAAAAAATATTTGAATATGAAGATGAGAGTGAGATTGAAAATATTTCGCCAAAAGACAGAACCTATTATTTCATGATGACGGAAACAAAGCTGAATGCATATGTTATGCGGGTATATCCGATTACTTCGATGGTGGGAAACGAGGCGGTTTATACAATCTTGACACTTATATTGTTGGTCGCACTTCTGGCGTGGCTGATTCCGATGAAGGAAGATCTGCATACAGGAGATGAAAAAATTTTCCATGTACCATTTGAAATTGCGATAGCGACTGGTATTACTGGAATTAGCCTGATTTTCAGCTATCTTGGAGAACTGATTACGCACGCGAAAGGAAATGTGTGGCCAATCGATTTTCTGGTCTGGTTTGTTTTCTTTGCAGTCATGTACTGGGTATCCGGCTGTGTACGCCAGATCCGGCTTCTTGGAGTAAAGGAATATGTGAAAAAAAGAGTGCTGCTGATCAGGATCTGGAGAAGATTCGGAAACGGAATCCGAGGCGGTATCCGCTGGTGCAAGAATAAAATCGAAGCATTTTATCATTCTCTGGACCAGTTCAATTTCAAGGAAAAGAATAATAAGATTATTTTGAAAATCGTGCTGTTCAATTTCGCGATCCTGCTGGTGATCTGTTCATTCTGGTATTACGGAATTGCAGGACTGATCGTATATTCTATAATCCTGTTCCTGATCCTGCAAAAATATTTTAATGATCTCCGGAAAAAATATGCATTGCTTCTAGAGGCAACCAATAAAATTGCAGATGGAAATCTGGATGTAGAAATTGAAGGTGATCTTGGTGTGTTCAGTCCGTTCCGTAATGAAATCCAGAAGATCCAGAGCGGATTTAAGAAAGCGGTAAAGGAAGAAGTAAAAAGCCAGCGTATGAAAACAGAACTGATCACAAACGTATCACATGATCTGAAAACACCGCTGACTGCGATCATAACCTATGTGAATCTGTTGAAAGACGAGAAAGATGAGGAAAAGCGAAAGGATTATATTGATATTCTGGAACGTAAATCTATGCGTCTGAAAGTCCTGATCGAAGACCTATTCGAGATCAGCAAAGCAAGCAGCCAGAATGTAACCCTGAATCTGATGAATGTGGATATTGTCAATCTGTTCAAACAGGTGAAATTTGAGCTGGAAGATAGGTTTGAAGAAAAAAATTTGGAGTTCAGGACCACTTTCCCGGAAGAAAAAGTGATCCTTCGTCTGGACAGTCAGAAGACCTGCCGGATCTTTGAGAATCTTCTGAATAACATTGTAAAATATGCACTTCCGGGAACAAGAGTTTATGTGGAAATCGAAAAGACAGAGAAAGATGTATTTATCCGCCTGAAAAATATTTCCGCAACCGAGCTCACCTTCAATCCGGAAGAAATTACAGAACGCTTCGTCCGCGGAGATGAATCCCGCAATACCGAAGGCTCCGGTCTTGGTCTTGCAATCGTAAAAAGCTTCGTAGGTCTCCAGGGTGGAAGCTTCCACATCGAAACCGAAGCAGACCTCTTCAAAGCCGAAATCCGCTGGGCTTTGCCGGGAGAAGAGACAGTGAAGCAGGAAGCATAAGAAAAATAAATGGCACCAGATTCAACTTTTGCACAACTGAATCTGATGCCATTTATTTTTTCTGATTTGTCTCACAACCTACATCATTCAACTTTTTTACTTCGGAAACCCACTGGAGTAATGAATCTCATAATCATCCGTGATAAAGAGTGCCTCCGCCCCCTTGATTCCTTCGATATATTTCAATCCATCATCTAACCCCATCGCAAAGCAGGTCGTACTAAGCGCGTCCGCCTCCGTAGAAGAGCCACAGACAATACTCACCCCAAGCAGATCATTTTCATAAGGATACCCGGTTTTCGGATCTAAGATATGGTGATAAATCTTGTCAGCCACCTTAAAATACCGCTCATAAATCCCGGAAGAAACCACAGATTGATCCTTGATCTTTACACTGGTGATCGCTTCTCCATTCTGTGCAAACGGTTTCTGGATCCCGATATTATAATCCGAGCCATCCGGTTTCCCGCCGAGAGCCAGTACATTTCCGCCCAGATTGATCAGCGCATGGGATACATTCTGCTCTTTCAGATATGCCTTCAGCTGATCAGCAATATATCCCTTTGCAATTCCGCCAAGATCAATAGCCGCCTCCGGATCCAGAAGCTGAACCGTATTCCCGTCAACCTTCACATTCTCATATCCGATATGACTTTTCGCTTCCTGAATCGCCGCATCATCCGGAACGGTCCCCGTATTATTCTTGAAATCCCACAAGTCACTGAGCGGGGCGATTGTAATATCAAACTTTCCTTCTGCCAGGCGGCTGTATTCCACGCCTTTCTGAATGAGATCCACCGTATCATCCGAAAGCGTTACAGGCTCCCCGTCTGCATGGTTCAGTTCATAGATCTCGCTCCCTTCCGAAGTTCTGCTAAACCGCGCATTATAATCCTCGCACTTCGCCACACAAGCATCCAGCACATCTTCCGAATCCTTATCATAAACCGTAATCGTCACCACCGTATCAAACACGGTAACCGTCCGAGACACCGGTTGTGCCGAACTCCCGGAACATCCGCCCAGACAAAAAATCCCAAACAAACTCAAACAAATACCAAATCCCCAACTTCTTATTTTCATCGCAGAACCTCCTACCATTAAAACACTAATTACATAAAAATTTCCCAATACAGTAAAATTTATCAAAACGTAATCCACAGCATTATTTTTTTCATAAACCTTCAACAAACAACATAATGAAAATTTGTGAATCCCAGGTCTGTGCAAAAAGTCAATAACCAGCCGAGGGAGGAAATGGAAGTGTGCAGCTCTCTATTTTGTGCAATGGAGATGAAACTCAAAAATCGTGGAAGCCATTGCTGAACACGATTTTCGCCCTAAGAGGTTCATCGGAATGGTTTGCACAACTTGAGAGCTGCACACTTCCATTTCCTCCCTCGGCGTCTCTATTCCATTTTTTCCCACAGACCGTCCCATTCGCCAATTATCCCCCATTATACGTTCCCCCATGAAAAAAATCAATCGAACACTTGATTGCATTAGATAAAATGATGTGTTAGAATAAACAAAGAAAAAGGAGAACCCTATGAGCTACAAAGAAAATAAGAGCCCTGAGGAGAAAGCATCCGGCTTCAAAAAGAATGATCTGATTCTTGCCTTACTTGTACTTGCTGTGTCAGGCATTTTTTTTGCAGGACATTTATTCACAAGCCAGAAAAACGCAGGCGTTGTAGAAATACAGATTGACGGGAAAGTGGTAGAGACACTGGATCTGAAGAAAGAGCGTGCATTTAAGATCAACGGAGGAACGAACACCGTCCAGATCGAGAACGGAAAAGTGAAAATGGCAGCGGCCAACTGTCCGGATCAGATCTGTGTACACCAGAAAGCAATTTCAAGGAACGGAGAGAGTATTATCTGCCTTCCGAATAAGATCGTTCTGAAAATTGTCGATGGAGAAGAAGCCGAACTGGATGCGGTGACGAATTAAGATATGAAGAAAAATACAGTCAGAACAGCGTGGTTTGGTGTATTTACCGCCCTTGCGCTGATATTTAGTTATGTAGAGACTCTGATCCCGTTTCAGATCGGGATCCCGGGCGTCAAGCTTGGACTGGCGAATCTGATAGTTGTGGTGGCACTGTACAAGATGGGTGCAAAGGACGCCCTGTTGCTTTCGGTGACACGTATCGTGCTGTCCGGATTTATTTTTGCCAGTCTGTTCAGTATTTTATACAGTCTGGCAGGCGGACTTTTAAGCCTTGCAGTGATGGCGGTTTTGAAAAAAAGGGGATCGTTCAGTGTTTTCGGAGTCAGCATGGCAGGTGGTGTCTTTCACAATGTCGGTCAGCTGATCGTAGCGATGCTGGTCGTGGAGACATTCAGCGTCGCCTATTATGTGCCGGTGCTTCTGATCGCAGGAGTGATCACCGGATTTATTATCGGAGTTGTGTCAAATGAGATGCTTAAAAGACTGGGCAGCATTGTATTGTCATAGCATGGGAGGAAGAGATGATTTCATATATAAGAGGGGAGCTTGCAGCTCTCGAAGAAGATAAAGTGATCGTAGATGTAGGCGGTGTAGGATACGGGATTTTTATGTCCGGACAGGCGATGGGACAGCTTCCGCCGGTCGGAAGTGAAGTGAAGATACATACTTATCTGAATGTGAAAGAAGATGCCATGCAGCTGTATGGATTTTTAACCCGCGATGCGCTTTCGGTGTTCAAGCTTCTGATCGGTGTCAGTGGGATCGGACCGAAAGGAGGCCTTGGAATCCTGGCCCAGCTTACACCGGATGAACTTCGATTTGCCGTGATGTCGAAGGACGTCAAGGCAATTTCAGCAGCACCGGGTATTGGCAAGAAGACAGCGGAGAAGCTGATCGTGGAACTGAAGGATAAGCTGAAGATTGAGGACGTACTGGATCACCAGGTGGAGGCGGCAAATGGAGCAGCCGAAGATGCAGTAAATGCGCAGGGGCTTCAGGCAGACGCGGTGCAGGCACTTACAGCACTTGGCTATGGAAGTACAGAAGCGCTGCAGGCAGTACGAAAAGTGGAAATGGATGAGAGCACGACAGTGGAAGATCTGCTAAAGGGCGCACTCAAATATTTGATATAAGAGGACTAGGATGGGAAGAAGAATTATTACCACAGAGAATCTGGAAGAGGATGTAAAAATTGAGAGTCATTTAAGGCCCCAGCTTCTGGAAGATTATATTGGACAGGCGAAGGCAAAAGAGACGCTTAAGATTTATATAGAAGCGGCAAAAAGCAGAGGAGAGGCGCTGGATCATGTGCTGTTTTACGGTCCGCCGGGACTTGGAAAGACAACCCTCGCCGGGATCATTGCGAATGAAATGGGCGTAAATATCAAGATCACGTCAGGACCTGCGATCGAGAAACCAGGTGAGATGGCGGCGATCCTCAACAATCTGCAGGAGGGAGATGTGCTTTTTGTGGATGAGATCCACCGGCTGAACCGGCAGGTGGAAGAAGTGCTTTATCCGGCGATGGAAGATTTTGTGATCGATATTATGATCGGGAAAGGTGCTTCGGCAAGATCGATCCGTTTGGATCTGCCACATTTTACATTGGTAGGGGCAACTACCCGCGCCGGAATGCTGACAGCTCCGCTCCGAGATCGTTTTGGGGTTGTGAGCCGCCTGGAATTTTATACGGAAAAAGAACTGCAGACCATCATCATCCGTTCAGCAGGCGTGCTGGATGTGGAGATTGATGAAAAGGGAGCTCTTGAGATGGCGAGACGTTCCAGAGGAACACCGAGACTTGCCAACCGGCTTTTGAAGAGAGTCCGGGATTTTGCACAGGTCAAATATGATGGGGTGATCACCGAAGAGGTGGCAAGACAGGCACTGGATCTTCTGGATGTGGACAGGCTTGGACTCGACCACGTAGACCGTAATCTCTTGACGACAATGATCGAGAAATTTCAGGGTGGTCCGGTGGGACTGGATACCCTTGCGGCAGCGATCGGGGAAGATTCGGGAACCGTAGAAGATGTCTATGAGCCGTATCTTCTGAAGAATGGATTTTTACAGAGAACTCCAAGAGGAAGGGTTGTGACAGATCTTGCCTATACCCATCTTGGATTTAGCAGGAACAGAGAATAGAAAGGATAGGGACGATGCTGAAGATAAAACAATATGTGAAAGCAGAGAGTCTGGAGCAGGCATATGAGCTGAACCAGAAAAAGACGAACCGGATCATTGGCGGAATGCTCTGGCTGAAAATGAGTACCGCACAGATCCAGACTGCGATTGATCTGTCCGGACTTGGACTGGACCAGATTGAGGAGACGGAGGATGCATGGAAGATAGGCTGTATGGTATCCCTGCGTGATCTGGAGTTACATGAAGGATTAAATGAACTGAGCTGCAATATGGTCAGAGAAAGTGTGAGAAGTATTGTCGGTGTACAGTTCCGGAATCTTGCGACGATCGGCGGAAGTATTTTCGGACGGTTTGGATTTTCGGATGTACTGACCTGTTTCCTCGCACTGGATACAGAAGTAGAACTTTATAAAGGTGGAATCATTTCTCTGGAAGAGTTTGCAAAGATGGAGAGAGACAATGATATCCTTGTCCGTGTGATCGTAAAGAAAACACCGGGAAAGGGAAGCTATCAGTCACACCGCAATACCAAGACAGATTTTCCGGTACTGGCGGTTGCTGCTGACCGTTATGGAGATGAACTGAAGGTGGCAGTTGGGGCAAGACCGATGAAAGCAGTCTGTCTTCACATTCCGGCAGAACAGCTGGATGCATGCACAGATCTGAAAAAATTTGCAAAAGAGCTTGCAACCCAGGTGCCGATGGGAAGCAATATGCGTGGAAGTGCAGCGTATCGTACCCATCTTGCAGAGGTTCTGATCCGCAGAGCGTTAGAGAAAATTACAGACGGAGGTGAAAAGAATGCAGATTAGTCTGACACTGAATGGAAAAAAGATTACAGAAGAGATCGCAGATGATCTGCTTCTGATCGATTTCGTGAGAAATCATGGATGTTACAGCGTAAAGCGTGGCTGTGAGACTTCCAACTGTGGACTTTGTACCGTATTTTTAGATGAGAAGCCGGTACTTTCCTGTTCCGTGCTTGCCGCAAGAGCAGACGGGCACAAGGTAGATACGCTGGAAGGACTGCAGGAGGAAGCAGAAGAATTTGGTTCTTTTATCGCAGGACAGGGGGCGGAGCAGTGTGGATTCTGTAATCCGGGTATGATCATGAATGCAATCGCACTTTTCCGTGAGAATCCGGATCCAAGCGATGACGAGATCCGGGAGTATCTTGCGGGAAATCTCTGCCGTTGTTCGGGATATGAAGGGCAGCTCAGGGGGATCCATGATTTTCTGGAGTACAAAAGAAAAGGAGGAGCCAGATGAAAGCAGTAGGAGTACCATTTGTAAAAAAAGATGCGATGGCGTTGGTGACTGGAAAGCCGGTATATACAAATGATCTGGCGCCGAAGGAATGCCTGATCGTTAAGCTTCTGAGAAGTCCGCATGCCAATGCAATGATCCGGGAGATCAAGACAGATGTGGCAATGCGCGTGCCGGGAATCGAAGCAATTTATACCTGGAAGGATGTACCGCAGCATCGCTTTACAACTGCAGGTCAGACCTGGCCGGAGCCAAGTCCGTATGACCGGCTGATCCTGGATCAGCATGTGCGTTTTGTGGGAGATCCGGTGGCGATCATTGCCGGAGAAAATGAAGCGTGTGTGGAACGTGCGATGAAGATGATCAAGGTCAAATACGAGGTCCTTCCGGCAGTACTGGATCCGGAGGAAGCACTGGATGGTCCGGTTCTGGTGCATCCGGAGGACAGCTGGAAGGCACTGTGCCCGGTAGGAGCGGATAATAAGAGGAATCTCTGTGCGCAGGCAGAAGACGGCAACGGAGATGTGGAAAAAGTACTTGCTGAATGTGATGTGGTTGTGGAGCACACCTATCATGTAAGAGCTGCGCAGCAGGCAATGATGGAAACATTTCAGACGGTCTGTTTTATGGATATGTATGGAAGACTGAATGTGATGAGTTCTACGCAGATCGTTTACCATGTGCGCCGTATTGTTTCCAATGCACTTGGCATCCCGAAATCTAAGATCCGTGCATTCAAGCCGAGGATCGGTGGTGGATTTGGTGCAAAGCAGTCGGCAGTATGTGAGGTATATCCGGCATTTGTTACCTGGAAGACCGGTAAACCGTCGAAAATTGTATTTACAAGAGAAGAGTCCCAGATTGCGTCCTCACCGCGTCATGATATGGCAGTGACAGTCCGTATGGGAGCGGATAAAGAGGGAAATATCCGTGCAATTGATCTGTATACACTTTCTAACACAGGAGCATACGGGGAACATGGACCGACAACGGTCGGACTTTCCGGACATAAGGCGATTCCGCTTTACGGTTCGGCAGAGGCCTATCGGTTCCGTTACGATGTAGTTTATACGAACCGGATGTCAGCCGGAGCTTATCGTGGATATGGAGCTACTCAGGGAATTTTTGCGGTCGAGACATCTGTTAACGAACTGGCAGAAAAACTTGGTATGGATCCAATGGAGATCCGTATGAAAAATATGGTAAAAGAAGGACAGTTCATGCCGGCATATTATGGGGAGACAGCGAACAGCTGTGCACTTGATAAATGCCTTGCGAGAGTAAAAGAAATGTCCGGATGGGACGAAAAGTATCCAAGAAAAGTTATGCCGGATGGCAAGATCCGCAGCGTCGGAGTAGCACTTGCCATGCAGGGGTCCTGCATTTCCAATGTAGATGTGGGATCTGCGACGATCAAACTGGGCGAGGATGGTGTCTACAATATGTCAATCGCGGCAGCGGACATGGGAACCGGGTGTGATACGATTCTGGCACAGATGGCAGCAGAATGTCTGGACTGTGATCTGGATGATATTGCAGTATCAGGTGCGGATACCGATACTTCGCCGTATGATTCAGGCTCTTATGCATCAAGTACGACTTATGTGACCGGTATGGCGGTGACAAGAGCCAGCGAGGAGCTGAAAAAGCGGATCGTCAGACAGGCAGCGAAGATGCTGAAATGCGAAGTGGATGAGGTTGATTTCGATGGACACATTGCAAGAAGCGATAAGACCGGAGAAGAGGTGACACTTGCGGCAATCGGAGCAGGGGCAATGTGCGGAAGTGATATTGCGCTGCAGGTAACAGAAAGCCACAGCTCGCCGGTATCTCCGCCGCCTTATATGGCAGGCGCTGTTGAGATCGAACTGGATCCGGAGACCGGACATGTCGAGATCCTGGATTACTATGCAGTGGTTGACTGCGGAACTGTTATTAACCCGAATCTTGCGAGGGTACAGGCGGAAGGCGGAATCGTGCAGGGAATCGGCATGACTCTTTATGAGAATATCCAGTACACGGAAAAAGGACAGCTTCTGAACAATTCATTTATGCAGTACAAGATTCCTACCCGGATGGATATGGGAAATCTGCATGTGGAATTTGAGAGCAGCTATGAGCCGACCGGACCGTTTGGTGCAAAATCGATTGGTGAAATCGTCATCAATACACCGGCTCCGGCACTGACGCATGCAATCGCAAATGCAACAGGTCTGTGGTTCCGTGAACTCCCGATCACAAGTGAACAGATTGCAATGGGAATTATGGAAAATGAAAATTAAACTGATTTATCTGGCGGCTGGAAACAGCCGCCGTTTTAACAGCCAAAGGATGCAAAATACAGAACCGTCACAATCAGAAGCAGAGAACAAACTGCTTTATCTGCTGGATGAAAAGCCGATGTTCCGCTATTTATTCGACCGTCTGGTAAAAGTCTGTCAAAGGCATCCGGAATGGGAAGTGATTGTGGTAACACAGTATCCGGAGATTGAGCATCAGATAAAAGCATTTCAGGAAACCGAGCAGCAAAGTAAAGGTTTCCCGGTAAAAACAGTGATTTCAAAAGACAGCTATAAAGGAGCATCCTATTCGGTAAAAGCAGGAATCCGTGCGGCAGGAGATGCTGATGCTTATGCATTTTTTGTGGCGGATCAGCCTTATTTTACAGAAGAAAGCGTGGAAGGATTTCTGGAAAAGATGGAACGGGAGGCAAAAGCTGTACCGGGATGTGTGACCTGGAATGGACACGAAGGCAATCCGGTCTGGTTTCCGGCAAAGTACGGGAAAGAACTTCTGGAACTGGAAGGAGATGCAGGAGGAAGAAAGGTGTTCCGCAGATACCGGGAAAAAGCAGTATTTTACGAGGTGAGCCGGGAAAAAGAGCTGGAAGATATTGATTATATGCCGGAAATAGAAAAAATGCAGGTAACAGAAGGAAGCAGAGAGAAAACTTTCCATGTATATGTCATCGAAAATGGAAAGCTTCAAAAGAAAGAGTCTCTGCTTATGGCACTTGGAGTTACGGAGCAGATGGTACCGAGAATTGCTGCTGTGGGTGCGGGAGGTAAGACTTCTCTTTTGAAACAGCTGCTTGCTGAATACAAAGAGAAGGATGCCCTCCCGGTCCTGGTGACTACAACACATATGAAAAAAGAGACTGCCCCTTATTTTGTAATGGGGGATTCCATCGGAAAAATTCTGGAAGTGCGTAAAAGAGAAGGCATGGTGATCGCCGGTCTGGATGCAGGAAACGGCAGGATCAAAAGCCTCTCTGTACCGGTAATGGAAAAGATCTGGGAGCTTCCTGCGCCGGTTCTTGTGGAAGCGGATGGAGCACGGATGCTTCCGGCGAAAGTGCCGGGGGAGAAGGAACCGGTTATTCCAAAGCAGATCCAGATGGTCCTTTCTGTATATGGACTCGATGCCATCGGACAAAGGATAAAAGACTGCTGTTTCCGGCCCGAGCTTGTGGCGCAGGTGCTGGGAAAAGCTGTGGAAGAGGTTCTGACGGAGGAAGACCTGGCAGGGCTGGCTGTTTCTGCCAAAGGTGGAAAAAAGAATGTCCTGCCGGAAATGGATTTTTATATTGTGCTAAACAAAGCAGATGACGAAAAACGTCTGAAAATGGCAGAGAGAATTGCCTTAAGAGTGGAACAGGCTTCCGGTGAAAAAGTACGGATCACATCGTTTCGTTAATATTTTGGAAAAATAAAGCAATTCTGTGTTGAAAAAATGGAACATTGCCGAATTGTCATTGAAAACCAATCGTGCTATCATAGATACGATAGCTTTGACAACGAAAGTTGTAAGTGGGTAGAGAAGGAGGCAAAAAAGTGAGTACGAAGAATAGTAATACTTCACAGGAACTATTTAACCTTAACGGAAAACCATCCTTTGGTCAGGCACTTCCGCTGGCATTCCAGCATGTAGTGGCGATGATCATTGGCTGTGTTGCGCCGGCGATCATTCTTGCCGGTGTGTCCGGACTTTCAGAATCAGACACGGTTGTCCTGATTCAGGCATCTCTTGCAATGTCAGCGATTTCGACATTCATTCAGCTTTTTCCGTTTATCAAATTTAAGTCTTATCAGATAGGAGCCGGGCTTCCGGTTATTATGGGAATCAGCTTTGCGTATGTGCCGATCATGCAGTCAATTGCACAGGATGCAGATGTTGGAACAATACTTGGTGCACAGATCGTGGGTGGTATTGTTGCGATCATTGTAGGAATATTTATCAAACAGATCCGTCATCTTTTCCCGCCGCTGGTTACGGGAACGGTTGTATTTGCAATCGGACTTTCGCTGTATCCGACCGCGGTCAATTATATGGCAGGTGGAACAGGAAGTGCGGATTATGGTTCATGGCAGAACTGGCTTGTTGCGATCATCACTCTGGCAGTCGTAACAGGATTGAATCATTTTGGAAAGGGCTTTTTAAAGCTTTCTTCCGTTCTGATCGGAATCATAGTTGGATATGTAGTTGCGCTTGGCTTTGGAATGGTGGATTTTTCTTCCGTATTAACGGCAAAATGGGTACAGTTCCCACAGCCGATGCATTTCGGAATTAAATTCGAGCCATCCTCATGTGTTGCGATTGCGGTATTGTTTGCAATCAGCTCCATTCAGGCAATCGGAGACTTTTCAGCAACGACGACCGGAGGAATGGACCGTATGCCGACGGATGAGGAATTAAGCGGTGGTATCATTGGTTATGGAGTCAGCAATATTGTCTGCGCATTTTTCAGCGGACTCCCGACAGCGACCTACAGTCAGAATGTCGGAATCGTAAGCTCTACGAAAGTAGTAGCAAAGAGAGTGTTTGGAATTGCAGCGATGATCATGCTGGTTGCAGGAATCATGCCAAAGATCGCCTACATTCTTCTGACTATTCCGTCATGTGTGCTTGGAGGCGCAACAATCTCTGTATTTGCAATGATTTCCATGACGGGTATCAAACTGATCAATAATTCAAAGATGAATTATAGAAATACATCCATCGTAGGACTTGCCATTGCACTCGGAATGGGTGTGACACAGGCAAATGCAGCACTTGCACAGCTTCCTGCATGGGTAACAACCATTTTCGGTAAATCACCGGTTGCACTGTCTACTCTGGTTGCAGTGTTCCTGAATCTGGTTTTACCAAAGGAGAAAGAAGAGTAAATGAAGATCCTGATAAGAGGAGCCGGGGATCTTGCCACGGGAATTGCAGCAGAGCTGTGGGAAAGAGGATATCAGATCCTGATGACGGATGTTGCCATTCCACTCACCGTCAGGCGTGAGGTGGCATTTTCAAGAGCGGTGTACGAAGAACATGCAGTGGTAGAAGGAATGGAAGCAGTTCTTGCCGGAAATTTTGAAGAAGCAGAAAGAATTATGGCAACGCGGAAAATTGCTGTTATGGTGGATGAAAAAGCAGAAGTGCGGAAAGAATATCTGCCGGATGTACTGGTTGACGGGATCATGGCAAAAAAGAATCTTGGGACCCGGATCAGTGACGCTCCTCTTGTTATAGGTATCGGACCGGGCTTTACGGCAGCCGGAGACTGCCATTTTGTGATCGAAACACAGAGAGGTGAGCATCTGGGTGAGGTGATCCGTGAGGGAAGTGCAATCCCCAACACCGGAATTCCGGGAAATATTGCCGGCTATACGGTGGAACGCCTTTTAAAGGCATCCGCAGACGGAATCATGCATCCGGTCGCGAGAATAGGTGATGTGGTGGAAAAGGGGCAGATTGTTGCAAGGTGCGGAGATGAACCCGTATATGCGAGACTCCGCGGGATTGTCCGTGGGATGCTCCAGGAAGGTGCACCGGTCAAAAAAGGGCTGAAGATCGGAGATGTGGATGCAAGGATAGAGGAAAAACTTTGTTATACGATTTCGGATAAAGCACGAAAGATCGGAAACGGAGTTGCGGAAGCAATCGATTTTGTTTATAAAACGAAATAAAAAGTTGTCTGGACAACTTATTTACCCATCCTTTTTATGATAAAATATAAAAAGGTTTGGGCAGAATACCTGCCGCAGTGACGGCAGGTATTTTTATGCCATAATCCATATAAAGTGAGGAACAAAAAATGAAACTGGTAAGAACAGAAGATGCAGTGGGGCAGGTGCTGTGCCATGACATTACACAGATCATTCCGGGAGTTGTAAAGGATGCGGTTTTCCGGAAGGGGCATATTGTTACCGAAGAAGACATTCCGGTACTTTTATCTGTGGGAAAAGAGAATCTTTATATCTGGGAAAAACAGGAAGGCATGCTTCATGAAAATGAGGCAGCTGAGATCTTGCGTCAGATCTGTCAGGGTGAGCATATGCATCCTTCCGGGGTGAAGGAAGGAAAGATCGAACTGATCGCCGATTGTGAAGGAGTATTGAAGATCAATACCGAAAAGCTGAATGCGGTGAACAGTCTCGGTGAGATGATGATCGCCTCCAGACATGGAAATTTTCCGGTGAAAACCGGAGATAAGATTGCAGGAACAAGGATCATTCCGCTTGTGATCGAAGAAGAAAAGATGCAGAAAGCCTGTGAAGTGGCAGGAAAAGAACCGATTTTCCAGATCCTTCCGTATCAGAAGAAAAAAGCGGGAATCGTAACGACGGGAAGCGAAGTGTATTATCACCGGATCGAGGATAAATTTACTCCGGTTGTGATCGACAAACTGAAAGAATGTGGCGTTACAGAGGTGAAGCAGATCCAGTGCAATGATGATCATGAGATGATCACAGAGGCAATCCAGACTCTGATCGAGGATGGTTTTGACCTGATCGTCTGTACCGGCGGAATGAGTGTGGATCCGGATGACAGGACTCCGCTTGCAATCAAAAATGCCTGTACGGAAGTGGTGACTTATGGGGCACCGGTTCTTCCGGGAGCTATGTTTATGCTTGCTTATTATGAAAAAGAAGGCAGGCAGATTCCGGTCATAGGTCTTCCGGGATGCGTGATGTATGCAAAACGGACGATTTTTGATCTGGTTCTTCCAAGGATTATGTGTGATGAAAAGCTGCATGAAAAAGATTTCCAGATTCTTGGACAGGGAGGACTTTGTCTGTCCTGTCCGGTGTGTACGTTTCCAAACTGTGGATTTGGAAAAGGAGGATATTAAAATTAAGCCTGCAAATAAAAAGTCAAGGCTAGATTGAAAGAACATTGAAAATTTTATACAGGTTGAAAATTGGGTATCAAAATAAGACCACCACACCAGTGCTGGTCTGAAAATATTAGTGGATAATTAAGATTCTGGAAGAGATGAAAGATATTCTTTCACTCGTCCGTAGTAGATTCTTAGAAATTTGTTGGCACCTGCAGTCATATAGACATAGTAAGGCTTGCCTTGAGCACGTTTCTTATCTAAGAACTGATAAACAGGATCATCTTGAGGATGCGTTTTAATTAGGACATCCATTACCTGAAATAAAGTCTTTCTTAGATCAGAGGAAC
>NZ_JAAIMM010000001.1 GCF_013300725.1 Allocoprococcus comes
GATGAAACAGAATGGGTTCGCCTGGAAAATCATCATACGGCAATTATAGACAGGGCATTGTTTGAAAAAGCAAATGAAATGCATCCGAAAAAGAAGAGAAGTGTTGCGGAATCACGCACCAATTTTACTCTGGAAAGACGTAAAAAACAGCCGGCATTGCTGTTGTGTGCCAACTGTGGGCATTCTTTACTAAAAGAAACGGAGCATCTGCTAAAATGCTCAGATGCTCGAACAAATGGAAATCCTGTGTGTCGAAGTCTGGTGATCCGACGGGAACCGCTGGAGGAGAATATCCTTGGGCTTGTCCATCAGTATGTAGCGTCAATGTTGGAAAAAGAAAAGAAAGTATCTTCCAACAGGCAATGCGACTACAAAGAGATCAATACCGCAGAATTGCAAAAACAGAGCCGACAGTTGACCTCGGAAAAGATGAAACTCTATGATGATTACAAAGATGGTCGTATAGATTGTGATTCGTATAAGCAGAGAGCTAGAAAGATAAGTGTGCAGCTGGAGGAAATAAAACGAAAGATAGAAGATGCGGAGAATAGTAAAAAGCTTCTTGAACAAAATGAACTTTCTGATAAAATAAAACTAAAAGATTTCTTGGGAATTCAGAAGTTCGATACAGAGAAGCTGCGTGAGATTATCAAGGTGATCCGTGTTCATAGTCAAGATGAAATTGAAATCGAATGGAATTTTGACGATATTTTTTCGGAACAGAGATAACTTGAGCAGGACAAGAATGACTTATTAGAAGATAATAAAGGTGCTGGGACTACCTGATGGGAGCGTCAGATAGTCTTCGGCAGAAAAAAATAAAATTTTTTTTGTCCTATACTTGACACATCCACATGTATGTAGACATACTTATTGTTCTAATATGGCAAAATCAGGTATGAATCCAAAGGCTTTACAGTATTTGATGGGACATTCTGATATTAGTGTAACATTGAATACTTATACACATATGAACCTTGAGGACGCACGAGAAGAAATTGTACGACTTAAAATTGTGTAAATTTAAAGCGGAGAATACCGAGGTATAAAATCTAAAGAATTATACCGAAATTTATACCTTTTGCAGACTAAAATATACAAAAATACACCAGATTATGCCAGAATGTAAAATTTATCTGAAACGAATAAAGCTTGAAATATCAAGCAAAAACACAAAATGCGAGGTTATGCAACGATGATTAAAATACTATTCATCTGCCACGGCAATATCTGCCGCTCCACCATGGCAGAATACGTTATGAAACATTTAGTTAAACAATCCGGCATAGAATCCGATTTTTTCATCGATTCCGCCGGTACAAGCAACGAGGAGTATGGAAACCCGGTCCACCGTGGCACACAAAAGAAGCTCCGCAAGGAAGGCATCCCGTGTGGCAATCACCGTGCACGCAAGATGCGTAGAGAAGAATATGCCGCGTTCGATTACATTATCTGTATGGAGCGATACAATATACAGAATATTATGAGAATTATCGGAAGTGATCCGGAACACAAGGTACAGAGACTTCTGGACTACACGGATCGCCCGGGAGACATTGCAGATCCATGGTATACGGGGAATTTTGATGAGACATTCGATGATGTGATGGAAGGATGCCAGGCATTTCTAGGCTATCTGATGGAGCATCCTCAATAAATCATCAGATGGGTAATCCAAAGAAAAGATGTAACCAAAGGAAAACGAAAAATAAAAAGAGAAGTCATCTGAGTTTAGAAAAGGATTTCACTTTAAAGCACAAGCTTTATTGCAAGGAAAATCCATTTCATATCAGATGACTTCTCTTTTATTTTAGAGCTCTTATGATTGCATAAATTAAATTTATACTATTCAGAAAATAATCGATTCTAAGAAAGAATGAACAACTCGGTTCCCAGTCTTATCTCTCCCATCTTCCACTTGCCCCACAAGGAAGCACCAGTCCATTGGAAGATACCGGAAGTCCAATCTCCTGTGAATCCACATGACCGCCGTATTTCTTAAGCTCAGTTGCGATCATATAAGTCAGTACTGCCGGAGCAAGTCCTGTCGTATAGGAATTGATCAGGAAGAACAGCGGATCATCGGATAAAATCTTCGTACAGAGTTTTACCAGTGGATGAATTGCGTCTTCAATCTTCCAGATCTCGCCCTTTGGCCCACGACCGTAGGAAGGAGGATCCATGATGATCGCATCGTAATGATTGCCGCGGCGGATTTCGCGTTCTACGAACTTGACACAGTCGTCAACCAGCCAGCGGATCGGTGCATCGCCGAGTCCGGATGAAACAGCATTTTCTTTTGCCCATGTGACCATTCCCTTGGAAGCATCAACGTGGGTTACGTGTGCGCCGGCAGCAGCTGCTGCAAGTGTTGCACCACCGGTATAAGCGAATAAATTCAGGACTTTTACCGGGCGTCCGGCATTGCGGATCTTTTCAGAGAACCAGTCCCAGTTGGTTGCCTGTTCCGGAAAGAGTCCGGTGTGTTTGAAATTAAACGGCTTTAAGTTAAAAGTAAGATTCTTATAACTGATCTGCCATTGTTCCGGGAGATCGAAAAATTCCCATTCACCGCCGCCCTTTTTGCTGCGGTGATAGTGTGCGTTCGGGTGTTTCCAGCGTCTGTCTGTGCGCGGAGTATCCCAGATTACCTGCGGATCCGGACGAACCAGAATGTACTGCCCCCAGCGTTCCAGCTTTTCTCCGTCTGAGGAGTCTATGACTTCATAATCTTTCCAACCATCTGCTAACCACATATATTACTAAATCCTTTCTAAATTTTTTTATTTAACAGGAAATTTCAATAAAATCCATGCTAAATAAAAGGTATTACGTGCCTTGACACAATTTTTTTGATGAATTTACGGCTTTCTATAGTTTTGTTTAATACATATTTATAGATATACGTTCTTTCTGTTCTATTTTATTATAGAAGGAAAGATACTGCAAGAAGTGAATGGAAAATATCGCAATAATATATAGAAATGCAAAAATCGCATAGCAATGGAGCAATTCGGATACATTAGTGAACGGGAAAATCTATTTTTGGTATTCACATCATAATTCACAAAAAGCTATCGCGATAACAAAAGGTTTTTGTTGAAAATAACGGTGTAATCTGTTTACATCAAAGGCGAAGGGTGATAGAATGTATCTATAAGTGAAATGATTCACGTAAAAGAAAGGTGGAAATGAATATTATGGTAACAGTTAATGCAATGGGAGATAACTGCCCGATTCCGGTAATCAAAACAAAAAAAGCGATGCAGGCACTTACAGGATCGGAGACAATCGAAGTATTAGTAGATAATGAGATCGCTGTACAGAATGTTACAAAGCTTGGAAAAGAACAGGGCGGAGAAGTAAGCTCTGAAAAGCTTGGGGAAAAAGAATACAAAGTAACGATCCAGATGCAGGGAGCACCGGCAGCGGCAGATACAGAAGCTACATGTGCACCGGATCAGAAGGGTGATCTTATCGTAGTCGTATCTTCTGACCGTATGGGAAGTGGTAACGATGAACTTGGTAAAGTCCTGATCAAAGGATTTATCTATGCAGTTACACAGCTTGATACACTTCCGAAGAAGATGCTTTTCTACAATGGAGGAGCTACTCTTACAACAGAAGGATCAGATTCCATTGAAGATCTGAAGTCTCTGGAGGCACAGGGAGTAGAGATTCTTACATGTGGTACATGTCTTGATTACTATCACTTAAAAGACAAACTTGTTGTTGGTGGTGTAACCAATATGTACAGTATTGTTGAATCCATGGCTGAAGCAGGAAAGATCATTAGACCATAGTTTGAGAACTATATAATAAAGAAGTCCGTATAACGGACAGAGAATATTTAAGAAAAGTTGAGAAATTAAGTATGAATAAAGATATCAGAGAGACACAGTGTATAAGGACATCATGTTGAGGCATCAAAGCAGGTCGAAGGACCCTTGTTCAGGCTCTGGACAAGTTACTAAAAACTGAAGATGGTAACCTCCTGGACAGAAAGAATTTGTCTGTTCGGGCAGATACACTTTGCTCTCTGGTATTTGATGTCGGATAGCAGAAGATGGATGTGGCTGCGCGATTTGATCGAAGGAAATTAAGGAATCCGGTGAGGTTGTATTTATACGAATTTGATCGAGTAGAAAGAGGGAATAATTATGAACTTAAAGCAGCTGGAAGCATTTATTAAAGTATCCGATTCAAAAAGCTTTTCAAAAGCAGCACAGGAATTATATCTGACACAGCCAACAGTAAGTGCGCATATACAGACACTTGAAAAAGAACTGAAAGAGAGATTGTTTGTGCGTAATACCAAGACTGTTAAATTATCTGAGGACGGAAAGACACTTTATCAGTATGCACGTCAGATGATCGAACTGGAACAGGAAATCCAGTCAATGTTTTCAAAAGCAGCAGAGCAGAAAGAAAGATGCATTACGATCGCAACCTCGACGATACCGGCACAGTATATTCTGCCGGATATTCTGGTGAAATTCCGGGAGAGATTTCCGGAAGAACAGTTCAGAATCGTGGAAAGTGACAGCAGTACTGTCATTGAACAGGTAGCATCGCATCTGGTTGATATTGGATTTTCCGGTACAGTAATCGAAAAAGCAAATTGTAAATACATACCGTTTTACCAGGATGATCTGGTTGTTATTATGCCGAATACGAAAGAATATCAGAAAATCGTAAAAGAGCAGAAGGATTTAAAATGGTTGGAAGGAGAACCTCTGATTATACGTGAGGAGGGATCCGGTACCAGAAAAGAAGCAGAGAAGCAATTAAAAAAGATGGGAATCTCTTTGGATGATCTGAATATTGTTGCGACAATTGAGAATCCGGAAGCAGTCAAGAGATCTGTCAAAAGTGGTCTTGGCATTACGATTATTTCAAGACTTGCGGCTGCAGATGAGATCGAGTCAGGAGAAGTTCTGGAATTCCCGTTTTCACAGGATGGAAGCGGTCGAAACCTGAATCTTGTATACAATAAGAACTATAAACTTCCGGCGGCGGCTGAACATGTGAGAGAATTGATTATAGAAAAGTATGAATTGCAAAAGCAATCTTTACAATAGAAATTATCAATGATAGAATACATCTATGTGCGCATTTTTGCGGCAGGTAACATGTTAAATGCAAAGTATAAGTTGGGGATAAACAATGAATAAAGAAAAAGTAAGACTGACACAGTATGCAAAAACTTCCGGGTGAGCCGCTAAAGTAGGTCCGGAGACCCTTGCCCAGGTTCTGGGTAAGTTACCAAAATTTGAAGATGAAAATTTGATCGTCGGAATTGAGACATCGGATGATGCAGCGATTTACAAGGTTACAGATGATATTGCGATGATCCAGACGGTAGATTTCTTTACACCGATCGTGGATGATCCGTATATGTTTGGACAGATTGCAGCAGCAAACTCGCTCAGTGATGTTTACGCAATGGGAGGAGAGCCGAAGGTAGCACTTAATATCGTAGGGTTTCCGAACTGTCTTGATCCACAAATCTTAGGAGATATTCTTGCCGGTGGAGCCGATAAGGTAAAAGAGGCAGGAGCTGTTCTGGTTGGGGGACATACCGTACAGGACGACGAGCCGAAGTACGGTCTTTGTGTGTCTGGTTTTGTACATCCGAAAAAGATTTTCAAGAATTACGGATGCAAACCTGGAGATGTGCTGATCCTTACCAAGCAGGTCGGAACAGGAATTGTTAATACGGCAATTAAAGGAGAGATGGCATCTGCAGCTGCAATCAAAGAAGCAGAGATCGTTATGTCTTCATTAAATAAGAAAGCAAAAGAAGTTGTGGATCATTTTCCTGTAAATGCATGTACAGATATTACAGGATTTGGTCTTTTAGGTCACTGCGTTGAAATGGCAGAGGCAAGTAATGTGACATTTGAACTGAATGTTCACGATATTGCATATCTTGATGAAGCAATCAGCTATGCAAAGATGGGTCTTGTTCCGGCGGGGGCTTACAAGAACAAGGGATATTCTTATCAGAAAGTAGATTTCAGAAATGTAGAAGATCATTTTATCGATCTGTTATATGATCCGCAGACATCAGGTGGACTGCTCATCAGCGTGGAAGCGCAGTATGCGGAAGCCGTGATGGAAGCATTCGAGAAGAAGAGACTGGATACCAAGGTATCCCTGATCGGAACCGTAACAGAAAAGAGCGATAAACTGATTCGTCTGCACTAGGAATCCAAAGAGGTAGAGGAGAAAATGAATAAAAATTTATTATTTCGCAGTATTCCGAAAGTAGATATTCTGCTTGAAGAACAGGAAATACAGGATCTGATTGATGCATATGGACGTGAACTTGTGATGGATGTGATCCGTGAAGAGATGGATGCGCTCAGAGCATTTATCGGAAAGTGCGAGGAAGAAGAGGAAGCGAAAGCGCAGATCGGGATGCTTACGCAGAATATAAAACGACATGCCGGAAAGCTGCATGAGCCGAATATGAAAATGGTGATCAACGGAACAGGAACAGTTCTCCACACCAATCTCGGCCGTGCGCCTATCAGTAAGGAGCATGTTGAGAGACTGGCAGGAATTGTGAGTGGTTACTCCAATCTGGAATACAATCTGGAAGCAGGGGCACGTGGAGAGAGATATTCTCATTTTGAAAAACTGCTTTGCAAACTGACCGGGGCAGAGGCTGCGATGGCGGTCAACAACAATGCTGCGGCTGTTATGCTGATCTTAAGTTCAATGGCAAAGGGCGGAGAAGTTGTAGTATCCCGCGGAGAACTGGTTGAGATCGGTGGCAAATTCCGGATTCCGGATGTAATGGAGCAGAGCGGAGCTTCACTTGTAGAAGTCGGAACGACGAATAAGACACATTATTCTGATTATGAAGAAGCGATCACAGAGGAGACAAAAGCACTCCTTAAGGTTCATACAAGCAACTACCGTATTGTTGGATTTACAGAGACGGTTACGATCGATGAACTGATTCCGATTGCACAGGAACACGATATTCCGATCATTGAAGATCTTGGAAGTGGTGTGCTGATCGACCTGAGTAAATACGGACTGACCTATGAACCGACGGTTCAGGATTCTATCCGCAAGGGAGCGGACGTTGTATGCTTCAGCGGAGACAAGCTGCTCGGTGGTCCGCAGGCTGGAATCATCATTGGTAAGAAGAAATATATTGACCAGATGAAGAAGAACCAGCTGACACGTGCACTGCGAATTGATAAATTTACAGCAGCAGCACTGGAACTGGTATTACAGGAATATTTATCAGAAGAAAAGGCAATCCAGAATCTTCCGGTACTGCGTATGATCACAGAGTCCAAAGAGGATGTGGAAAAGCGTGCAAGATCTCTGAAACGGATTCTGCAGAATGCACATCTTGCTGCAACAATTGGGATGGAACCATGTGAATCACAGATCGGTGGAGGATCTCTTCCACTTGAACGTATTCCGAGTATGGCAGTTACGATTAAGCCGGAGAATATCAGTGTACCGAAGCTGGAAGAAGAGATGCGGCATCTTTCTATGCCGATCATTCCGCGTACAGCCAACGATACGATTTATCTGGATGTGCGGACAATTGAATCCTGCTACTTTAAGAAGATAGCAGAGATGCTGGGAGAATTATTATGAAAAACATTATCGTAGGAACCGCAGGTCACATTGACCACGGGAAGACGACATTGATAAAAGCACTTACCGGACGCAACACAGACCGGTGGGAAGAAGAACAGAGAAGAGGGATCACCATTGACCTCGGGTTTACTTATTTTGATCTGAAAAATGGAGACCGTGTAGGGATCATTGATGTTCCGGGACATGAAAAATTTATCAACAACATGGTTGCGGGAGTTGTCGGAATGGATCTGGTACTCCTGGTTGTGGCTGCGGATGAAGGAATCATGCCACAGACAAGAGAACACATGGACATTCTGGGACTCCTTGGGATCAAAAAGAGCATTCTGGTGATCAACAAGTGTGACCTGGTCGATGAAGAATGGCTGGAACTCGTCGAGGAAGAAATCCAGGAAGAACTGGAAGGTACTTTTCTGGAAGGTGCACCGGTTGTCAAAGTATCGGCTGCAACCGGGCAGGGTCTTGATGAACTGACGGATACGATCCAGCAGCTGATGTCGGATGAGGTGGTTGCAAAGGATACACAGACTATTCCAAGACTTCCGATTGACCGGGTATTTACCCTGTCAGGTTTTGGGACGATTATCACAGGGACACTTATCTCCGGTACGATCACCAAGGAAGACGTTCTGGAAATGTATCCGATCGGAAAAGAGTGCAAGATCCGTAATATTCAGGTACACGGACAGAATCAGGACAAATGCTATGCCGGACAGAGAGTGGCGATCAATCTGTCAAATGTGAAGAAAAAGGAGATCCGCAGAGGGTGTGTGCTTGCGCCGAAGAACAGTATGAAAAATACAGATCTTCTGGATGTGAAGCTGACCGTTTTGGAAGATTCTATGCGTATCCTTACAAATCATGAGAGACTGCATTTGTACACTGGTACGAGTGAGATCCTCTGCCGTGCGGTTCTGTTGGATAAGGAGCAGATCGGACCGGGAGAAGAGGGACTGGTACAGCTCAGACTGGAAGAAGAGATTGCGGTCAAACGAGGCGACCGTTTTGTAGTACGTTTCTATTCGCCGATGGAGACCATCGGAGGTGGGATTGTGCTGGAACCGAATCCGGTGCGTAAGAAACGTTTTGATGCGCAGGCAATCGAAGAACTGAAGAAAAAAGAATCCGGTTCTCTTGGCGATGTTATGGAGCTTCAGATCAAAGAACACGGCGACACGATGATCACACTTGCTGAGCTTGCAAAGGTGATGGCACATTCCGTAGATGAACTGAAGGAGTATCTTGAAGAACTGGAAGAATCGGGAACAATCTTTGTATTCCCAATGAAGAAGGACACATATTTGTGGCACAGAGACAGCGAATTTGCAGTACGTCAGAAGATAGAGGAGACACTGCAGAAATATCATAGTGAGCATCCATACCGATATGGAATGAAGAAAGCCGAAATTCACAATACATTCCTGAAAAAGATCAAACCAAACATATTTGATGCGTATATCGAAAGAATGACGGAAGAAAACGTCTATGGAAGAAGGGAAGAATATCTTTCACTTCCGGGATATGAAGTTCCGAAGGACGCGATGTATCTTCAGACAGAGAAGCTGATCGAAGATACATTTGAAAAAGCAGGATATGATTTTGTGAGATTTTCAGAGATTGATTTTGGAAAAATTCCGCGCCAGACAGCGGAAGATGTGGTTCTCATGATGATTGACGAAGGAAAAGTACTCCGTATCAATGAAGAGATGTTTACGATGAAACACCTGATGGATGAAGCGAAGGAAAAAATTCAGAATCATCTGAAGGAAGAAAATCTGATCACGATCGCACAGGTGAGAGATATGTTCTCAACAAGCAGAAAGAGTGCGAAACCGATTTTAGAATATATGGACAGCATTAAGGTGACAAAGAAGACAGGCGGAGAAAGTGAGAGGGTGGCATACTTATGAATTTAAAGCAGCTGGAGGCATTTGTTAAGGTAACTGAGTCGGGAAGCTTTTCGAAAGCGGCAAAGCTTTTGTTCCTGACACAGCCAACGGTCAGTGCACATATCTCTGCTCTGGAGAAAGAGCTGGATTCACGCCTCTTTGTAAGAAATACAAAAGAAGTGAAATTGTCGGAAGAAGGAAAGCAGTTATATCAGTATGCGCGTCAGATGGTAGAACTGGAAGAAGAAATCGAGCATGTGTTTTCAAAAGATGCACAGCGTGAAGAAAAATGTATTACGATTGCAACTTCGACAATCCCGGCACAGTATGTTCTGCCGGCAATTCTGGCAAAATTCAGGGAAGCATATCCGGATGAGCAGTTCCGGATTTCAGAAAATGACAGCTGCGGTGTTGTTGAACAGGTAGCAGGGCATATGGTAGATATTGGATTCACAGGTACGGTACTTGAAAAGAAACATTGCAGATATATGCCTTTTTATCAGGATGAACTGGTTGTTATCATGCCGAATACCGAGTTTTATCAGGAAATACAGAAGCGCTATAAGACAGCAACATGGATAAAGAATGAACCGGTCATTATGCGGGAAGAAGGATCGGGAACCCGCAAGGAAACAGAAAAAATATTGAGAAAAGCAGGAATTATGCCTGATACCCTCAATATAGTAGCATGCATTGAGAATCCGGAAGCGATAAAAAGGTCAGTAAAGAGTGGGCTTGGAATCACGATCATATCAAGACTTGCAGCAGAAGAGGAGATCCGGACCGGACAGGTCCTGGAATTTCCGTTACAGAAGGATGAAAGCAGTCGTTATCTGAACCTTGTATACAATAAAAACTATCAGCTGCCTGCAGCAGCAGAGCATCTGATCCGGATTGTAAAGGATTTCTATCCAGATGCACATATGGGGAAATGAAAAGAGGATAAAAATGATATATTTAGATAATGCGGCAACGACAATGCGTAAACCACAGGAAGTAATTGATGCGATCACCGCAGCAATGTGTTCCATGGGAAATGCCGGAAGAGGTGTCAATGAGGCATCTCTCGGAGCAGCAAGAACGGTGTATGATACAAGAGAAAAGCTTGCAGCTTTCTTCGGAGCGGAAGATGCAAGACAGATTGTATTTACGATGAATTCAACAGAGAGTCTGAATATCGCAATTAAAGGAATCTTAAATCCGGGAGACCATGTGATCTCGACGGTTCTGGAACACAATTCAGTTCTCAGACCGCTTTATGAGATGGAGAAAAAAGGGGTAGAAGTAACATTCCTTAACAGTGATGAAAAAGGAACTCTGGATTACGCAGATTTTGAAAAGGCGATCAAAGAAAACACAAAAGCGATCGTCTGCACCCATGGATCGAATCTGACAGGAAATAAAGTGGACGTGGAGCGGATCGGAGAGATCGCAAAAGCACATGATCTCTTATTTGTGGTAGATGCTTCACAGACAGCAGGCGTATTTCCGATTGATGTGCAGAAGATGCACATTGATATTCTGTGTTTTACCGGTCATAAGGGACTTTTAGGACCGCAGGGAACCGGTGGAATGTATGTAAGAAAAGGGCTGCATGTCAGACCGCTTCTTTCTGGTGGTACTGGTGTACAGACTTACAGTAAGACCCAGCCGGAAGAGATGCCGACAGCACTGGAAGCCGGAACCCTCAACGGACATGGAATTGCCGGACTGGATGCTGCGATCGGATATCTGGAAGAAACAGGAATTGACACGATCCGTGCAAAGGAACAGGCACTGATGAAGCGGTTCTATGAAGGTGTAAAAGAAATCCCGGGAGTCAAAATTTATGGAGATTTCAGCAGCATGGATCGTTGTGCAGTCGTGAGTCTGAATATTGGAGAGTATGATTCCGGAGAAGTCAGCGATGCACTTCTGACAGATTATGGGATTTCTACCCGTTCAGGAGGACACTGTGCACCACGGATGCATGAGGCACTTGGAACCGTAGAGCAGGGGGCTGTCAGATTCAGTTTTTCACACTATAACACAGAGGAAGAAGTGGATACAGCAATCCGGGCAATCCGCGAGCTTGCAGAAGAAGAGTAGAATTTTGTAAAGTCAGGATTTTATATAAGAATATAAATTGATAGAAAACCGATATGATATTGATAGTATCAATATATATATCGGTCTATTTTAATTATGAATTGGACAAGAAGTTGTGCAAAAGGTATAATTATAAGGTAATAAAAAAGTCTTTAATAGTTAAAATGACGAATGAGAGAAAGGCGAAGGAGGAAGAAAAATGAATTTATCAGATTCAAAGAAGAAGCTTGCACTTGCGGGGGTATTGTGTGGGCTTGTAGCAGCATGTCTGGCTTACTTTGGTAATCCGGCAAATATGGCATTTTGTATTGCCTGCTTTATCCGTGATACGGCAGGAGCTCTGGGATTCCACCAGGCCGAAGTTGTACAGTATGCAAGACCGGAGATCATCGGTCTTGTGATTGGAGCATTTATTATTTCAGTGGCAACAAAAGAATACCGTTCAACAGCAGGATCTTCACCGATGATCCGCTTTATCCTTGGTATGGTAATTATGATCGGTTCCCTGATTTTCCTTGGCTGCCCGCTCCGTATGGTGATCCGTATGTCAGCAGGTGACCTGAATGCATGGGTAGCACTGATCGGTTTTGTACTTGGAGTAGGAACAGGAGCATTTGCCCTGAAAAAAGGATTCAGTCTTGGACGTGCGCATGAGACGAATAAAGAAAATGGAGCAGTGCTTCCGGTACTGATGCTTGGTATTCTGATCCTTGCAACCTGCTCAACACTTCTCAAAGCAAGTGAAGCAGGTCCTGGAAGTCTTCATGCACCAATTATCATGTCACTTATCGGCGGACTTATTTTCGGAGCACTTGCTCAGAAATCAAGAATGTGCTTCGCCGGCGGAATCCGTGATGCGATCTTAATGAAGAACTTTGATCTTCTTACAATTATTGCAGGTCTTTTTGTTGTAATGCTGATCTTCAATCTGGCAACAGGAAGATTCGTACTTGGATTTAACACTCCTGGGATCATTGCACATTCCAACCATCTGTGGAATATCCTTGGCATGTATGCGGTAGGATTCGCGGCAGTTCTTGCCGGTGGTTGCCCGCTTCGTCAGCTGATCCTTGCAGGACAGGGATCTTCTGATTCAGCAGTGACTGTACTTGGTATGTTCTTTGCTGCAGCACTTTGCCATAACTTCGGACTTGCATCAAGCGGAACAGCTATGAATGCAGAGACAGGCGAACTCGTTGCAGGAGCCGTAACGCCGAATGGAAAAGTTGCTTGCATTATCTGTATTATCGCATGCTTTATCATTGCATTTACAAACAAAAGAGAGCAGGCAAAATAGTCAGAAACCGCAAGATTTAGATGGATAATCCATAAGAAATATGATATGCTAGGAAGGCAGGTAAAAAATATGAAAGAAGTAGATGCAAGAGGACTTTCATGCCCGGAACCGCTGATGCTTACCGCAGAAGCACTGAAGAATGCGAACGGACCGATCAAGGTTCTTGTGAGCGAACCTCACCAGAAGACTAATATTGAAAAGTTTGCGAAGGACAAAGGAAAGAAGGCAACTTCTACCGAGAAGGGCTCTGAATTTGAAATTGTGATTGAATAATGAGAAAAAAAGAGTTAAAGCTGGTCATCACATTCCATACAACAGCGGATGCGATGGCGATGGAAAAAGAATGTAAAAAAGTTGGTGCACAGGGACGTATGATCCCGGTACCGAGAAGTATTTCAGCAGGATGCGGGCTTTCCTGGTGCGCACCACTGGAATGCAGGGAAGAACTGAAAAATGTCATGCAGGGAATCGGTCTTGAAGAAGAAGAGATTCACGAGTGTATGGTATAAGAAGAGTTAGAATGAGGAAACCGCAAGATGAGGAATCATTTTTGCGGTTTCCTGTTTGCTTTCATGGGAAGTTACAAAGAAACTTTCTGTGAAATAAAAGGCACTGTGCGCCGGTGATATGTCCATATTTTATTGATTTACTGAGAATATTAGTGGAACAAGAAAAATAATTCTTTACATTTAGCATGATTTTGGATACATTATTATTGTAAATATATCCTACTAATTAACTAAAGTATGTTGGAGGAGAAGATGAGGGCGTTATCAGAAAAGCGATTGAGTGATTATATGGCAGAGCAGATTGCGGATGAAATTCTGTCTGGCAGAATCGAAGGGGGAAGTCAGTTAAAGCAGGAAGAACTGGCGGAAGTGTTTGGCGCATCCCGGATTCCGATCAGAGAAGCGTTTCAGGTGCTGGAGAGTCAGGGTCTGATCGTGCGGCTGGCAACAAAAAGAATTTACACAGTTGAGCTGGATGAGGAACAGATAGAACTGATTTTTGAAATGATCGGGGAAATCCTCAAAAAAGCGGTTCAGCATGTCCTGAATACGAAAAAGCAGACAGGGGAAAAGAAAGTATTTTCGGTGGAAACAAGACCGGATCAGTTGCTTCTTGCACAGATGGAGAATGGATATTTGACGAATCTGCTGAAAAATGCTTCGGAGTGTTATATCCGGTTTGCCGTAAAATGTAAAGAAACGGACGGGAAAAAAGAGGCAGAAAGAGCAATCTGCGAACAGATAACAGGTGCATTAAATGGCGCAGAAAAATATACAAAAACATTTGCAAAAGCGGTCAATAGTGAGATTGACAGATGGGTATTGCTTCTGGCAGAGCAGGTGAAGGAAGAAAGAAGGAAGAATAGATGAATGGTTTAAAACCGATCAAGATGCCGTCAGCGAAAGAAAAAGTTGCTGCGGAGCTCAGAAAAGCAATTTTATCAAGGCAGATGAAAGAAGGAGAGATCCTTTCACTCGACAGTGTAGCATCCCAGCTGAATGTGTCGGCAATGCCGGTAAGAGAAGCGTTTCAGATCCTGGCGAGGGACGGGCTGATCCAGCTTCGGAAGAATAAAGGGGCAGTCGTTCTTGGAATCACGGAGACCTATATCCGGGAACATTACCAGCTCCGCGCGATCCTTGAGAGTGCGGCAGCAAAGCTTGCGGCAGAACAGGGAACGGATATTTCGGAAATAGAAGACGTTTATCAGGAATCCTGTGAGGCTCTGGAAAGTGGGGAAGCCCAGAAATATACAGATCTCAATCGCGCATTTCACAATGAGATCTGGAGCGCGGCAGGCAATGGAAAGATGAAAAAGATGATCTCCGAGCTGTGGAACGGACTTTCCATGGGAAGCATGGTTTCCGAAGGCGATTACGCAAAGGTATCGATCAAAGAGCACGGAAGGATTCTGAAGGCAATTCAGGAGCATAATGCCGAAGCGGCGGAAAAAGAGATGTATGCGCATATCATGCGTAGCCGTGATGATATGCTGACGTATTACAAATAGACACAGTACGAAAATAGAAAAGTTATACATAAGATATGAAAAGATTTTGAGAGCATAGAGTGTTTCTTGAAATCTTTTTTATTTGTAAAAATTTCAGAGTATACTTCAAAACAGTCTTGGCTTTGACATACATTTTGTAAAAAAGATTTTTGATAATCATCTTGGACTATATGAATATTTGTATACTGCATACAACAACTCGTTTTTAAAGTCGATTTCGTGCAATATAACAGAAGAATCTTAGTCAGAATATACAAAACAGAATATGCAGAATTATGCTATCCGCCAAAATGATAAAAAGTGATTGACATTTTGGTGTCAATGAATTATATTAAAATCAAGATTTGGATACAAAATCAGATATCATAAATCAGATATCAAATAAAAGGCATCCAGAAAAGAAACTAAAAAGAGAAATGAGGAGGTAGCAAAATGAGTCAGGTAACTATCACATTATTGTTCCTGCTGTTTGCAATCGTGATGTTCATGTGGGAGAAAATTCCGTTGGGACTGACATCCATGATTGTCTGTGTGGGACTGGTAGTCACAGGAGTTCTGGACTGGAAGACAGCATTTTCGGGATTCATTGACAGCAACGTCATTCTGTTTGTTGCGATGTTCATTGTAGGTGGCGCACTTTTTGAAACAGGAATGGCAAACAAAATAGGGGGAGTTGTAACACATTTCGCCAAGACAGAGAAGCAGCTGATCGTTGCGATTATGATCATCGTAGGAGTGATGAGCGGTTTCCTTTCCAACACAGGAACAGCCGCAATTCTGATTCCGGTAGTCATCGGTATCGCAGCAAAGTCGGGATATTCAAGATCAAGACTTCTGATGCCGCTTGTATTCGCTGCAGCGATGGGAGGTAACCTTTCCCTGATCGGAGCTCCGGGTAACATGATCGCACAGTCACAAATGGAAAGTATCGGACTGAAATTCGGATTCTTCGATTACGCAAAAGTAGGTGTACCGATCCTGATCGTCGGAATCATTTATTTCGCACTGATCGGATACAAATTTCTTCCGAACAAGACAGATGCAGCCGGAGACAGCATTTATGATGAGGTACAGGATTTCAGCAATGTGCCAAAGTGGAAACAGACACTTTCCCTGGTTATTTTGATTCTTACACTTCTCGGAATGATCTTTGAAGAACAGATCGGAATCAAGCTTTGTGTGACAGGATGTGTCGGAGCAATCGCCCTGATCCTTACAGGAGTTATCAGTGAGAAAGATGCACTTCTTTCCATCGATCTGAAGACGATCTTCCTGTTCGGTGGAACCCTTTCCCTTGCAGCAGCACTTGATTCGACAGGAGCAGGTGAGCTGATCGCGGATAAAGTAATCGGACTTCTTGGAAAGAACCCGTCACCTTATGTACTTACATTTGTAATTTTCATGCTGTGCTGTGTACTTACCAATTTTATGTCAAATACAGCAACAACAGCACTTATGGCACCAATCGCTGTGTCAATCGCACAGGGAATGGGAGCAGACCCAAGCGCAGTACTTATGGCATGTGTCATCGGAGGATCCTGCGCATACGCAACACCGATCGGAATGCCGGCGAACACAATGGTTGTCACAGCCGGAGGATATACATTTAAAGATTATGCAAAAGCAGGTGTGCCGCTGATTCTGGTATCCACCGTAGTAAGTATGATCTTACTTCCGATATTCTATCCATTCTTCCCGTAAGAAGGGATAACAAAGTAATCAAATTAAATGCAATATAAAAAGAGGAGGATTTTAAAATGTCAAGAGAAGAACAGGTAACACAGCTTACAGATTACATGGCAAAGTTCATTGCACACGTTGCCAAAAAACTTCCGGATGATGTCATCGCAAAACTTCAGGAACTCAGAGAGAAAGAGGACAGTCCGCTGTCTAAGACAATCTATGACACCATGTTCCGTAATCAGGAACTTGCAGTAGCGCTTAACAGACCAAGCTGCCAGGATACAGGTGTCCTTCAGTTCTGGGTAAAATGTGGAACAAAATTCCCACTGATCGATGATCTGGAAGCATTACTGAAAGAAGCAGTTGTAAAGGCTACATTCGAAGCACCGCTTCGTCACAACAGCGTTGAGACATTCGACGAATATAACACAGGAAAGAATGTAGGAAAAGGAACACCGACCGTATTCTGGGATATCGTTCCGAACTCTGACAAATGTGAGATCTACACATACATGGCAGGTGGCGGATGTACACTTCCGGGAAAAGCTATGGTTCTGATGCCAGGTGAAGGATATGAAGGTGTAACAAAATTCGTTCTCGATGTTATGACAAGCTACGGACTAAATGCATGTCCTCCGCTTCTTGTAGGTGTAGGTGTAGCAACTTCTGTAGAAACAGCAGCCCTGCTTTCAAAGAAAGCTCTGATGCGTCCGATCGGCTCTCACAATGACAACGAAAGAGCTGCAAAGATGGAAACCCTTCTGGAAGACGGAATCAACGCAATCGGCCTTGGACCACAGGGAATGGGTGGAAAATACTCTGTAATGGGTGTTAACATCGAAAATACAGCACGTCATCCATCTGCAATCGGTGTAGCTGTAAACGTAGGATGCTGGAGCCACAGAAGAGGACACATTGTATTTGATAAGGACCTTAATTACACAATCACAACACATTCGGGGGTGGAATTATAATGGTAGAAGTAAAAGATGGAAAGAAAATTTTAACAACACCAATTTCAGCAGAGGATTTAAAAGACATTAAAGTCGGAGACATCATTTACCTGAACGGAAGTATGACAACATGCCGTGACGTTGCGCATCGTCGTCTGGTAGAAGAAGGAAGAGAACTTCCTGTAGATGTTAGAAACAACGCAATTTTCCATGCAGGACCGATCATCCGTCCACTGGAAAATGATAAATTCGAGATGGTTTCCGTAGGACCGACAACCAGTATGCGTATGGAAAAATTCGAATATGAATTCGTACAGAAATCTGGTGTACGTGTGATCATCGGAAAAGGTGGAATGAAAGAAAACACCGAACGTGCATGTAAAGAGTTCGGAGCAATCCACTGTGTATTCCCGGCTGGTAATGCCGTAGTAGCAGCAACAGAGGTTGAAGAGATCGTAAGAGCTGAGTGGAGAGATCTCGGAATGCCGGAAACTCTCTGGAACTGCCGCGTAAAAGAGTTTGGACCGCTGATCGTATCCATCGATACAGAAGGAAACAACCTCTTTGAAGAAAGAAAAGTAGTCTACAATAAGAGAAAAGACGAACAGTATGAAATTATCAGTAAACAGGTAGGCTTTATCAAATAGTCATACTGAAAAATATGGAACCCATACTTGCTTAATTAAAATAATAATCAAATATTCTGCCAGATATTTGGTCTCGTTATGGAGAAGTGCTGCAAGCCGATGAGAGTGATCGGTTTTGCAGCACTTTTTTGGCTAACAGGAAATTCCAAAGGAATTTCCTGTTAGCCAAAAGGCACTACGTGCCAGGGATGCGCACTCGCACGAAGAAGAAGGATATCGCAAGCGACTGTGCTCGGCGCAAGAATGTGCCAAGGCACATTCTATTCGTAATGCCTTTTTACAATGTTTTTCCCATTTAAAGGGTAGAATATGGTATACTTATAGATAATGGAAAAATTTATGGATTTACAGAAAGGCAAAGCATGCAGTTACGTTTTGAAATTCCGGAGAGTTTCTGGAGTCTGTTCCGGTCTGTGAACAGAGAGACATACATTGAAGCTTTGATGGCGATCAATGAAGAATACCAGTACAGCAATTATTTCCTGACCAGGGAGGTCTGTATTCAGGTGCTTCGTGACCTGTATATGAAGAAGCAGATCGAACTTAAACGGGAGGAAGATGAGACCGAGTTTGATATGCTGGAAACCCCGTCAGCAAGGATTCTGAACTGGCTGATCCGAAAAGGATGGCTGAAGAAAATTGAAGATTATAATACATTGGTGACGAACATCGTGATTCCGGATTATGCGGCAGTCTTTGTTGATGCGTTTGAGCGGCTTTCCTCGGAGGATCTGGAGGAGACAGAGATCTATATCCAGAATGTGTATGCAACGCTGTTTTCGTTCAGGAATGATCCAAGAGTGAACATGAATATGCTCCGGACAGCGCTTGTCAATACCCGAAGACTTAATAAGGCATTGCAGGATATGCTGCACAATATGGACAAGTTCTTTGCAAGGCTTCTGGAACAGCAGTTTTACGGAGATCTTCTGAAGGAGCATCTGGACGGATATGTGGAAGAGATTGTCCGGAAAAAATACCATATCCTGAAGACTTCGGATAATTTTTATATCTATAAGACAGATATCAAAGAATGCCTGCGTCAGATGCGTGATGATGAGGAATGGATCGAGAAGATCCGTGAGCGCGCCAGGGCAACCGGAGATACGGGAGAAGACGTTCTGGAGCTTCTGGATATGATCGAGAGAGGCTTTGATGATATCGAGCACCGCATTTCCAATATGGATAAGGAGCACAGCAAATATGTGCGTGCGACGGTGACAAGGCTGAATTATCTTCTGAGCGGAGAGAGCGACACGAAGGGACTGGTGATTCAGCTCCTGAACCGGATGTCAGAGAATGACTATGAAGAGGTCATTCAAAAGACGGGAGAGAAGATGAATCTGTCTTTGACCGAAATCCTGTCAGAAAAATCTCTTTATAAGCGAAGAAGAAGCCGGAAGGATTTTGTCAGCAAGATGGCACAAGAAGAGGAAGTAGATGATCTGGACAGAGAAGATGTGCTCCGGCTGAACCGGATCAAGCTCAGATTCAGCAAAAAGCAGATTGAAGAATTTATCGAAGAACATATGGAGAAAGATGTGCTGGATACGGAAAAGCTTTCCCTTACATCAGAGGATGATTTTGAAAAGCTGATTCTTGCATACGACCTCAGTACCCGTAAGAACAGCAAATACAAAGCGCTGGAAGAGGATGCGGAAACGGTTGAAAAGAACGGATACCGTTATCCGGCACTGAAGTTTGTAAGAAGGCATTTATAAAAAGTATACGGAAATTGGAGAGAATGGATGATAGAATATTTTGAGCAGCTTACGCAGGAAGAACAGGAAGACCTGACAGATGTGATCCGGCTTCTCTACAGACAGACGTTCCTTCTGGAGAGGAAGTTCGACAAGCGTGCGGGCAGACTTAAGTATCAGCGAGAGTACCGCATCTGTGAAAAGCACATTGATTTTCTGAAAATGTATTTTCAGATCGCCGGGATCACATTATGTGAGAACGTACACCTGGGACTGATCTACATTCAGGATGAAATGATCTGGGGAGAAAAGCTTCCGCGTCTTGCAACGATTTACATCTTATTACTGAAGCTGATTTATGATGAACAGATGGCATCGGTTTCGTCAAGTAGTCAGATCGTGACAACGCTTGGGGCACTCAACGGAAAAGCAGGAGATTTTCGTGTGCTTCGCAGTATCCCGTCACCGACAGAGATGAAAAGGACCATTGCCATGCTGAAAAAATACCAGCTGATCGAGCCGCTGGATCTACTGGAAGAGTTAAATGAAAGTACAAGACTTCTGATCTATCCGTGTATCCATGCAGTATTGCAGGGAGATGCGGTGAGAGAAGTTCTGGAATCATTCGGAAACAGCCGGGAAGAAGAGGAGGAGACTCTTGGAGACATTGGATAACAGGCAGCCGTTCTGGGCGATTTCAAAAATCTGCCTGAACAACTGGCATTATATAGACAGAAAAATACTGACTTTGAGCGAAGGGATCAACTTTTTCACCGGGCATTCCGGAAGTGGAAAATCAACGGTTATCGATGCAATTCAGATTGTGCTCTATGCCAACACGGATGGGCGTGGATTTTTCAACAAGGCAGCAGCGGATGATTCGGACCGTACTCTGATCGAGTATCTGCGCGGAATGGTGAACATCAGTGAAAATAATGAGTCCCAGTATCTGCGGAACAAGAATTTTTCCAGTACGATCGTGATCGAGCTGGAGCAGACAAGAACCCATGAAAAACAGTGTGTGGGAGTTGTATTTGACGTGGAGACGGCGACGAATGAGATAAGCCGCCTGTTCTTCTGGCACAGGAGTGGTCTGCTTGAAAATGCTTACCGTGGGGAAAAGAGATGTCTTTCTACTGTGGAAATAAGAGAATATCTGCAGCGTACCTTTGGGGAAGAGGCATTCTACTGCGGACCAAGCAATGAGCGTTTCCGACGTCAGCTTTATGATGTGTATCTGGGCGGACTGGATAAAGAAAAGTTCCCACGTCTTTTTAAGCGGGCAATCCCGTTTCGGATGAATATCAAGCTGGAAGAATTTGTAAAAGAATATATCTGCATGGAACAGGATATCCAGATCGAGGATCTGAAAGAAAGTATCATGCAGTATGGAAGAATGCGCAGCAAGATCGAGTCAACGATGGAAGAGATTGAGGATCTGAAGAAGATCGATGGAATCTATCAGGATTTTGATGAAAAAAGGGAAAAAAGCAGGGAATGTGAGTACCGACTTACCCGTCTGGAAATGCTCCGGCTGCAGGCAGATATCCAGGGACTCCATGATAAGATCAGAACCAGAGAAGAAGGCATCAAGGTACAGGAGCATGCGAAAGCAGAACTGGTGCGTCAGAGCGGGGAGCTGCAAAAGGAACATGAGGAGTTGCTGCTTCGTCTGAATAACAGTGGTTATAAAGCACTGGAAGCAGAACTTGCAGGTTTAAATGAAACGTTGGAGCATCTCGGAAAAAGCAGGGCGAGTCTGACAAAGACTGCGCAGAGACTTAAGGAATGGAAAGAACAGGAGATTACTTCCAACCAGACAATCTGGGATATTGATAAATTTGAAGCCGGTACGATTTCGGAAGGTGAGCTTACAAGGCTCAAAGAAAATATTACGCAGATGCGTGCAGAGATTGAAGAAGAGCGCCGGGATACGGACAGTACGCTTCGTCAGATCAAAAAAGAAGAACGGGAAGCCAAAGAAGAGTTAAAAGAGCTGAAACAGGGGAGAAAAGCATATCCAAAAGAACTGGAAGAGGCGAGACTGGAATTGCAGAACCGGCTGCAGGAGGATTGTGGAAAATTTGTTTCTGTACAGATCCTTGCAGACCTTCTGGAGATCCGGGATGAAAGATGGCACAATGCAGTGGAAGGCTATATGGGAAATAATAAGCTTCTGCTGATCGTAGAGCCAAAATACGCGAAAGCGGCAATGGATATTTATCAGGAGATGGATAAGAAGAAATTCTTCCGTGCTGCAATTCTGGATACGGAAAAAGTAATGGAAGAAGAGCACATCGTCCGTCAGGGAGCTCTTGCAGAAGAAGTAAAAGCAAAAGAAAAATACGTGCAGTCTTACATCAATTTCTTCCTTGGAAACGTTATGAAATGTGAGAGTATTGAGGAACTCCGGGAATGCAGGATCGGTGTGACACCAGACTGTATGCTTTATCACAGCTATCGTCTGCAGCACATCAATCCGGAAAATTACACCAGACGTGCTTATATCGGCGAGATCAGTCTCCGGCAGAGGATCCGGCAGCTTCAAAAGTACTGCGAGCAGCTTCAGGAGAAGAGACTACCGCTTGCGGCACTTGTGGAAGAGGCGAAGAAGCTTCTGGAACTGGAGGCAATGCCGCTCCCGACAGAGGATTATATCAGCCAGATCCTGGATGCAAAAGCAATAAAGGAAAAAGAAAACCGTAAAAAGGATTTGCTTGAAAAGCTTCAGAAGCTACGTGCAGAATCTGTTGATATCCTGGAAGCACAGATGAAAGAAGTGCAGGACAGACGGGATGCAATGCAGAGAGAGATCACGAAGACAGAGAAAGAAATCTGGAAAAACGGAGAAGAGATTGAAAAATTCAAGAACAGCATTACAGAGTCTGAATCTGCACTTACGGGAATCCAGAAAGAATTTCAGGAAAACGAAGGGTTTGAGAAGCAGTTTGAAGAGTATCTGGAAGCACAGAAAAGCAGGAACTATATTTATTTGAAAGAGGCAAGTACAAGGCAGCTGCAGCAGCTTGGAAAGAAAAAAGAAGAGATCTATCAGGAGCTGGTGGCAGCCCGCAGTGCTTATACCAAAAAATATACGCAGCGTAATTTTTCAGTGGTAGAAGAAGATAATAAGGTTTATCAGGAGCTTCTGGAAAACCTGTCATGTGACGATCTGGAAACCTACCGGCAGGCAGCGAATGAACAGGCAAAGGCAGCGGTCGAGCACTTCAAGGATGACTTCGTTTTCAAAATCCGCAGTGCGATCCGTGAGGCTTACCAGAGAAGAGATGAGCTGAACCGGATCATCAGCCGGCTGGATTTCGGAAAAGATAAGTACCAGTTTGTGATCACGAAGAATAAGGGTGCAGACGGAAAGTACTATAAGATGTTTATGGACGATACCCTGCAGATCAATCCGGCACAGCTTTCAGGTTCTATTGAGAACCAGATGAATCTGTTCACGATGGAGCATGAAGAAAACTACGGTGATATGATGAATGAACTGATCGGCATCTTTATCCCACCGGAAAATGCTACCCATGAGGAACTGGAAGAGGCGAAGAAAAATATGGACAAGTACGCGGATTACCGTACTTATCTTTCGTTTGATATGCAGCAGATCGTCCAGGGTGAGGAAGATATGAAAATCGGTCTTGGCAAGATGATCCGCAAGAATTCCGGAGGAGAAGGACAGAATCCTCTTTATGTTGCACTTCTTGCAAGCTTTGCACAGGTTTACAGGATCAATCTTTCCCCGAAAATCCACAGGAATCCGACGCTCAGACTGGTCGTTCTGGATGAGGCATTTTCAAAAATGGATGCCGAGAAGGTGGCAAGCTGTATTGCGCTGATCCGTGGACTTGGTTTCCAGGCAATCATCAGTGCCACAAATGATAAGATTCAGAATTATCTGGAAAATGTTGATAAAACCTTTGTATATGCCAACCCGAATAAACGGCATATATCAATTCAGGAATTTGAAAAAACCGAGTTCGCACAGCTTGCGGATGAGGAAGAACAGGGGTGATAGAAAATGTATCTGGTAGACAGGATTATAGAAAGATGTGAGAACAGCAGCCGAGACTGGCGGGAAGGAGCGGCTGGAGGGAGGACTCTTCGGATCACACAGGAGGATTATGATGCCTGTGGGAAAGAAGAGTTGATCGAAGAGGTGCAGCGCCTGGAAAGAGCAGGACTTCTGACTGTGAAAAAATGGGTTGTTCCGGACAGTGATGTAGAGCTTGTGGCATATCAGGTGGAGCATCTTCCGGATTTTTACCGTCTTGCAGACAGCGAAAGTGGAGAAGAATACTGGCCGAAGCAGGCGAAGGTAAATTATTATATACGTAAGATTGACCAGGAGCTTTCGGAAGGCTTCCAGAAAGAATGGATCGAGAATTATCTGGAAAAGCTGAAAGAGCGGATCGCAGAAGGTGATCTGCCGAAAAATATAGAGAAGCTGGAAAAATATCTGGACTGTTACCGGGGACTGGATTCTCTGGAAGAACCGATGATGAAGCGGATTTTCAGTAAACGCTATCTGAAGGACAGTAAGATCTTCGAGCGGGAGATGGAACGAAATGTGGTGACGGCTGCAAGAAGATATTGCCCGGAGATTACGGCAGATATGGATATCCAGACGGTTCTGGAGCAGCTGCTGATTGAAGAAAATTCCCAGGAGCTGGCAGTGAAAGGACCGCTTAAACTGAAGATCTGGAAGGGATCAGAAGCAAAAAGAGTGGATCTTTCCGATTTTACATATGGAGTTGTGCTGAACAGCCAGACAGTCAAGCATGCAATGGTTGAGGTAGAGCAGCCGGCACTGAAAAAAATCGTGACGATCGAGAATAAGACGAATTACCTTGCAATGGAATATGATCCGGAGATCCTTTATATCTACAGTCATGGATATTTTTCACCACTTGAAAGAGAATTTCTGAAGAAGCTGCAGAGAGTGATCGAGGGAAAAGACGTGGAAGTATTCCACAGCGGAGATATGGATTACGGTGGAATCCGGATTTTTGAATATATCCAGAAGCATATTTTTCCGGGAATAAAGCCATTGCAGATGGATGTGGAAACTTATGAGAAATACGAAGAATATGCGAAAACGATCTCGAAAGAGACGATGGAAAAGCTGGAAAAGGTAAATGTTCCGCTTTTGGAGGAGTTAAAAGAAAAGCTTCTTGAGACCGGAAAGGGAATCGAACAGGAAAGCTTCCTGATTGAAGAATAGAGTGCAGTGCTTAAGGAAAAAGTGCGGCAGTGAAAAGAAAAAGACCAGAATGCCCTTGTAGTGGGGTGAGTTCTGGTCTTTTTATGTATGCGATGATCCATGTGCAGACTGGTGTCCATACTGTCAATGAAAAAATGACAGAATTAAAAACCTTCTACAAACTGGTCAAGTACATGTGGGAGAAGCTTGTCGCTGTATGCGGTGAGAGAATATTTGCCTTTGCATAATGCCCAGTCATAAAGAACAGCACGTTCGTACATTGCGTAAATCTTCAGAAGTTCATCGGCAGTACTGGTGGCGTTGAATTCTCCATTTTTCAGTGCAGTGCTGATTGTCTCAGTCAGCCACACGAAATAGTAACGATCGTTTTCAAGAAGGGAGCGCTTATCCTTGGTGATCAGCTGGGACGAGTAGAGGGAGGCTAAAAGCCCGACATCGACACTGGTCTCAATCATATGAAATAGTTCATGGTTAAAAAATAACAGCTTGTCATAAGCAGAAAGATCCGGATCTACGATTCCTGCAAGCTCTTCATACTTTTCGTCAAACAGATAAGAAAGTGTGTTGAGAAGAGCTTCTTTTCCTTTGAAATAGTGGTAAAAGGTTCCTTTTGAGGTCTTAGAAGCCGAGATGATCTCATCAACGGTAGTCTGTTCATAACCATGCTTGTAGAATAGATTCCACGCGGCTTTTATGATACGGCTTTTGGTGGAACTTCTTTTCTTTGGCATGAAAATTCCCCTCCTTTGAAAATAGTAATCTTTTTTTATTATAGCAGAATGGGCATGAAATAACAAGAAAGTAATTTGTTTACAAAAAAAGAAGACAAAACCATATACATAGCTCTGTCTTCTGAAAGATTTCGACTTAACGGCCTACTTTGAAACCATATTTTAACGGATCATCTGGATCGATCACATAAGTAGCTTCCCCTGTCAGATAAGCACTTCCGGTAATCTGCGGAATAACGGCATCATAGTCGGCAACCTTTGTAGTGTCTAAGATTACGCCTTTGAACTGAGAGCCGATAAAGCTTTCGTATACGAAAGGCTGTCCGATTTTGATCTCACCTTTTTTGTAAAGAGTGGCGAGCTTTGCGCTGGTTCCGGTTCCGCAAGGAGAACGGTCAGCCATATGATCTCCGAAGATAACGACATTACGTTTGTCACATCCAGGAGTATCGGTAGAGCAGTAAAGCTCTGCGAGGTCGACAGTTGTGATATCAAGTTCCGGATGCTGGATCTCTACTTCGGCATTGACCTTTTCGATCAGCTTCATACCGAAATCGGTAAGCTGTGGGATTGACTGTGGATCTACGTGCCATCCGAACTGTTCGATATCAACAAGTGCGAAGAAGCTTCCGCCGAAAGAAATATCATAGTGAACTTCTCTGCCATCAACTTCTGTGGTGAGATTTTCTTTGTAAAGGAAAGCCGGTACATTAGTAAGTGTTACATTAAGTACCTTTCCGTTTTTGACTTCTGCTTTGGTACGGATAATTCCTGCAGGAGCATCCAGAACAACTTCTGTATAAGGCTCTACGGCAGGGACAAGTCCTGTTTCAATGATTGCTGTAACTGAACCGATTGTTCCGTGGCCGCACATATTCAGATATTCTCCGGTGTCCATGAAGATCACACCAAAATCAGCTTCCGGGTGGATCGGATCTGTCAGAAGAGCACCAAACATATCATGATGTCCACGTGGTTCAAACATCAGAGCCTGACGGTATTTGTCGTAATGCTCTGCGAGAAAGTTCTTACGTTCGATCATTGTATTCCCTTCAAGCTTCGGGAAACCTGATGTAATGATTCTTGTAAATTCCCCAACTGTATGTGTGTCGATCGCATGGAAAGATGCCTCAAATGCGTCAAGATTCAGTTTTGGATTGATTTCCATTTTTAATATTCCTCCTTAGTTGAAAGACCAGACCAGAGTCTAGTATGCAGTTCAGTTTTCTTTAAAAATATTATGTACGAAAACACTTGAAAAGTCAATGGTAATTTGCTATAATGAATAAGCTTGATTGAAATAATCAATATATGGGGGTAGATGGATAACTGGTGTGTCTCCTGGTCTTCAAAACCAGTGTGGGGCGTTAGGAGCGTCCTGGGTGGGTTCGATTCCCACATGCCCTCGCCAAAAAGAGAGGTTTTTGGGCGAAAGCCTTAAAAAGATAAAGAGAAAAGCTGCTGTATTGTTTTAGGGGAAATAGTACGGTGGCTTTTCTTTTTTTGACGTAGATCCTGTTGAATAGAATACTTATAGATAATATGAATAAGTAAAATGAGAAGAAATAGACAATCTGTAAAAATCATACAGAACCGATGAAAAAAATAAATAGATTATATATAAAAAAGATATTGAATTTTCAAGTAAAATCATATAGACTATAGTACAGATCAATCACTAGACTAGATTCTAGTATTGAGTCCAACATGAAGAGTGAAAATCTATAAATGCTATTGAAAAAGATATATCTATTTGTTAAACTATAGTCAAATACGCGTAGGACAAGATAAGATATAGATTTCGACGTAGAGGAGAAAGGAAGAGAAGAGACATGGCAAACTTACAGATTTTGCTGCGTCAGCATGTAGGAGCTCCTTGTGCACCGGTTGTAAAAGCCGGAGACAGAGTAGAAAAAGGGACTCTGATTGCAACACCGACAGGTCTTGGAGCTAATATTTTTTCAAGTGCATATGGTGTGGTAGAAGACGTACTGGAAGACCGTATCATCATCAAGCCGGATGAAGAACAGAAGGATGAATATGTAAAGATTCCGGAAGGCAGCAAGCTTGATATGGTAAAAGCGGCAGGTGTTGTCGGAATGGGCGGCGCCGGATTCCCGACAGGTGTAAAACTCGGAACAGATCTGCAGGGGGGATATATCCTTGTAAATGCAGCGGAGTGTGAGCCGGGACTTCGTCATAACATTCAGCAGCTGGAAGATGACTGTGCGAAAGTTATCCGCGGAGTTAAACACTGCATGGAGATTTCCAATGCATCAAAAGCTATTTTTGCAATTAAGAAGAAAAATGAAAAAGCAGTAAATGCACTGCGCGAAGCATTAAAAGATGAAGAGGCGATCACGATCCACTTACTTCCAGATATTTATCCGATGGGAGAAGAACGTGCGGTTGTAAGAGAATGTCTTGGAATCGAACTGAATACAACACAGCTTCCGTCAGCAGCAAATGCGATTGTCTGTAATGTAGAAACTCTTGCAAGAGTTGCGGAAGCAATTGAAGAGAGAAAGCCATGCTTTTCTAAGAACCTTACTGTTATCGGTAAGATCAATGGCGGTAATGAGCCACATGTATTTATGGATGTACCGGTCGGCACAAGCGTTGGGGAAATGATCGAACGTGCCGGCGGTATTGATGGTGTATATGGGGAAATCATCATGGGTGGTCCATTTACCGGACGTGCTACTACAGAGGATGCACCGATTACAAAGACAACCGGTGGAATCATTGTTACAATTGATTTCCCGGATCTTCATGGTGCAAGCGTAGGTCTTTTGGTATGTGCCTGCGGTGGTAGCGAAGAACGTATGAGAGATATTTGCCAGAAGATGAATGGTGTAGTGAAATCAGTAGCCAGATGTAAACAGGCAATTGAAAACAAACCGGGAGCTCCGCTTAAATGCGAGAGACCTGGAAACTGTCCTGGACAGGCTAAGAATAATATCCAGTTCAAGAAGGATGGATGTGAGTACATTATTATTGGTAACTGCTCAGACTGTTCGAATACAGTCATGGGATCAGCACCGAAGATGGGGCTTAAGGTATTCCACCAGACAGACCATGTCATGCGTACGATCGGACATCCACTTTACAGATATCTGCGCGTTTCAAAGCAGGTAGAACAGTTACCGGAAGGTAAATAGATAAGTTGATACCTCACTTCGGTGAGTGTATAAATAGTTAATTGAATGATTGTTAAATTAACAAGGAGGAAATTATTATGTCAATTACAGCGGAAACCGCAAAAGAACATGCAAAAGATCCTGCAGTATTATGCTGTAGAGCAGAAGGCGGCATTACAATCCAGGCTGCAAACCTTGAAGATCCGGCTATCTTTGATGATCTGGTAGATTCAGGACTTCTGAAACTTGATGGAACACTTACAATCGAACAGGTACTTGGAGCAAAGCTTGTTAAGACCTGCGATTCTCTTACACCACTTACAGCTGATCTTGTTGAAGGCGCAAAAGCACCTGCAGCAGAGGAAGCACCGGCTGAAGAAGCAAAAGAAGAAGTGAAAGAAGAAGCACCAGCAGTTACTGCAAATCCTACAGCAAGTGTACAGAAAGTTGGCGGCGTGTTAAAAATCCACATTGGAGAAGGCAAAGATATCGATATCGAAATGCCGATGGGTTTTAATAACGGTGTTGCAGTAGCGGAAGTACCGGCAGAGGTAGAATTACCGGCAGGCGTGGTTTCAGGCGCAGCACCGACAAAAGAGCTGGAACCGAAAGTCGTAAGAAGCGTTACCAGAAAGCATTATAAAATTACAGAAGTAAAGCGTGGACCGGAGACAAAGATCGAAGGAACAACTCTTTACATCCGAGAAGGAATTGAAGAAGAAGCAGTTGCTTCACAGGAACTGGTTCATCAGTTAAAGATTGATATCATTACACCGGATCAGTACCATACTTATTCTAATACAATCATGGACGTACAGCCGATCGCTACAAAAGAGGGCGAAGACGAAATCGGTACAGGTACAACAAGAGTACTTGATGGCGTTATCATGATGGTTACCGGAACAGACGACAATGGTGTTCAGATCGGTGAATTCGGTTCTTCCGAAGGATACCTGGATGAAAATATCATGTGGGGACGTCCGGGAGCTCCTGATAAAGGTGAAATCTTCATTAAGACAGAAGTTATCATCGAAGCAGGAACCAACATGGAAAGACCTGGCCCGCTTGCAGCACATTCTGCAACAGATGTTATTACTCAGGAAATCCGTGAAGCTCTGAAGAAAGTAGAAGACGAAAGCCTTGTAGTAGATACAGAGACATTCAATCAGGTAAGAAGACCTGGTAAAAAGAAAGTCGTTATCGTAAAAGAAATCATGGGACAGGGCGCTATGCATGATAACCTGATTCTTCCTATGGAACCAGTCGGAGTACTTGGTGCAAGACCGAACGTTGACCTTGGAAACGTACCGATCATGGCATCTCCACTGGAAGTACTTGATGGATGTATCCATGCACTTACCTGTATCGGACCTGCATCAAAAGAAATGTCAAGACATTACTGGAGAGAACCACTGGTTCTTGAAACTCTTCATGATGAAGAAATTGACCTTTGCGGCGTTATCTTTGTTGGTAGCCCACAGATCAATACAGAAAAATTCTATGTATCAAAACGTGTTGGTATGATGGTAGAAGCTCTTGATGTTGACGGTGCATTCGTTACAACTGAAGGATTTGGTAACAACCACATCGATTTCGCAAGCCATATTGAACAGATTGGTATGAGAGGAATTCCGGTTGTTGGTCTTTCATTCTGCGCAGTACAGGGAGCACTTGTAGTTGGAAACAAATACATGCAGTACATGGTAGATAACAACAAATCTGAATCTGGAATCGAAAACGAAGTCCTTGCATGCAACACTCTTTGCCAGGAAGAAGCAATTCGTGCACTTGCTATGCTGAAAGCAGGAATGGCTGGAGAAGAAGTTAAGAAGGCAGAAAGAAAATGGAATCCGAATGTAAAAGCAAACAACATTGAACTGATTTCAAAAACTATGGACAGAACAATCGAACTGGTTAAAAACGAGCAGTCACTGCCAATGAGCCAGAAGAGAAAAGAAAAATACGATTAAGGTGAATGACTATGAAATATGGCGATAAGATCATTTATATGGAAGGCGTAATCGTAGAAATCCATGATGGATGTGTTGGAATCGACTTAAAGGGAAGACTGGGTTACCTGAAGATCCCGATGAGAATGCTGATTACGGATTATCCATTAGTGGTAGGACAGGAAGTTGGATGGAATATGAGTTTTGTTGAACAGCTTGGTCCGGACGCCAATGAAAAATATGTTAGTAACCTGCAGACATACCAGAGACGTCAGGAAGAAATGAAGTCTCATAAAAAAGATGAAGTGTAATTATATCAGGAGGAAATAGACATGAGTTTGACCGTTGTTAAAGGACTTCAGTCAGAAATCTTCGTTCCGGTAACTCCGCCGCCAGTATGGGCTCCGGTGAAAAAGGAACTGAAGGATATGACAATTGCCCTCGCTACAGCAGCAGGTGTACACCACAAGGAACAGAAGAGATTCAACCTTGCCGGTGACTTTACCTGGAGAAAAATAACAGATAAAATGCCGTCAGATGAATTAATGGTATCTCACGGTGGATATGATAACAGTGATGTAAACAAAGATATCAACTGTATGTTCCCGATTGACCGTATCCATGAACTTGCAAAAGAAGGATTTATCAAAGCTTGTGCACCGGTACATGCCGGATTCATGGGTGGTGGTGGAAACCAGGAGAAATTCAAACATGAAACTGGTCCGGCCATTGCAAAGATGTTCGTTGAAGAAGGGGTAGATGCAGTTATCCTGACCGCTGGTTGAGGTACCTGCCACCGCTCTGCAGTTCTGGTGCAGAGAGCGATTGAAGCCGCAGGAATTCCTACAATTATTATTGCTGCGCTTCCACCGGTTGTACGTCAGACCGGTACCCCACGTGCGGTTGCTCCGCGTGTTCCTATGGGAGCTAACGCTGGTGAACCACACAATGTTGAGATGCAGACTGGCATCGTAAAAGCAACTCTGGAACAGCTTGTGAAGCTGGATACTCCGGGAAAAGTTGTTCCGCTTCCGTTCGAATATGTAGCGAAAGTATAATCAAATCCACTGCGAAGCAGTTGTTTGATTATGAACAGGTAGTGAAGCGGATTGCGATTATCCGCTTACGAAGTGAAAATTGCCGAATAAGGCAAAAGACTGGCTAGAAGGGGACATCCCCGGCAGGATTGGGGCGAAAGCCCTGGTTTGTGCCGGGGATGTCCTTTTTATTTAACTGGATATTTTGATGGAACTTCCTGTTAAATAAAAGGCATTACATGTCGGGAATGTGCCAGGACACATTTTTGTTCAATTTAGAATTGAGGATGATATATGGAGAAAGAAATAGATCTGCGCCGGCTTGTGATCAAAGCCTTCCATATTACTGATGTGGAAGAAGGCGAAGAAAACAAAGTGACAGCATCCGGGAAAATGATGATCGAGAAGAAAATCCTGGATGATATTTTACCGAAATATCCACAGCTTTCTAAACTGGATGTACAGATCATAAAGCCGGGAGAACATGACCGATATACCAATACGATGATGGATATCATTCCGATATCAACAAAGGTACTTGGGAAGATCGGGGACGGGATCACGCATACACTCACCGGTGTCTATGTGATCCTTACCGGTGTAGATGAAAACGGAAAGCAGGCACATGAGTTCGGATCCAGTGAAGGTAATCTGAAAGAGATGCTGTATCTGAACCGGGCAGGTACTCCGGGAGAAGGCGACTATATTGTGTCGTTTGATGTGGTCCTGAAGCCGGGAATGGGGCAGGAAAGAGAAGGCGTGCTTGCAGCGCACCATGCCTGTGACGAATTTATACAGATTTTCCGCGAGCAGATGAAGAAGTTCAGGGGCGATCTCTGCACAGAGAGACACGAATATCATGATGTGGTCCGCCCGGGCAAAAAGCGTGTCCTGATCGTGAAGCAGGTTGCCGGACAGGGCGCAATGTATGACACTTCGCTGTTTGCAGAAGAGCCTTCGGGAACTGAAAATGGACGCTCGATCATTGATATGGGAAATATGCCGGTGATCGTAACACCAAATGAATATCGGGACGGAATCATCCGTTCTATGCAGTAGGAGGTGCGATTATGGGAATTGGACCATCGACAAAGGAAACATCACTACACCATTTCAGGGATCCGCTTCTTGATGTTGTATCATCAGATGAAGACCTGGATCTGATGGGAATTATGATTGTTGGAACCCCGGATGATAATACAGATAAGCTACTTGTGGGAACCCGTGCGGCAGTGTGGGCAGAAGCCATGCGCGCAGATGGAGCCATTCTTTCAACGGATGGGTGGGGCAACAGTGATGTGGACTTTGCAAATATGGCAGAGCAGATGGAAATCAGGGGAATCCCGGTCACAGGGCTGAAATTCAGCGGTATGGTTGGACAGTTCGTAGTAGAGAATGAACATCTGGGTGGAATTCTGGATATCAATAAAAGTGAAGAGGGCGTTGAGACGGATGTGCTCGGCGAAAATAATGTGACAGAGCTTGATGCAAAAAAAGTCACAGCAATGCTGAAGCTGAAAATGCGAAAAAATGAGGAGCGTTAAGGCTTTGGAAGTTGCAGAAAATTGCCAGAAGTAAATCTGGCTGGAAAAGAAGATATAGAAAAAGTCCTGTTAAGCTGCCGGATATTGAATCTGGCTTCTTAACGGGACTTTTTTGCTCTTTTTTAACCGCCGGAAACAGGATTGCCTGCAATGGACGGTGTAAGGATGATTTTCCCTGTCAAAAATATTAGTAGATCAGTTCACTTGAGTTTCTGATGCATCTTCAATGATGTGGTTACGGATGATCGCACGGATGCTTTCATTGAGGTAAGGCTTTAACTCCTCAAATGACATCGGATCATTGTCCAGAATCGTGCTGTATGAAGTTGAACTTGCGAGCTCAATGATCAGAAAGAGCATGGTCTCCGGCGCGCGAAAATGAATGGTAGGATGATCGGTCAGGATATTCCTGAAATAAGCAAGAATATCGCCGGAATCATCCTGCGCGTTATTGGTGATTGCCTGGCGGAAGATTCCCCAGCTGAGATTCTTAGAGATAAATCTCAGAATCAGTTTGTTCTTTTGCATCGCATTTAACACATAATCTACAATAAAAATAATCTTATCTTCGAATTCAGGAATGTCGGCTGTCTCCAGGGCTTTATGCGCTCTCTGGAAAAGCCGGCTGGCTGTCCGTGCAATCAGCCGGTCGCGTATCTCGTATTTGTCTGCAAAATATAAATAGAAGGTTCCCTTCGCAACTCCGGCCTTTTTTGCTATATCACTGATTGATGTTTTCTCGATCCCCTGATTCAGAAATAAATCGTATGCGCTTTGAAAGAGAGCATCCATTTTCTGATGCTTGTTTTCATCTACTTTTCCCATGATTCATTCCTCTTTTCCTTTGAATTATCCTTATTATAAAATTAAAATGACTCGGAGTCAACTTTTTTATAGAAAAATATTGACTTGTGGTCATTTTTGAGTTATAGTAAGTGCGAGTTAGAAAATGACCAGTAGTCAAAAAGAAAAAAGCATACCGACAGGAAAGTCAGTAGAGGCTTACAGGAGGTTTTTAATTATGAAGAACAGGGAATACAGAGTATTAGTTACACTTGCACTTATGGCATCGCTTGTAGTTGGAAATGTTGCAGGAACATCTGTAAATGTACAGGCGGCAGATAATAAAGATAAAAGTACAGAGACAAAGAAAACAAGCGAAACAAAAACAAGCAGTACAGGAACACCTACAAAAGATGAGACTGTATATGTAAAAGTAGATGATGCAGGAAACCAGAAAGATGTGACAGTATCTGATCAGCTGAAAAATATTTCAAGTCTTGGAACCATCGATGATGTGTCAGATCTGAAAGACATCAAGAATGTAAAAGGCGACGAGACCTATTCAGAAAATAACGGTAAACTGGTATGGCAGGGAGATAAGAAGGACATCTGCTATCAGGGAACTACAACCAAGAAGATTCCTGTAGGAATGAAGGTTACTTATGAACTTGACGGAAAGAAAGTCAGCGCAGATGATCTGGAAGGAAAGAGTGGACACTTAAAGATCCATTATGAATATCAGAATACAAGTGCTGACAGCGGAAAATATACACCATTTTTGATGGCAACCGGACTTCTGATGGATGGTGAAAAATTCTCGAATGTAACGGTTGATAATGGAAAAGTTATCTCAGATGGTGACAGAAACATCGTAATCGGAATGGGACTTCCACAGTTGAAAGAACAGCTCACATCAGTAAGCAGCGAAGTAGATGATCTGGACATTCCGGATTCATTTACGGTAGAAGCAGATGTGACAGATTATGAAAAAGTAGAAGCTGTTACTGTTGCGACAAATGAAGTATTCAACGAAGTAGATGCAGATAAATTTGATAGCCTGGATGAACTGAAAGATTCTATGGCAGAGCTTCAGGATGCATCAAACAAACTTGTAGATGGTTCCGGACAGTTGAAAGACGGACTGGATACACTGCTTTCTTCATCAGGAACACTGGTAAGCGGAATTGATCAGCTGGCAAGTGGCGGAAATACATTGGCTAGCGGAACTGGTAGTCTGGTGAGCGGAGCAAATACACTGAATGCAGGATTACAGACAGCGTCATCAAAGGTAAGCGGAACTCTCCTTCCGGGAGTAAAAGCATTGGACCTCGGGGTGTCTGAGATGCAGAGCAAGCTTGCAGCAGATGATGCACTGCCGAAGCTTACGACAGGAGTTGCAACATTAGATGCTGCATTGAATACGGGGAATGCAGCAGAAGGTCAGCCTAGTCTGGTTGTAGCTGCAAAGAGTGTAAATGATGGAGTACAGGCAGCGGCAACAGGCGCAAGTGGATTAAATGTAGGTGTTGCCAACATTGGAAAAAGTGTAAGCAGTTTGAATGATGTGATTCGTGGAGTTGCAAGTAAAACAGATGAATTAAAGGGTACAGCTGAAAAAGCATATAGTAGTCTGAAAGATGTGGCAGATAATAGCAAACAAAAAGTGAATGTGAGTAGCGATAAAATGGATGTATCGAATGCTGTGGGAACGGCTACAGGAACAGCTATAGGAACAGCTACAGGAACGGCTACAGGAACGGCAACTGTATTATATAATGGAGCAATTCAAAATAAAACAGCGATAGATAGCTTGCAAGAGGCATTGGGTAAAGTGGAAGGAAATGAAGAGGCAACAAGGGCTATTCAAACAGCAATAGATTCTCTTTCCGCAAGCGATCAAAGTGTAAAAGGAAATGCTACTATTGAAAATGCAACTATTCAAGAAGCGACTATCAATAATGCTACCATAGAAAATGCAAATATGGAAAAAGGAAAAGCAACTGTAAATACGACAATAGAAGTGGAAAATCCAAAAGTAAAAGAAGCGTTAAACAATCTTGCAATACTTGAACAAGGCACAAAAAGTATTGACGATGCGTTTAATAAAGATGATATTGCGCATGGAGGATATAATTTGGCTGCTAACGTGGCTGCCTTGAATACAGCAGTTAATGTAGGAACCGATGAGCAACATCCATCCGCGGTTGCAGTTGCAAGTGCTGTAAATGAAGGACTGAAAGAATTGAAAGCAGGCACACCGGCGCTTGCCGCTGGAATTAAACAGGTTGCAGATGGAGCAACTGAGTTAAATGAAGGCGTAAATGGAAAAGATGGACTTGTAAGCCAGGTAAATAGCGGTGTTCTTCAGCTTAAGAGTGGTACAGCACAGCTGTTAGCCGGAGTTGATGGAACGAATGGTCTTGCATCTGGGCTTGGTCAGCTTGCAGCAGGATCAAGTCAGCTGGCAAGCGGTGCATCCCAGCTCAACAGCGGAGCCGGAACTCTGTCAACAGGTCTGAGTACTCTCCAGAGCAGCACAGGCGCATTGGTATCTGGTGTAGAACAGCTTGATTCCGGAGCAGCTGAACTGAACAGTGGTATGATCCAGTTCAACGAAGAAGGAATTGAAAAACTGGTAAGCGTATTTGACGGGGACATCGATGCACTTCTGGATAAGGCAAACGAACTTCTGGATGCATCCAAAGAATACAAGAACTTCTCTGGAATCGCAGACGGAATGGATGGAAGCGTAAAATTCATTTTCGTAAGTGATAAATAATGGATGAATAATGGATAGAACATGGGAGACAGGTTTTGAATCTGTCTCCTTTTCGTATTAAGAGTGCAGGACATTTAGATTTGTTGACTAATTTTTAAGTTTTATAATTTTGAATCAAGTATTTAAGCTTGCTGTATTGATTTACTTTTGGACTTTACAATTCTGAATCAAGTATTTGAGCTTGTTGTATTGATTTGTTTTTGAACTTTACAATTCTAAGTCAAGCATTTAAGATTATTATATTGATTGGTTTGGGCTTTTTCTAATTCTAAATCAAGTTTTCAATCTCATTTTATTGATTTGCTTTTAATATTTGCGATTTAAAGTCAAAAATTTAATTCATTTTTATTGATTTGATTTTTGGTTTTGCAATTCGAGATCAAAATTCGTGTTTCACAATCATCCTTTGGAAACGTAAGATGTGTATAAAAAATATGAATGAAAAAAATGCCGGGAAGTCAAAGAAGCTTTCCCGGCATAAATATCTGTATTTATTTAACAAAAAATCTAGTACCGCAACTGTATCCCCTGCTCCTCAATCCAGTCTTCGAGTTCATCCTGGGAATCAGTGGCCCATTCGGAGTTGGAGCCTGCTTTGAATTCATCTTTCAGATCTTCCTGCACCAGCTCTTTTGAAAATACGGGTTTCTCGTCTGTACGGGGATCTTTCGGGTTATCTATTGGTCTTGAACTACTCATATTTTCACGTCTCCTTTACTTTTTGGAAAGAAAAAACATGCCCCCTCGAGGTCATGTCTTTTCTTTTTGGTATGTCATTGAGAGGTTTTTCCTCGTTGCATTGCAGTTTGCCTTATATACAAAGCTGGGGAATGCTCCTACAAAGAGGATGTATATATAAATTGGAGTTTTATCGTTGCAAGACCATTCTTGGGGGAAACGACCGGCAACAATATAACTGCAATAACAACCAATGTTGTAGCTTAATCAAGTGTTTTTTAAAATAGCGGTATCCTTGTGTTGGAAACCGCCTTTGGTTTAGCTCTCTGATTAAGTTGGTTAAACTATATCACTTTATCACGGTAGTGTCAACAAGAAACTGGTAAATTTTTAGATAATTTGTGTATTGAAATGTGTACAACACGGTCAACTGTATGCCTGTGAGAGATTAACGGTATTGGATCAGCTCCTGGACTGATTTACGTGCCGGAGCAGTTGGGCTGACAGCCGGATGACCGATCGCAATCAGGGCAGATACATTCAGACTGTCATCGAGACCGAGAATTTCTTTTACTTGTGTTTCATCGAAGATGCCCATGACAACAGAACCGATTCCACATTCGTGTGCAGCGAGCTGGAAAGTCTGCGCAGCGATACCGGCATCAAACATTTCCCATTTATCCTTTTTAGAGGTGGAATAAGCTCCGTCCTTTTCGTAACCGCTTTTCCCCGAAACGGAAGCGAGAACAACCAGTGCCGGAGCACCAAGAATGATACCTGTATTCCATTCAAAGCCCATAACAGCTTCTCTGGCAATCCTGTCTTTGAGCGCTGTTTCTTCTATTATAATATATCTTGCTGTCTGCGTATTCTTCCAGGATGGAGCGTAGGCACTTGCTTCTACGATTTTCTCGATCACTTCATGTGAGACAGGCTCCTCTGTAAATTTGCGGATCGTTCTTCTTGTTTTGATTGCATCTAATGTCTGCATAATATGTGTCCTCCTTCTAATATATAAGATGATGCGGGGGAAGATTGAAAGACAGGCTGCATTTAGCGAAGAAGCCTATGGATCTGATACCCCACTGAATATGAGAATATTATACCGCAAAAAGAGTGTAAGCAAAATAGCACAAAAAGAGAAGTTTTTTCAAGAAAATTTTGTATGAAAAAAAGTACAAAAAATAAAATAAAATGCTTGCAAAATGCAGAAACATCGGGTATACTAAAAAAGCTGTGACATGATAGCAAAGAAGCGCGAGGTTGCTGCCGAGAAGAATGGCAGGTTTTCCGTGGAGCGAATGTCAAGTTAGGAAACTGGCGACAAGTCACTGTACGAAATCATAACAGCTGCTGAGATGCAGTAACAACGTGTGAGTTTCTCGCGACACACACGGGGAAGTGTACAGTCACCGCTTGTCGTACTGAGGTTTAAGTACGAAAAGGAGGCGACTTTTTTTATGGCAAGTCAAGTAATGAGAATCACATTGAAGGCATATGATCATCAGCTTGTAGATGCATCTGCCAAGAAAATTATCGAAACTGTAAAGAAAAATGGAGCAAAGGTTAGCGGACCGGTACCGCTTCCGACTAAGAAGGAAGTTGTAACAATCTTAAGAGCGGTTCACAAATACAAAGATTCCAGAGAACAGTTCGAACAGAGAACTCATAAGAGATTGATCGATATCATTGCACCGACACAGAAGACTGTAGATGCTCTGTCAAGACTGGAAATGCCAGCTGGTGTATACATCGATATCAAAATGAAGAACAAATAAGTTCTAATAAATTAAAACACAGTAGTTCCTAATATTTAGGATGAACACCCGTAAGGGCGTTCCGCTGTAAATCACAGGAGGTAAAATAAAATGAAGAAAGCTATCTTAGCTACCAAAGTCGGAATGACTCAAATCTTCAACGAAGATGGAGTACTTACTCCGGTAACTGTTCTTCAGGCTGGACCATGTGTTGTAACACAGATCAAAACCGTTGAAAATGACGGATACAGCGCAGTTCAGGTTGGATACGTTGATAAGAAAGAAAAAATTGTTAACGTTGACAAGAACGGAAAGAAAGAAATCGTGCACAGACACGGTGTTACAAAAGCTGAAAAAGGACACTTTGACAAAGCTGGAGTAACAGGAAAGAGATTCGTAAGAGAATTCAAATTCGAGAACGCTGATGAATATCAGTTAGCTCAGGAAATTAAAGCAGATATCTTTGAGGCTGGCGACAAAGTAGACGCAACAGCTATTTCCAAAGGTAAAGGATTCCAGGGTGCTATCAAGAGACACAACCAGCACAGAGGACCTATGGCTCACGGTTCTAAGTTCCATCGTCATGCTGGTTCCAACGGTGCTGCATCTGACCCGAGTAAAGTATTCAAGGGCAAAAAGATGCCAGGACACATGGGAGCAAAGAAGATTACAATTCAGAACCTTGAAATCGTAAGAGTAGACGTTGAAAACAACCTTCTTCTGGTTAAAGGCGCAGTTCCGGGACCAAAGAAATCTCTTGTAACGATTAAAGAATCTGTAAAATCTATCTAAGATTGGCACTAGGAAAGGAGGAACATACAGATGGCAAACGTATCTGTTTACAATATCGAAGGTAAAGAAGTTGGAACAATCGACTTAAACGATGCTGTATTCGGTGTAGAAGTAAACGAACACCTTGTACACATGGCAGTTGTAAGCCAGCTTGCAAATAAACGTCAGGGAACACAGAAAGCGAAAACTCGTTCAGAAGTTTCCGGCGGCGGAAGAAAACCATGGAGACAGAAAGGTACCGGTCATGCAAGACAGGGATCTACAAGAGCTCCGCAGTGGACAGGCGGTGGAGTAGTATTTGCTCCGACACCGAGAGATTACTCTTTCAAACTTAACAAGAAAGAAAGAAGAGCAGCTCTCAAATCCGCTCTGACATCAAGAGTAGAAGAAAAGAAATTCATCGTTGTTGACGAAATCAACTTCGACGAGATCAAGACAAAGAAATTCCAGGATGTTCTTAACAACCTGTCAGTATCCAAAGCTCTCGTAGTTCTGGAAGACGGAAACAAGAACGCAGAACTTTCAGCTAGAAACATTGCTGATGTTAAAACTGCTAAGACAAACACAATCAATGTGTATGACATCCTGAAGTACAATACAGTAATCGCAACTAAGGCTGCTGTACAGGCAATCGAGGAGGTGTACGCATAATGGCAAACATTCAGTATTATGATGTAATCCTTAAACCGGTAGTAACCGAAAAGACAATGGCTCTTATGGCTGACAAGAAATACACATTCCTTGTACACACAGAAGCTAATAAGACTCAGATCAAAGAAGCTGTAGAAAAAATGTTCCCAGGAACAAAAGTTGCTGGCGTTAACACGATCAACATGGATGGAAAGAACAAACGAGTTCGCGGAACCATGACATTCGGAAAAACAGCTAAGACAAAGAAAGCAATCGTTCAGCTGACAGAAGAATCAGCAGAGATCGAAATTTTCCAGGGACTGTAAGAAACTGGAACCTAAACGGTGCAAATCCGTGACAAAAATAACTAGCAAAATGCGAAAGGAGATAGAGTAATGGGAATTAAAACATACCGCCCATATACACCTTCCAGAAGACATATGACCGGCTCTGATTTCTCAGAAATCACAAAAACAACACCGGAGAAATCTTTAGTAGTTTCTCTGAGCAAGACTGCCGGACGTAACAATCAGGGTAAAATCACTGTTAGACACCGCGGAGGCGGAGTTAAGAGAAAATATAGAGTAATCGACTTCAAACGTAAAAAAGACGGAATTCCGGCAACTGTAATCGGAATCGAATACGATCCGAACAGAAGTGCTAACATCGCACTTATCTGCTACGCTGATGGAGAAAAAGCTTACATCATCGCACCAGAAGGACTTACAGACGGAATGAAGGTTATGAACGGACCAGAAGCAGAAGTAAGAGTAGGAAACTGCCTGCCGCTTTCAGCTATCCCGGTTGGTACACAGGTTCATAACATTGAGCTTCATCCTGGAAAAGGCGGACAGATGGTTCGTTCAGCAGGAAACAGCGCACAGCTCATGGCTAAAGAAGGAAAGTACGCAACACTTCGTCTTCCTTCAGGAGAAATGAGAATGGTTCCGATCGAATGCCGCGCATCAGTTGGTGTTGTTGGAAATGGCGATCACAACCTTGTAAACATTGGTAAAGCAGGACGTAAACGTCACATGGGTATCAGACCTACAGTTCGTGGTTCCGTTATGAACCCGAATGATCATCCGCATGGTGGTGGTGAAGGTAAGACTGGAATCGGTCGTCCGGGTCCGTGCACTCCTTGGGGTAAACCGGCACTTGGTCTTAAGACTCGTAAGAAAAACAAACAGTCTAACAAGCTGATCATCAGAAGAAAAGACGGTAGAGGAATCAAATAGTTAATTTTCAAGGAGGTTAGAACCTATGGCTCGTTCACTTAAAAAAGGACCATTCGCAGACGCAAGCCTGCTTAAGAAAGTGGAAGCAATGAACGCATCAGGAGACAAGGGTGTTATCAAAACATGGTCTCGTCGTTCTACAATCTTCCCGATTATGGTTGGACATACAATCGCAGTTCATGATGGAAGAAAACATGTTCCGGTATATGTAACAGAAGATATGGTTGGACACAAACTCGGAGAGTTCGTAGCAACCAGAACATACAGAGGACATGGAAAAGACGAAAAGAAATCGAAAGTTAGATAATATTTAACGTATTGAAAGGAGGTTTCATCCCATGGCAAAAGGACATAGAAGTCAAATTAAGAGAGAAAGAAATGCAAACAAGGACACCAGACCTTCAGCTAAGTTATCTTACGCCAGAGTTTCTGTTCAGAAAGCATGCTTCGTATTAGATGCCATCAGAGGTAAGGATGTAACAACAGCGCTTGGTATTTTAACATACAATCCAAGATACGCTTCAAGCATTATAAAGAAATTATTGGAATCAGCTATCGCAAATGCTGAGAATAACAACGGTATGAGTGTTGAAAACCTTTATATTGAGGAATGCTACGCAAATAAAGGACCAACAATGAAGAGAATCAGACCGAGAGCACAGGGCAGAGCTTACAGAATCGAAAAGAGAATGAGTCATATTACACTTGTGCTTAATGAAAGATAAGGAGGGCAATAATGGGACAGAAAGTTAATCCTCATGGCTTAAGAGTCGGTGTTATCAAAGACTGGGACTCTAAATGGTATGCAGAAAAAGATTTTGCTGACTATTTAGTAGAAGATCATAAAATCAGAAAATTTCTGAAGAATAAATTATACAGCGCAGGAGTTTCTAAGATTGAAATCGAAAGAGCTTCTGATCGTGTTAAGATCATCGTTTATACTGCTAAACCGGGTGTTGTAATCGGTAAAGGCGGTTCTGAGATCGAAAAAGTAAAAGCTGAACTTCAGAAAATGACAGATAAGAAAGTTATCGTTGACATCAAAGAAGTAAAAAGACCTGACAAAGATGCTCAGCTTGTTGCTGAAAACATCGCACAGCAGCTGGAAAATCGTATTTCCTTCCGTCGTGCAATGAAATCTTGCATGTCAAGAACTATGAAATCAGGAGCACTTGGTGTTAAGACATCCGTATCCGGACGTCTCGGCGGAGCTGATATGGCTCGTACAGAGTTTTACAGCGAAGGAACTATTCCGCTTCAGACACTGAGAGCAGACATTGACTATGGCTTCGCTGAAGCAGACACAACTTACGGAAAAGTTGGTGTTAAGGTATGGATTTACAAAGGCGAAGTACTTCCAACAAAGGCAGGTAAGGAAGGGAGCGATAAATAATGTTAATGCCAAAAAGAGTAAAACGTAGAAAACAGTTCCGTGGCTCCATGAAAGGTAAAGCATTAAGAGGAAACAAGATCACAAACGGTGAATATGGTCTTGTAGCAATGGAACCATGTTGGATCAGATCTAACCAGATTGAAGCTGCCCGTATCGCTATGACACGTTACATCAAACGTGGTGGTAAGGTTTGGATCAAGATCTTCCCTGATAAACCAGTAACAACGAAACCGGCTGAGACACGTATGGGTTCTGGAAAAGGAACTCTTGAATACTGGGTAGCTGTAGTTAAGCCAGGACGTGTAATGTTCGAACTTGCAGGAGTACCTGAAGAAGTTGCGAAAGAAGCATTACGTCTTGCTATGCACAAATTACCATGTAAATGTAAAATCGTTTCTCGTGCAGACTTAGAAGGCGGTGATAACAGTGAAAATTAAGACATTTGTAGAAGATTTAAAAGCAAAATCTGTTGCAGAATTAAATGAAGAATTAGTAGCTGCTAAAAAGGAACTCTTCAATCTGAGATTCCAGAACGCAACAAATCAGTTAGATAATACAAGCAGAATCAAAGAAGTAAGAAAGAATATCGCAAGAATCCAGACAGTGATCACAGAAAAAAGCCAGAATGCTTAATTAGGTGATATTCAGAAAGGAGTATAACCGTGGAAAGAAACCTGAGAAAAACGAGAGTTGGTAAGGTTGTAAGCAACAAGATGGACAAAACAATCGTCGTTGCAGTAGAAGACCATGTAAAACATCCGCTTTACAATAAGATCGTAAAAAGAACTTACAAACTGAAAGCGCATGATGAAAATAATGAATGCAATATTGGTGATAGAGTAAAAGTTATGGAGACAAGACCGTTATCTAAAGATAAGAGATGGAGACTTGTTGAAATCGTAGAAAAAGTTAAATAGTTTGACTTTGATAAAAGTATAAGGAGGTTTACCTGCATGATACAGCAAGAAAGCAGATTAAAAGTAGCAGATAATACAGGTGCTAAAGAATTACTCTGTATCCGTGTATTAGGCGGTTCTACAAGAAGATATGCAGCTATCGGTGATGTAATCGTTGCTTCGGTTAAAGATGCAACACCAGGCGGCGTTGTTAAAAAAGGTGATGTCGTTAAGGCTGTAGTTGTTCGTACTGTAAACAGCACTCGTCGTAAAGATGGATCATACATCAGATTCGATGAAAACGCTGCTGTTATTATTAAAGATGACAAAAACCCAAAAGGAACTCGTATTTTTGGACCTGTAGCCAGAGAACTTCGTGAGAAACAGTTTATGAAAATTGTTTCACTGGCTCCGGAAGTACTGTAAGGAGGTTCGAGTATGTCAACAATGAAGATCAAAAAAGGCGACACCGTTAAAGTTATCGCTGGAAAAGATAAAGACAAAGAAGGCAAAGTAATCGCAGTAGATCAGAAAAACGGTACAGTCCTGGTAGAAGGCGTTAACATGAGAACAAAACATGCTAAACCAAGCGCTTCTAATCCGGAAGGTGGAATCCTTCATCAGGAAGGACCGATCGATGCATCTAACGTAATGTATGTTCACAAGGGAAAAGCTACAAGAGTAGGCTTCAAACTTGATGGAGACAAAAAAGTACGTGTTGCAAAATCAACAGGCGAAGTAATTGATTAGTTCTAGGAAGGAGGTCAAAGGCTTTGAGTAGACTTAAAGAACAGTACCAGAACGAGATCATTGACGCAATGATCAAGAAATTTGGTTATAAGAATATTATGGAAGTGCCGAAGCTCGACAAAGTTGTTATCAACATGGGCGTTGGCGAAGCAAAAGACAATGCAAAAGCATTAGACTCAGCTGTAGCTGATATGGAAAAGATCACTGGACAGAAAGCAGTTCTGACCAGAGCTAAAAATTCAGTAGCTAACTTCAAGATCCGTGAAGGAATGGCTATCGGATGCAAAGTTACTTTAAGAGGAGAAAAGATGTATGAGTTCGTTGATCGTCTCATCAACCTTGCACTGCCTCGTGTACGTGACTTCAGAGGAGTTAATCCGAACGCATTCGACGGAAGAGGTAACTACGCTCTTGGTATCAAAGAGCAGCTTATCTTCCCGGAAATCGAATATGATAAAGTAGATAAGGTTAGAGGTATGGATGTTATCTTCGTAACAACTGCTAACACAGACGAAGAAGCACGTGAATTGTTAACACAGTTCAACATGCCATTCACAAAATAAGGAGGAAATTTTCATGGCAAAGACAGCAATGAAACTGAAACAGCAGCGCAAACAGAAATTCTCTACTAGAGAATATAATCGTTGCAGAATCTGTGGACGTCCACATGCATATTTAAGAAAATATGGAATCTGCCGTGTATGCTTCCGTGAACTGGCATACAAAGGTGAAATTCCGGGCGTAAAGAAAGCAAGTTGGTAGAAAAGGAGGATAATCCACAATGACTATGAGTGATCCAATTGCAGATATGCTTACAAGAATCCGTAACGCAAACACTGCAAAACATGATACAGTAGATGTTCCGGCTTCAAAGATGAAGATTGCTATCGCTGACATTCTTGTTAACGAAGGATACATCACAAAATATGATATCGTTGAAGAAGGAAACTTCAATACAATCCGCATCACATTAAAATATGGTGCAGATAAGAACGAAAAAGTTATTTCTGGAATCAAAAAGATTTCTAAACCAGGTCTTCGTGTTTACGCTGGTAAAGACGAACTTCCGAGAGTACTTGGAGGACTTGGAACTGCAATCATCTCTACAAACCAGGGCGTGATTACAGACAAAGAAGCAAGAAAGCTCGGCGTAGGCGGAGAAGTTCTTTGCTTCGTATGGTAATAACCAGATAAAATGGAGAAAACGAATGGAATCATGTTTCCGTGATTTCATTCGATACTCAATAAATTGCAACTGAAAACAGAGCAGCCAAAAGGTGCTGTTCCGAAAATGTAAGTGTAGGAGGTAAAGGGTATGTCACGTATCGGAAGACATCCAGTAGCGATCCCGGCAGGCGTAACTGTTGAAATCGCAGAGAACAATGTAGTGACTGTAACAGGTCCTAAGGGAACTCTCGTAAGAGAACTTCCAGTTGAAATGGAAATCAAAAAAGAAGGCGAAGAAGTTATCGTAACAAGACCGAACGATCTCAAGAAGATGAAATCTCTTCATGGTCTTACAAGAACACTGATCAACAACATGGTAATCGGTGTTACTGAAGGATATGAAAAAGTTCTTGAAGTAAACGGTGTAGGTTACAGAGCTTCCAAATCTGGAAACAAATTAACATTGAATTTGGGATACTCTCACCCGGTTGAGATGGAAGATCCGGAAGGAATCGAAACTGTTCTTGACGGACAGAACAAAATCATCGTTAAGGGAATCAGTAAAGAAAAAGTTGGCCAGTACGCAGCTGAAATCAGAGATAAGAGAAGACCGGAACCTTATAAGGGCAAGGGAATCAAATATGCTGATGAAGTTATCAGACGTAAAGTTGGTAAAACTGGTAAAAAATAAGTAAGGAGAGTGTGAACAAATGGTTAGTAAGAAATCAAGAAGCGAAGTTCGTGTAAATAAACATAGAAAACTGCGTAACCGTTTCAGTGGTACAGCTGAAAGACCGCGTCTCGCTGTGTTTAGAAGTAATAATCATATGTATGCTCAGATTATTGACGATACAGTTGGAAACACTCTGGTTTCCGCTTCCACTCTTCAGAAAGATGTGAAAGCTGAACTGGAAAAAACCAACAACGTTGAAGCAGCAGCATACCTTGGAACAGTAATTGCAAAGAAAGCAATCGAGAAAGGTATCACTTCTGTTGTATTTGACAGAGGAGGATTTATCTATCACGGAAAAATCAAAGCATTAGCAGACGCAGCAAGAGAAGCTGGTTTGAATTTCTAGAAGGAGGACGGACACATGAAACAGGAACGTATTGATGCTAATCAGTTAGAACTTACCGAAAAAGTAGTATCAATCAAACGTGTTACCAAAGTTGTTAAGGGTGGTCGTAACATGAGATTCACAGCTTTAGTAGTTGTTGGCGACGGAAACGGCCATGTTGGTGCAGGTTTAGGAAAAGCAGCTGAAATTCCGGAAGCAATCCGCAAAGGAAAAGAAGATGCTATGAAGAAACTTATCAAAGTTACTTTAGATGAAAATGAAAGTATTACACATGATTATATTGGAAAATTCGGAAGTGCTTCTGTACTTCTGAAGAAAGCTCCGGAAGGTACTGGTGTTATCGCAGGTGGACCGGCTCGTGCCGTAATCGAACTTGCAGGTATCAAGAACATCCGTACAAAATCTCTCGGATCTAACAATAAACAGAACGTAGTACTTGCTACTATCGAAGGTTTAAGTCAGCTGAAAGCTCCAGAAGACGTAGCTAAACTTCGCGGTAAAACTGTAGAAGAGATCTTAGGCTAGGGAGGAGATTACAATGGCAAATTTAAAAATCACATTAGTAAAATCAACAATCGGTGCTGTTCCGAAACACAGAAGAACAGTAGAAGCATTAGGCCTTAAGAAGGTTAATAAGACAGTTGTCCTTCCGGATAACGCTGCAACCAGAGGAATGGTTCAGCAGGTAAGACATCTGGTAAAAGTAGAAGAAGAAGCATAAATCTTAGATAGGAGGTGTCACAATGGACTTATCTAATTTAAGACCGGCTGACGGATCAAAACATAGTGATAATTTCAGAAGAGGTCGTGGACACGGCTCAGGAAATGGTAAGACTGCTGGTAAGGGACACAAAGGTCAGAAAGCTCGTTCCGGAGCTCCGAGACCAGGTTTCGAAGGTGGACAGATGCCATTATACAGACGTATTCCTAAGAGAGGTTTCACTTGCAGAAACTCTAAGGAAATCGTTGGAATCAATGTCAGTGCTCTCGAAGTATTTGACAACGATGCAGTAGTTTCAGTTGAAACTCTGATTGAAGCAGGAATCGTAAAACATGCCAGAGATGGTGTTAAAATTCTTGGAAATGGAGAGTTAACCAAAAAGCTTACTGTTCAGGCAAATGCATTCAGCGCAGGTGCTGTAGAAAAGATTGAAGCTGTTGGTGGAAAAGCAGAGGTGATCTAATGCTACAAACATTCCGTAAAGCATTTCAGATTGAAGACATACGGAGAAAAATATTGTATACCCTTGCAATGTTGTTTGTAGTAAGACTCGGATCTCAGCTTCCGACACCGGGAGTTGATCCGACCTATATTCAGAATTTCTTTGCGAACCAGACCGGTGATTCGTTTAACTTCTTTAACGCTTTCACCGGTGGTTCGTTTGAGACAATGTCCATCTTTGCATTGAGTATTACCCCGTATATCACATCTTCCATTATCATCCAGCTTCTTACGATTGCAATTCCGAAACTTGAGGAAATGCAGAAAGAAGGAGAAGATGGAAGGAAGAAGCTTACCGCATTAACTCGCTATGTGACAGTTGTGCTTGCTCTGATCGAATCTACTGCTATGGCTGTCGGATTTGGACGTCAGGGACTTCTGGAAAAGTTCAATTTTGTAAATGCTGCAATTGTAGTTCTTACATTAACTGCAGGATCTGCATTCCTTATGTGGATCGGGGAACGAATTACAGAAAAAGGAGTGGGAAATGGTATTTCTATCGTCCTGCTCATTAACATTTTATCACGTATTCCAAGTGATATGACTTCACTGTATGAGAAGTTCATCAGTGGCAAAGGTCTTGCCAGTGGAGGACTTGCAGCGATCATTATCATTGCAATCATTCTCGTACTTGTAGTATTTACGGTAATACTTCAGGATGCGGAGAGACGAATTCCGGTTCAGTATTCGCAGAAAGTACAGGGAAGAAAATCAGTAGGTGGACAGTCAACGAACATTCCGCTGAAGGTTAATACCGCCGGAGTAATTCCGGTTATTTTCGCTTCATCTATTATGCAGTTCCCGGTTGTTATTGCTTCATTTATGGGCAAGGGCAACGGAAAAGGCATCGGAAGTGAAATCCTCAGAGGCTTAAGTTCAGGAAACTGGTGTAATCCGGATAAGATTTACTATTCCTGGGGACTTATAGTATATATCGTACTTACGATTTTCTTTGCATATTTCTATACGAGCATTACTTTTAACCCGTTGGAAATTGCAAATAATATGAAAAAAAGCGGTGGATTTATCCCAGGTATCAGACCAGGAAAACCTACTGTGGACTACTTAAATAAGATATTGAATTATATTATCTTTATTGGTGCATGCGGACTTGTAATTGTACAGGTAATTCCGTTTGTGTTCAATGGTGTGTTTGGAGCGAATGTATCATTCGGTGGAACTTCCCTGATCATTATCATCGGTGTTGTTCTTGAGACACTCAAACAGATTGAGTCTCAGATGCTCGTTCGTAATTACACAGGATTTTTGAATGTCAAAGGAAAATCTATGAAAAATAGTTTTCTTGGATATTAAAACAATTGTAGCCCGTTGTCTTTTAGAGTATAATCAAAGACAACGGGCTCTTTTGCCATTATGACATTTGAAGGAGGAATAGTAAAATGAAAATCATTATGTTAGGTGCTCCTGGTGCAGGAAAAGGTACACAGGCAAAAAAAATTGCCGCTAAGTACGGAATTCCTCATATTTCAACAGGAGATATTTTCCGCGCAAATATTAAGAACGGAACAGAACTTGGAAAGAAAGCGAAGACTTATATGGATCAGGGACTTCTTGTTCCGGATGAACTGGTCGTAGATCTGGTTGTAGACCGTGTGAGTCAGGATGACTGTACGAAGGGATATGTACTGGACGGTTTTCCACGTACAATTCCACAGGCTGAGGCGCTTGATAAGGCACTGGAAGCGAAGGGACAGAAGATGGACTATGCAATCGATGTAGATGTTCCGGACGAAAATATTGTAAAGCGTATGGGTGGAAGACGCGCATGCGTAGGATGTGGCGCAACTTACCATCTTGTATATGCAGCACCGAAGAAAGACGGAATCTGTGATGTCTGCGGAGGAGAACTGATCCTTCGTGATGATGACAAACCGGAGACAGTTGAAAAGAGACTGCATGTATATCATGAACAGACACAGCCGCTGATCGATTATTATACAAAAGCGGGAATTCTGAAAAGCGTTGATGGAACAGTGGATATGGAAGATGTATTCGGAGCCATTGTTTCTATATTAGGAGAGTAACAGATGCCGATTACGATTAAATCAGAAAGAGAAATTGAACTGATGACAGAAGCCGGAAGGATTCTGGGGATCGTACATAAGGAACTGGAGAAGGCATTAAAACCAGGAATGAGTACACTGGATATCGATGCATTAGGTGAAGAAGTTATTCGCAGCTATGGCTGCGAACCTTCTTTTCTGAATTACAATGGATATCCGGCGTCTATCTGTGTTTCTGTAAATGATGAAATCGTTCACGGGATCCCGTCAGCAAAGCATATCATAAAAGAAGGTGATATCGTGAGCCTGGACGCAGGAGTGATCTACAAAGGTTACCATTCTGATGCTGCGAGGACACATGCTGTCGGCGAGATCAGACCGGATCTTCAGAAACTGATCGATGTAACGCGGGAAAGCTTTTTCGAAGGAATAAAGTTCGCAAAAGAAGGCAATCATCTATATGATATATCCAGAGCGATCGGTGAGTATGCGGAAAGCTTTGGATACGGTGTTGTCAGGGAACTGTGCGGACATGGAATAGGGACCGGTCTTCATGAGTCACCGGAGATTCCGAATTTCCAGATGCGAAGAAGAGGACCGAAACTGAAAGCCGGAATGACACTGGCAATTGAGCCGATGATCAATCTCGGAACTGAGCGGATCCGCTGGATGAGTGATAACTGGACAGTGGTGACGGCAGACGGAAAAGCATCAGCACATTATGAAAATACAATTCTGATCACAAAAGACGAACCGAAGATCCTGTCGATTGCAGATGGAAATGTATAACAGAACAGAGGAACAGAAAATGGATAGATGGGAAACAGGAATGCTTGCGAAATCTCTGGCCGGTCATGATAAAGATAAGGTATATGTGATCGTCGGACTGGATGAACAGTATACATATCTTGCAGACGGGGAGAGGAAAACGCTTCAGAGTCCAAAGAAAAAGAAAAAGAAACATGTACAGCTCATTAGAGAAAAACATGAGATTTCCGAAGCGGATGATGTAAAGCTGAAACGGATATTAAAAGAATATAAGATGTCAGAAAAGAAGGAGGACAAATAAATGTCTAAAGCAGATGTAATTGAAATCGAAGGAACAGTAGTAGAAAAACTTCCGAATGCCATGTTTCAGGTAGAACTGGAAAATGGACATCAGGTACTTGCTCATATCAGCGGAAAGCTGCGTATGAACTTTATCAAAATTTTACCGGGTGACAAAGTTACTCTGGAACTGTCACCATACGATTTATCTAAAGGAAGAATTATCTGGAGAGATAAATAAAATATTACTTGACAAAACCAAAAGCCAGGTGATATAATTTTATGCGAACTGTGCGAAGGACTTTTTTTGCGCACAGGGGGAAAATGCAGACCAGGCAAGGTATGAAAGGAGGATTTGACGTGAAGGTTAGATCATCAGTAAAACCGATTTGCGAAAAATGCAAAGTTATCAAGAGAAAAGGAAGCGTCAGAATTATCTGCGAGAATCCGAAACATAAACAGCGTCAGGGATAAGCATTTCACACTTAATGAAAGCAAGCCACAGGCGAAGCTTGAATTTTAGTGTGAAAGCTGCTCCCAAGCCTTAATGACGACGAGCTCGTAAGAGCGACAGAGGAATTTAGGCGCACGGAGCGTTGACAGATTTGATTTATGTTAAACTTAATTAGGCGGCTGATAGAGGATACGCCAGGGTGTGTGTAGAGCGCTATCCACTATTTAATATACATGAACACCACGGGCAAGTGGTTTCTAGTATATTGCTTAAAAACCGGCGGTCATTAGCCGAGAGATCGGTTGCCGGAAAGGATGCGGATACCGAACCGCATCTGGGCTGGGATATCGGACGTATCTGAGGCATTGGATACATTTTGAAAAGTCCGGTAGGGCTCTTTTTGATAACGGGATGCCCGCAGCCTCATTATAGGACAATGTGAAACCAAAAAAAGAAAGAAAATGGAGGAAATCACAAATGGCTCGTATTGCAGGTGTAGATTTACCAAGAGACAAACGTGTAGAAATCGGATTGACTTATATCTATGGAATCGGAAGAACAAGTGCAACCCGTATTCTCGCAGAAGCAGGAGTTAATCCTGATACTCGCTGCAGAGATCTTACAGACGACGAAGTTAAAAAGATCAGTGCAGTGATCGATGAAACTCAGACTGTTGAAGGTGATCTTAGAAGAGAGATCGCTCTTAACATCAAGAGACTTCAGGAAATCGGATGCTATAGAGGAATCCGTCACAGAAAAGGACTTCCGGTTCGTGGTCAGAAGACAAAGACCAATGCAAGAACAAGAAAAGGTCCTAAGAGAACAGTAGCAAACAAGAAGAAATAATTTCGACAAATAATAAATAAGGAAAGTGTAGGTTAGTTTAAATGGCTAAGAAAGTTACAAAAAAAGTGACAAAAAAACGTGTCAAGAAAAACGTTGAACGCGGACAGGCACATATCCAGTCATCTTTCAATAATACAATCGTTACTTTGACAGATGCACAGGGAAATGCTTTATCATGGGCAAGTGCCGGTGGTCTTGGTTTTAGAGGTTCAAGAAAATCTACTCCATACGCAGCTCAGATGGCAGCTGAAACAGCAGCTAAAGCAGCTCTGCCGCATGGTCTTAAATCAGTAGACGTATTCGTAAAAGGACCAGGTTCAGGAAGAGAAGCAGCAATCCGTGCTCTTCAGGCATGCGGAATTGATGTAACAAGCATCAGAGACGTAACACCGGTACCACACAATGGATGCCGCCCGCCGAAGAGAAGAAGAGTCTAGTCGAATTATTATAGGAGGATACGAACATGGCAGTAAATAGAGTCCCGGTTCTTAAAAGATGCCGTTCCCTTGGAATGGATCCGGTATATCTTGGAATTGATAAAAAGTCTAACAGACAGTTAAAGAGATCCAATAGAAAAATGAGCGAGTATGGTCTTCAGTTACGTGAAAAACAGAAAGCTAAATTCATCTATGGTGTATTAGAAAAACCGTTCCTGAACTACTTCAAGAAAGCAGATCAGATGAGCGGAATGACAGGTGAAAACCTGATGGTTCTTCTTGAATCAAGACTGGATAACGTAGTATTCCGTCTTGGATTTGCAAGAACAAGACGTGAAGCAAGACAGATCGTTGATCACAAACAGGTTCTTGTTAACGGAAAACAGGTTAACATCCCTTCTTACCTCATCAAAGCTGGTGACGTAATCGAAATCAAAGAAGGCAAAAAGTCTTCACAGAGATACAAAGATATCGTAGAAGTTACAGGCGGACGTCTTGTTCCGGAATGGCTTGAATCAGATATCGAAAACCTGAAAGGAACAGTTAAAGAACTTCCTACTCGTGAAGCAATCGATGTTCCAGTTGACGAAATGATGATCGTCGAGTTATATTCTAAATAGAACGCATTTATATAAAATGCAATACTTAACGGACCTGATTTCTGGGTTCGTTAAGGTTCTGTTAGGAAATATCCTGTTTTTTATCGAAAACAGGACAAAAACTGACACCCTCAACATACAAAAACCCATAAGGAGGGACTAAAATAGTGTTTGATTTTAATAAACCTAATATTGAAATTGCAGAGATTTCAGATGATAAGAAGTATGGCAGATTTGTTGTAGAACCACTCGAAAGAGGATATGGTACAACACTTGGAAACTCTCTGAGAAGAATTATGCTTTCTTCTCTGCCGGGAGCTGCAATCAGCCAGATTAAAATCGACGGAGTATTGCATGAGTTCAGTTCTATTCCGGGCGTAAAGGAAGACGTAACTGAAATTATCATGAACTTAAAAACACTCGCAATTAAGAATTCTTCCGAGACAGATGAGCCGAAGACAGCTTACATCGAATTTGAGGGAGAGGGCGTAGTTACAGCTGCTGATATTCAGGCAGATTCTGATATTGAAATCATGAATCCGGAAACTGTAATCGCTACACTTAACGGTGGTGCAGACAGCAAGCTTTATATGGAACTGACTATCACAAAGGGAAGAGGATATGTAGGTTCTGATAAGAATAAGACAGAAGATATGCCGATTGGTGTGATTCCGATCGACTCTATCTATACACCGGTTGAGCGTGTAAATCTTACAGTTCAGAATACTCGTGTCGGACAGATTACCGATTATGATAAACTCACACTTGATGTTTATACAAATGGTACTCTTGCACCGGATGAAGCAGTCAGCCTTGCTGCAAAAGTATTAAATGAACATCTCAAGCTCTTTATTGATCTTTCTGAAGTTGCTCAGTCAGCGGAAGTTATGATTGAAAAGGAAGACGATGAAAAAGAAAAAGTTCTTGAAATGAGTATTGATGAACTTGAACTTTCTGTTCGTTCATACAACTGTCTGAAGAGAGCAGGAATCAATACTGTAGAAGAACTTACAAACAGAACATCAGAAGATATGATGAAAGTTCGTAACCTTGGACGTAAATCTCTTGAAGAAGTTCTTGCTAAATTAAAAGAACTTGGTCTTGAACTCAGCCAGGGAGACGAATAAGAAGTTCCCGTTTCGCATGTGAATACAGGCAGAAACACTGACACACGATCTGGCTAGTAAGCCCGATGAAAGCATAACCAGATGGCATATCCGCAGTAAGACCGAAGGTGCATGCCGGTATGTCCCGAATAATGGAGGATTAAAAAAATGGCAAAGTATAGAAAACTTGGAAGAACAGCAAGTCAGAGAAAAGCATTACTGAGAAATCAGGTAACAATGCTTCTTCAGCACGGAAAAATCAGAACAACAGAAGCTAAAGCTAAAGAAATCCGTAAGATCGCAGAAGGTCTTATCGCTTCAGCTGTAAAAGAAAAAGATAACTTCGAAGAAGTTACAATCAAAGCTAAAGTTGCTAAGAAAGATGCAGAAGGCAAGAGAGTTAAAGAAGTAGTAGATGGTAAGAAAGTTACTGTATACGAAGAAGTTGAAAAGACAATCAAAAAAGACAATCCGTCAAGACTTCATGCAAGACGTCAGATGCTGAAAGTACTTTACCCTGTAACAGAAGTTCCGACTGCTGCAGCTGGAAAGAAGAAAAATACAAAAGAAGTTGATCTGGTAGACAAACTGTTTACAGAGATCGCTCCTAAGTATGCAGACCGCAACGGCGGATACACAAGAATCATCAAAATTGGACAGCGTAAAGGTGACGCTGCAATGGAAGTTATTCTTGAGCTTGTATAATCAAATGAGATCGAAAGCCACAGGCATTTATGCCTGTGGCTTTTTGTGTATATAGTGAGCCGGCCTGCTCGATTTCTACCTTTCTTTCTGATAAAAGTCAGTGTATAATAGAAAACATCTGAAAAGAATGTCCTTTAGCAGACGTGAAGGAGGAACGACATGGGACGTGTAGGACGATTTATTTTAAAGGTTGCGGCAGTATTGATATTGATTGTATCGGCGGGTACATTTGCACTTTCTTTGTTTACAGGAGAGACCAGAAATGGGGATAATCTGCAAAGCGAGTTTGATTATCTGATCACAGTGGGAATTTCACAGAGTGGAGAAGAAAGCTCATGGAAGGATGCAAATACAGCGTCTTTTATGGATACATTTGTCAAATCAAACGGCTATGAAGCGGTGTATGCAGATGCAGGTAGCGATCAGGAAAAACAGATTGAAGATGTGGAAGGATTTATAAAACAGGGCGTGGACTATATCATTCTGAATCCGATTTCAGAAATTGGCTGGGATGATGTGTTGGAAGATGCGAAAAAGGCACATATTCCTGTAATCCTTGTAAATAATGGTATTGATACGGATGACAGCAGCCTTTATTCGTGCATGCTTGGAAGTGATTACGGTAAACAGATGAAAAAGGCAGGAAAATGGCTGGATGAATATCTGAAAGAAGAGGACGAGAAAAAGGCAGAGGAAGAAAAGGCGGCTGCTGATGCACAGAGAGAAGCAGAACAGACGGAAAGTGAAGCGGTAGAGGATTCGGCGGAGGATTCTCAGAAAATGGATAGTAAGGCGTCAGATAGTTCCAAAGCGACAGATAGCAAAACATCAGTGGATGGTTCTAAAACAACCGATAGCAGTTCAAATATATCGGGCAACACCAGGACTGAGTCATCAGACAGCAGTACATCTATTCTGAATAAGATTATAAAAGGTAGTTCGTCAGCGAAAGACCAGACGGATTCGACAGAGGAGGAGCAGACAGAAGAAGACATTACCATCAAGATTGCCGCGATTCAGGAATCCATCGGCTCGGAAGAGCAGCTGACGAGAGCACAGGGATATCAGACTATGCTGGAGAAGTATTCGGACTGGGAGATGGTGGCACAGCAGACCGGTGACAATTCCAGAGAAGAGGCACAGAAAGTCATGAAACTGTTTCTTGAGCAGGAACCGGATTTACGGGTAGTGTTTGCAGAGAGTGACGAGATGGCACTGGGAGCCATCGATGCGATCGAGGAATCCGGAAAGACCTGCGGAGAGGATGGAGATATTATTGTGATTTCATTTGGGGGAAGCAAAGCAGGGATCGAAGCTGTAAAAGAAGGTAAATTGAATGTAACCTTTGAATGCAATCCAAACCAGGGACCGAAAGCGGCAGAACTGATCCAGAGACTGGAATCCGATATTTCCATTGATAAGGAACAGTACGTGGAAGAAACATATTTCGATACAACTATGGATTTGGATGAAATTATAGACAACAGAACATATTAAAGGCAGGAAAGAGAAATGATAAAAGTATTTTTGGTTGAGGATGAAATTATTATCAGAAACGGGATTAAGAACAGTATTGACTGGGAAATGCATGGATATGACTTTGTCGGAGAGGCAAGTGATGGAGAACTTGCGTTACCGATGATTCTTGAAAAGAAACCAGACATCCTGATCACGGATATTAAGATGCCTTTTATGGATGGACTGGAACTCAGTGAGCAGGTAAAAAAAGCACTTCCGGCTACGAAAATTATGATTCTGAGTGGATACAATGAGTTTGATTATGCAAAGATGGCAATCAAGATCGGTGTAACCGATTACCTTCTCAAGCCAATTTCTTCAGAAAAATTGTTGGAGGCAGTTAACAAAGTAGCAGAAGAAATTCGGAAAGAGCAAAGTGAAAAAGAGCAGATGAATCAATATGCCCGTGAAATGCAGGAAAACAAAGAAAGAGAAAAGTTTCAGTTTTTCAATCAGGTGTTTGCAGGAAGTATGCCATTTGGAGAATGCCTGGAGCAGGGAAAGCAGCTGGGAATTGAAATAAGTGCAGAGGGATATTGTGTGATTCTCTTTAAGATCATTATGATCGATCATCCGATGGATTATAACGAGGATATTGTAAGTGCAACTGAAGATATAGAAAATCTGAGTGAGCAGACAGAAAAGCTCCTGTGGTTCCGGAGAGGTGTAGAAGGATGGGGATTTATTGCACAGGGAGCTGTTGGGGAAGAACTGACTGCAAGAGCTCAGACGTTTAGGGGAGATCTTGAAAAAGTTCTGGAAAAATATAAAAATCTGGGATATTTTGGAGGAATTGGAAGTCAGGTGGGGCGGTTCAGTGAGATTAAAAAATCCTACAATGATGCAAACAGAGCCTTTGCAGAGCGTTTTTCAAGAAGCTTGAGCCAGTTTGTGAGTTATTCAGAGGTTCATCAGGTGGGGGTTCAGAATGACGTTGAGATGCACAGACTCGGAACCATGGCGGAGAACCGGAAAATGCTGGAGCGTTTCCTGAAGACAGGAACAGAAAATGAAGTAAATAGTTTTATGGATGCATATTTTGATGCAGTTGGTGAACAGAACCTGCAGTCGATGATGCTGAGATAGTATATTGTAATGGATACCTTTATCAGCGTCCAAAGTCTGGGAGACAGTCTGAACATTGAAAAAGAAGATATTGAAAGGGAGCTTGGCGATGTACGGGAGGTATCGCAGTATGTGCAGGAACTGGGGGCAACGAGAAAGTATCTGGAAAATATAGTCAGACGAATGATCCGGTTAAGAGAGCAGGCATCGGGCAGACGCTATTCAGAAATTATCGAAAAAGCGAGAGATTATATCGGACAGAATTATATGTCAGAGAATATTTCACTGAACCTGGTGGCTGCGAGTGTCAACATCAGTCCGAGCTATTTCAGCTCTTTGTTTAGTCAGGAGGTTGGCTCAACCTTTGTAGAATATCTGACGGGCGTCCGTATGGAAAAAGCAAAAGAGCTTCTGATGTGTTCGGATAAGAGGACATCGGACATCGGATATGAGGTGGGATACAAGGATTCCCATTATTTCAGCTACATATTCAAAAAGACACAGGGATGTTCGCCGAAGGAATTCCGTTCAAGAGGAAGGGGATAGAATATGAAGGTGAAATATAAGAACTGGTCGATCAATAAGAAACTGCTTTCCATTTCGCTGTCAGCATTTCTGCCGATGGTAATTCTGGCCGCCTATCTGATCGTGTCTTTAAATAATGCGGCATCAGCCTATTCTGAGATTACAAAAAGTGTTGCCTATGCCAACCGTTATGTGAAAGACTTTAAAAGCCGGCTGGATTACAGCGTGTATCTTGCTGTGGTAAGTAATATGCAGCTTAAGGAGGTCGGAGATGGAGTTACGACGGTAAACGGAGTAGTGACGGTGAATCCATACGACTATATTACGGAGATGGAAGAGGCGTGTGATAAGATGACGCAAAATGCGACGGTTCCGCTCAACCAGTCACAGGCGGGACGTATTAAAAATTCACTGTCTTCACTCCGTTTTTGCGTACAGGATCTGGATAAACAGATTAAAGAACGGACTCCTTATGATGAGAGAATGGAATATTTTAACAGTAATGTCAAAGATCTGACGACACTGGTACAGACCGGAATCCAGGACTATGTCTATCTGGAAACTTCCAATTTTGTGACTGTACAGACAGAGCTGAACCGGAATAACCGTAATTCAACGATGCTGGCGATCGGGGTGGCGATCGTTGCAATGAGCATTTCTCTGTTGTTAAGCGGACGGGCTTCCAGAAGTGTGACCAGACCGATCCATGATTTGTGTAATCTGACTGAAAAGGTCGCCGGTGGAGATTTCTCTGTAAAAACACATGTTGAAGCAGGTGATGAGATTGCAGTACTCACACGAAGCTTTAATGATATGACGGAAGAGATCGGAATTCTGGTAGATGATATCCGGAAGAAACAGGAGAATCTCAGAATCATTGAGAATCGGCTTCTGCAGGAGCAGATCAATCCACATTTTCTTTATAACACGCTTGATGCAATTGTATGGCTTGCTGAAGAAAACAAAAGCGCAGAGGTCGTAAAAATGGTAACTTCCCTTTCCGATTTCTTCCGCACAACTTTGAGCAAAGGACATGATTACATTACTGTGAAGGAAGAGAGAACCCATATCGAGAGTTATCTGGAGATCCAGCAGTTCCGGTATCAGGATATTCTGGATTATGAGATCCGGATGAATGAGGAGATCTATGGTTATATCATACCGAAACTGACACTTCAGCCCCTGGTTGAAAATGCACTTTATCATGGAATTAAGAATAAGCGTGGAAAAGGGAAAATCCTGATCACCGGGGAAAAACAGGGGGATAAGATCATTTTCCAGGTTGTTGATAATGGAAAAGGAATGACGGAAGAGGAGCTGAACAATCTCCGGAAAAAGATGGCAGGAACAGATACAGGAAATGAGGAAAAGGGCTTTGGTGTGTCAAATGTCAATCAGAGAATCAAGTATTATTACGGGGATGAATACGGAGTGTTCTTTGAAAGTAAGGAAAATGAAGGTACGAATGCAACGATCATTATAGCAGCGAAAAATATTCAACCTCCATCATAAAAAATCCTACTTTTTTGCTGAAAAGTGGAAGATTTTTAACAAATAAAGGAAAAATGTCCGTTTAAAAATTATATATTTTTTATTATTATAAGTACATCAAGAGGTTGAGGAAACCCAATAAAGGAGGAACATGTAAAATGAAAAAAAGAAAAGTGTTAGCAGTATTGTTATGTGCAGCGATGACAGCAGCTTTAGCAGTTGGATGCGGTGGAAGTAAAGGATCTGACAGCAGCGACAAGAGCAGTGATTCATCAAGCTCATCCGATGATGTGATCACAGTAGGTTTTTCACAGGTAGGTGCAGAATCTGACTGGCGTACAGCAAACTCTCAGTCAATGAAAGACACATTCAGCAAAGAAAACGGATATGACCTGATCTTTGATGATGCTCAGCAGAAACAGGAGAACCAGATCACAGCAATCCGTAACTTCATCCAGCAGGAGGTTGATTACATCCTTCTTGCACCTGTTACAGAGACAGGATGGGATACAGTTCTTCAGGAAGCAAAAGATGCAGACATCCCGGTAATCATCGTTGACCGTATGGTTGATGTATCTGATGACAGCCTTTACACAACATGGATCGGAACCGATGCTCTTTGCGAAGGCCGTAAAGCAGCTGAATGGCTGAACGGATTTGCAGAAGCAAAAGGAATCGCAGCATCTGATATCCATATCGCTGATATCCAGGGAACAATCGGCTCTACAGCTCAGATCGGACGTACAAAAGGTCTTGAAGAAGGCGTTGAAAAATACGGATGGGATCTTGTAGCTCAGCAGACAGGTGAATTTACACAGGCTAAAGGTCAGGAAGTTATGGAGTCTATGCTGAAACAGTATGACAACATCAACGTAGTATACTGCGAGAATGATAACGAAGCATTCGGAGCAATCGACGCAATTGAAGCAGCTGGTAAGACAGTTGGATCTGATATCGCTAACGGCGAAATCATGGTAATTTCTTTCGATACAACACATGCAGGACTTCAGGATGTTCTTGACGGAAAGATCGAATGTGACGTTGAGTGTAACCCACTTCACGGACCACGTGCTGAAGAACTTATCAAAAAACTTGAAGCTGGCGAAGACGTTGAAAAACTGAACTATGTAGATGAAGAAATCTTTGCTAAAGATGATACAGTTAAATCTGTAAAAGCTACAAACAGCTTAGACGAAGAAAAAGATTTTGACGTAACACCACTTACACAGGATATTCTTGACGGACGTGCATACTAAGATGCACTAGGAGAGTCGGATACATCATCTGACAGACACATAAGGGTGAACTAATAGAGAGGCGTGGTAGATAATAATCGGAATGTGCCGGGTATTTATACTACGCCCTCTTTATTGAAAAAAGGAAAGCAGGTGGAAGAGTATGGAGGGTAATGTTGTACTTACAATGCGGGATATTTCCAAGACATTTCCCGGTGTAAAAGCATTGCAGCATGTTGATTTTACACTTCGCAAGGGCGAGATTCACGCTCTGATGGGTGAGAACGGTGCAGGAAAATCTACACTGATCAAAGTTCTTACCGGTGTACATGAATTTGAAAATGGCGAGATCCGTCTGGATGGAAAAGACGGTCCGATTATCAATAGATCACCACAGGACGCACAGAATAATGGTATCAGTACTGTATATCAGGAAGTTAACCTTTGTCCGAACCTGACGGTGGCAGAAAATCTGTTTATTGGACGCGAACCAAGAAAAGCAGGATTTATTGACTGGCGTACAATGAACAAGCGTGCAACAGAATTGCTTGAAAGTTTTGAAATCGATGCTTCAGCAACACAGAAGCTGGAAGAGGTTTCTCTGGCAAGACAGCAGATGATCGCAATCGCACGTGCAGTTGATATGAAATGTAAGGTTCTGATCCTTGATGAACCAACTTCATCTCTGGATGATGATGAGGTTGCAAAGCTGTTCAAACTGATGAACAGACTGAAAGGAGAAGGCGTAGGTATTATTTTCGTAACCCACTTCCTGGAGCAGGTATATGAAGTCTGCGACAGGATCACTGTTTTGCGAAATGGTGAACTGGTTGGAGAATATGAAGTCAAAGATCTGCCAAGAGTTATGCTCGTAGCCAAGATGATGGGTAAAGACTTTGACGATCTTGCAGATATCAAAGGTGATCATGCAGAACTCAAAGAGTTTATCCCGGTTATCGAAGCTGAGGAACTTGGTCATAAAGGAACGATCAAACCGTTCGATATGACGATCAATAAAGGTGAGGTTGTCGGATTTACAGGACTTCTTGGATCCGGACGTTCTGAACTTGTCCGTGCAATTTACGGAGCAGACAAAGCAGATTCCGGTAAATTGAAAGTAAATGGAAAAGAAGTAAAGATCCATGCTCCAATCGATGCAATGAAGCTTGGTATGGCATATCTTCCGGAGGACAGAAAGAAAGATGGTATCATTGCAGACCTGTCTGTGCGTGAAAACATCATTATCGCTCTTCAGGCGAAAAAAGGTATGTTCCATCCAATGAGCAGAAAAGAGATGGATGAAGCAGCAGATAAATACATCAAGATGCTTCAGATTAAGACAGCAAGCCGTGAGACTCCGATCAAGAGTCTGTCAGGTGGTAACCAGCAGAAGGTTATCATCGGTAGATGGCTTCTTACCAATCCGGATTTCCTGATCCTGGACGAACCTACAAGAGGTATTGATATCGGAACCAAGACAGAGATCCAGAAGCTGGTACTTGATCTTGCAGATCAGGGAATGTCAGTTGCATTTATTTCTTCTGAAGTAGAAGAAATGCTCCGTACCTGCTCACGTATGGCAGTCATGCGAGACGGCAGGAAGGTTGGAGAAATTTCCGGTGATGAATTATCACAGGAAGGCATCATGAAAGCAATCGCAGGAGGTGAAGAGTAATGAGCACAAATAAATCAGGATGGAAAAAGCTTACCTCTATGAGACTTTTCATGCCACTGGTATGTCTGCTTGCAATCATTATCGTAGCAACAATTACAATTCCGGGATTCTTAAGTATATCTCTTAAAAATGGAGTTCCATACGGATATCCGGTCGATGTTATCAACCGTGCGTCCGAGCTGGTTATCCTGGCTGTTGGTATGACGCTTGTTACAGCAGCTTCCGGTGGACAGGATATCAGTGTCGGAGCTGTTATGGCAGTTGCCGCAGCTGTATGCTGCCAGATTCTTTCCGGTGGAGAAGTATCTGTAAACTCTCTGTCAGCACCGATCATCGTTGCATTTCTTGCAGCACTGGTTGCTTCAGGAATCTGCGGTGCATTTAACGGATTGCTGGTTGCGAAGCTGAACATTCAGCCGATGGTCGCAACATTGATCCTTTACACAGCAGGACGTGGTATTGCACAGCTGATCACAGACGGACAGATTACATATATCCGTGTAAAATCTTATCAGGTATTCGGAAGCTATGCCGGAAAATTCCCGATTCCGATGCCGGTTGTAATTGCGATTATCGTAGTTATCATTGCATATGCAATTTTGAAAAAGACAGCTCTTGGACTTTACATCGAGAGTGTTGGTATTAACGGAACCGCATCCAGACTGGTCGGACTGAACTCAACCATGATCAAATTCCTTACTTACCTGATCTGTGGTGTACTTGCAGGTGTTGCAGGATTTGTGGCTTCCAGCCGTATCTATTCTGCAGACGCCAACAACATTGGTCTGAACCTTGAAATGGATGCCATCCTTGCAGTTGCCCTCGGTGGAAACGCCCTTGGTGGTGGTAAGTTCAGCCTGATGGGATCTGTAATCGGAGCTTATACAATCCAGGCACTTACAACAGTTCTTTACGGACTGAATGTATCAGCCGATCAGCTTCCAGTCTACAAGGCAATCGTTGTTGTAGTCATCGTTGTCCTTCAGAGCCCGGTATTCAAGAAATTTATTGCAGTACAGAAAGAAAAAAGAACATCAAAGGCTGCAGTGAAAGGAGGAGCTAACTAATGAAAGCAAAAGTATCCGGAACAAAAAAGAAAATTAACGGAACGACATTCCTCCTTATGATCACAATTTTACTGTTTGTTGTAATGTATGCAGCAGGTATGATCGTGTTCAACGATAAAGGTTTTGCGAAACCGCAGATGTTCCTGAACCTGTTCATTTCCAATGCAGGTCTTCTGGTCATTGCAATGGGTGAAACAATTGTTATGATCACAGCCGGAATCGATATCTCAGTTGGTTCCGTTACAGCACTTGTATGTATGGTTGCTGCAAACCAGATGGAAAATCACGGCGCAAGCGCTTATACAGCACTTCTTATGGCGCTGGTGATCGGACTTCTCTTTGGTCTGATTCAGGGATTCCTGGTATCTTATCTGGAGATCCAGCCATTCATCGTAACACTGGCAGGTATGTTCTTTGGACGTGGTATGACATCGATCATCAGTACAGATATGATTTCTATCAAAAATGCAACTTTCATGGCATGGGCTAAATACAAAATTTACATGCCGTTTGGTTCTTACAGTAAGAGAGGAAAATTCCTCCCGGCATATATTTACCCGACGGTTATCATCGCAATCATCGTTCTGATCGTGATCATGATCATTATGAAGTATACAAAATTCGGACGTTCTGTATATGCGATCGGTGGAAATGAACAGAGTGCACTTATGATGGGACTGAATGTTAAGAAAACAAAAATGTGTGCATACCTTCTGGACGGCTTCCTTGCAGGACTTGGTGGATTCCTCTTCTGTATGAACAGCTGTGCCGGATTCGTAGAGCAGGCAAAAGGTCTTGAGATGGATGCGATTTCATCCGCCGTTATCGGTGGTACACTGCTTAGTGGTGGTGTCGGAACTCCATTCGGAACCCTGTTCGGTGTATTGATCAAAGGAACGATTTCCAGCCTGATCACAACACAGGGAACACTTTCAAGCTGGTGGGTACGAATCGTACTTTCCGCACTCCTCTGCTTCTTCATCGTTCTGCAGTCTGTATTTGCAAGCCTGAAGAAGAAAAACTAAAGAAAGAACAGTACTTTAAACATTACAGGCGAAAAGAGAAAACGACGGGTATTGACGGAAACTTTTTAATTGCCTATAATAAAAAAGTAGGATTTAAACACCGGATGTTCATATCGTACATCCGGTGTTCTTTTTGTAAGTATTGAGTATAAAGTGGAAGGAGAAAGATAAGATATGAAAATTGGGATTGCGAATGACCATTCTGCAGTGGATATGAAAAAGCAGGTGGTAGAGTATCTTGTGGAAAAAGGATACGAAGTTGTCAATTACGGAACAGATTCTTATGAGAGCTGTCCTTATCCGAAATATGGAGAAAAGATTGGAAAAGCAGTTGCAGACGGAGAAGTGGATCTCGGAGTTGCAATCTGTGGTACCGGTCTTGGAATTTCAATGGCAGCCAATAAGGTTCACGGTGTTCGCGCAGCGGTATGTTCTGAACCATATACGGCAAAGATGGCAAGAGAACATAACAATGCAAATGTGATTGCGTTTGGTGCAAGAGTAATTGGAATCGAGATGGCAAAGATGATCCTTGATACATTTCTTGGTGCAGAGTTCCTTGGGGGACGTCACCAGGATCGTGTAGATATGATTATGGCGATCGAAGATAATCAGTAGAGTGGATGAAAAACAAAAAGAGCGGATAAAGGCAATGAAAAAGCTTTTATCTGCTCTTTTTGTGTATACGGTGAGCCAAGTGCAGATTTGTGGCTGCACAAGGTTCTGTATCTGGTGAAGGGAAGGTGTTACAGGAGTGCAGGAACCGGAAAAAGCTTGTTATACTTGTTTTGGTGGTGTCAAAAAACAATTCCATATTACTTAATGTTTTATAAGAAGTGTACAAAAGGTACAAAAAGAAGAATACAAGTTGGAACGGCAATAAAATGCAAATATGTATTCAAGTTGTACGCATATGATAAATACAACTTAGCAAAAACATACAAAAGTTGTACGATAATTTGTAACATATTACGGGTTGAAAATCAGGTGTTTTTTAAGGTATATTAGAGATAACGAGAGCAGGGGATTTGTACGTAAATCAGGGGGGATGAAGAAAAAAGTGAAAGAAACATCAGCAAAGTATGAAGGAATTGTAAGATGGATCCGAGAACAGATTGAAGCGGAAGAACTGCAGCCGGGAGAGCGGATAGAGTCGGAATACCAGCTTTGTGACCGTTTTGGGGTAAGTCGTCAGACCGTCCGACATGCGATCGCTGTTCTGGAAAAAGAAGGTATGATCGAGAAACGCCGTGGAAGTGGGACTTATATAAAGGAAAGTGGCATCATCGGGGTGAGACGAAAAAAGACGATGCAGATCGCAGTGATGACAACTTTTGTTCAGGAATACATTTTTTCTGGTATTATTCAGGAAATCGAGAACAAGATGTCAAGCGCCGGATATGGAATCCAGATTTCCATCACCAACAATTCTGTAGAAAAAGAACGTTTTATATTGAAAAGCATTCTGGATAAGAAAAGAGTGGATGGAATTATAGCGGAACCGACAAAGAGTGGTCTTCCTAATCCAAATCTTGATCTGTACAGGCATATCATGGAGCAGGGAATCCCGGTAATCTTTATCAACAGCTATTATCCGGAACTGAAAGCGCCGCATGTAAGTCTTGATGACAAGATGGCAGGAAAGATGGCGACGGAATATCTGATCCAGTGCGGACACCGTGAGATCGCAGCGATTTTCAAGGCAGATGACGGGCAGGGACACAGAAGGTATGCCGGTTATATCGAAGCTTTGATGGAAGCAGATATCAGGATCAAAGATGAACGGGTTGTCTGGATTGATACCGAAGATGTGCGCAATCGCAATATGCGTGAGGAAAGCAGCTGGATCTTAAGAAGGATCCAGGGATGTACGGCATGTGTATGCTACAACGATGAGGTCGCGAGCAGTCTTGCAGCGACATGTCTGGAACAGAAGATCAAAGTGCCGGACAAGATGTCGATCATTGGAATCGATGATTCTGATCTGGCAAATTATTGCGAAGTACCGCTTGCTTCTGTGAAAAATCCGATCCGGGAGCTTGCGAAGAAGGCAGCAGAAGAGATCCTTGATCTTATGCAGGAGAAAGAAGTGCCGGACAGTGTGGAACTGAAACCGGAGATTATCAACCGGAGTTCTGTAAAAATTATCAAATAAAAATATTTATCAAATCAAATATATTTTATGAAAGGAAAGGTAAAGAAAAAATGAGTGATGTAAAGAGTATGATCGAAGCAGGAAAGACTTCCCTTGGAATCGAGTTTGGTTCCACACGAATCAAAGCAGTTCTGGTAGGAGAAGATAATGCACCGATTGCTTCGGGAAGCCATGAATGGGAGAACCGTCTTGACAACGGTGTCTGGACTTACACGTTAGAGGATATCTGGACAGGTCTTCAGGACTGCTACAAAGATCTTGCCGAAGATGTGAAGAAGCAGTATGGCGTTGAGCTTACTACTGTCGGAGCACTTGGATTCAGTGCCATGATGCATGGATATATGGTATTTGACAAAGCAGGAGAACAGCTTGTACCGTTCCGTACATGGAGAAATACAATGACAGAGCAGGCAGCAAAAGAACTGACAGAATTATTCCAGTTCAATATGCCACAGAGATGGAGCGGAGCACATCTGTATCAGGCAATCCTGAACAAAGAAGAGCATGTAAAGGATATTGATTTTATTACAACGCTTGCAGGTTATGTACACTGGAAACTGACAGGGGAGAAAGTCCTTGGGGTTGGTGACGCATCCGGAATGTTCCCGATCGACAGCACAACACGTAACTGGAATAAAGAGATGCTTGCCAAGTTCGATGAACTGGTTGCACCGAAGGGATATCCTTGGAAAGTAGAAGATATCCTTCCGAAAGTCCTGGTTGCAGGTGAAAAGGCAGGAACACTTACCGAAGAAGGTGCAAAGCTTCTGGACCCAACAGGAAAGCTTCAGGCAGGCATTCCGGTATGCCCTCCGGAAGGTGATGCAGGAACCGGTATGGCAGCTACGAACAGCGTCAGAGTCCGCACCGGTAATGTATCAGCAGGAACCAGCGTATTTGCAATGGTTGTTCTTGAAAAAGCACTTGTGAAAGTACATGAAGAGATCGATATGGTAACAACACCTGCAGGAGATGCCGTGGCAATGGTTCACTGCAACAACTGTACTTCAGATCTGAATGCATGGGTAAATATTTTCAAAGAATTTGCAGAAGCATTCGGTATGAAAGTCGATATGAACGATCTGTTCGGAACTCTTTACAACAAAGCTCTGGAAGGTGACGCAGACTGTGGCGGTCTGATGTCTTATAACTTCTTCGCAGGAGAACCGGTTGTTGGATTTGACGAAGGACGTCCGTTATTTGTTCGTATGCCGGACAGCAAATTCAATCTTGCAAACTTCATGAGAGCAAACTTATATGCATCTCTGGAAGTCCTGAAAGTCGGAATGGACATTCTTCTGAAAGAAGAGAAAGTAGCTGTTGATGAGATCCTCGGACACGGCGGACTCTTTAAGACAAAAGGCGTTGGACAGAGCATCCTGGCAGCAGCACTTGACACACCGGTATCTGTTATGGAGACAGCCGGAGAAGGCGGAGCATGGGGAATCGCACTTCTTGCATCTTACATGAACAACAAGGCAGAAGGCGAGGCTCTGGATGATTATCTGGATGCAAAAGTATTTGCAGGACAGAAGGGTACAAAGATGAATCCGGATCCGAAGGATGTAGAAGGATACAATGCATTTATCGAACGCTTCAAGAAGACGCTTCCGATCATGAAAGCTGCAACAGAGACTATGAAATAGAACCCGAAATATTTTACATAAACACAGGAGGCTAAAGTAATGTTAGAAGAACTGAAAAAAGAGGTTTATGAAGCCAATATGCTTCTGCCTAAGTATGGACTTGTCACATTTACCTGGGGCAATGTCAGCGGAATCGACCGTGAAAGCGGGCTTGTTGTGATCAAACCGAGCGGTGTGGATTATGACAAAATGACAGCAGATGACATGGTTGTTGTAGACCTGGAAGGAAACCGCGTGGAAGGCAACTTAAATCCGTCTTCTGATACGGCAACACATCTGGAACTCTATAAAGCGTTCCCGGAGATGGGGGGTATCGTCCATACACATTCCCCATGGGCAACCAGCTGGGCACAGGCAGGAAGAGGAATTCCTTGCTACGGAACCACACATGCCGACTATATGTACGGTGAGATCCCATGTGTCCGCAATCTGACAAAAGAAGAAATCGACGAAGCATATGAGAAGAATACAGGAGTTCTCATTGTGGAACATTTCAAAGACACAGAATACATGGCAATGCCTGCAGTACTCTGCAAGAACCACGGACCGTTCACCTGGGGAACCGATCCTCACAATGCAGTTCACAACGCAGTCGTACTCGAAGAAGTAGCAAAAATGGCAGCCCGCTGTGAAATGATCAATCCAGACGTAAAACCTGCCCCACAGGAATTACAGGATAAACACTACTACAGAAAACACGGTAAAGACGCGTACTATGGACAATAAGCTATGAGGGCGAAAACCGGGAGATAGCTGGCGTCAGCTTGCTGACAGTTAGCTATCTTACGGTTTTCATGCGAATGCCAATGAGCATCGAACGAGCTGTGCTCGTGAGATGGCCCACATAGCGTAGTAAATCATTCGACACATGAATTTAGTGCGTTGCCTGTTCGGCGCACTTAGTGAGCGGGAGCGTATGCGACCGCGAGCTTAGTAAGACCGAACTTGTGTTGGGAAGATAGAGTAAATCATTCAGACAACACAGTCAGCTTGCTGACAGTTAGCTATCTTACGGTTTTCATGCGAATGCCAATGAGCATCGAACGAGCTGTGCTCGCGAGATGCGCCCACATAGCGTAGTAAATCATTCAACAAAGAAATTAAATAAAAAGGAGAATAAAAACATGTTAGTACAGAAAGATTACAAATTTTGGTTTTGCACAGGATCACAGGATTTATACGGAGATGAATGCCTCGCACACGTAGCAGAACATTCACAGATCATCGTAAAAGCCCTCAACGAATCAGGAATTCTTCCATACGAAGTAGTCTGGAAACCAACCCTGATCACGAATGAAGTAATCAGAAGAACCTTCAACGAAGCAAATACAGATGAAAACTGTGCAGGTGTTATTACATGGTGCCATACATTCTCACCGGCAAAATCATGGATCCTCGGATTAAAGGAACTGAGAAAACCATTACTTCATCTTCATACACAGTTCAACCGTGAAATCCCATACGACACCATCGATATGGACTTTATGAATGAGAACCAGGCAGCTCATGGCGACCGTGAATTCGGACACATTTTCACACGCCTTCATAAGAACCGTAAAGTCATCATGGGTTACTGGGAAGACAAAGAAATACAGGAAAGAATCGGTGACTGGATGCGTACAGCAGTTGGCGTCATCGAAAGCAGCCATGTACGTGTTATGCGTGTAGCTGACAACATGAGAAACGTTGCCGTAACAGAAGGTGACAAAGTAGAGGCTCAGATCAAATTCGGATGGGAAGTTGATGCTTACCCGGTAAATGAAGTTGCTGACGCAGTAGCTCAGGTTGGACAGGGCGATGTAAATGCTCTTGTTGAAGAATATTATGACAAATATCAGATCCTTCTTGAAGGAAGAGATGAAGCTGAATTCAGAAAACATGTAGCAGTTCAGGCTCAGATCGAACTTGGATTTGAAAGATTCCTCGAAGCAAACAATTATCAGGCAATTGTTACACACTTCGGAGATCTTGGATCACTTCAGCAGCTTCCGGGACTTGCAATGCAGAGACTGATGGAAAAAGGATATGGTTTCGGTGCGGAAGGTGACTGGAAGACAGCAGCTATGGTCCGTGTAATGAAGATCATGACACAGGGCAAGAAAGATGCAAAGGGAACTTCCTTCATGGAAGACTACACATACAACCTTGTACCTGGAAAAGAAGGCATCCTGGAAGCTCATATGCTGGAAGTTTGCCCGACAATCGCAGACGGACCGATCAGCATCAAGTGCCAGCCACTTAGCATGGGTGACAGAGAAGATCCTACACGTCTTGTATTTACAGCCAAAGAAGGACCGGCTATCGCAACATCACTTGTTGATCTTGGCGACAGATTCCGCCTGATCATCAACAGTGTAGACTGCAAGAAGACAGAGAAACCGATGCCGAAGCTTCCGGTTGCAACTGCATTCTGGACACCACAGCCAGACCTCAGAACAGGCGCAGAAGCTTGGATTCTGGCAGGTGGAGCTCACCATACAGCATTCTCTTATGACCTGACACCGGAACAGATGGGTGACTGGGCAGAAGAAATGGGAATTGAAGCTGTTTATATTGATAAAGATACAAAGATCAGAGATTTCAAAAATGAATTAAGATGGAATGAAGCTGCGTATAGAAAATAAATGGCAGCAGATGAATTCTAAGGAATAGAAAGCCGGGCAGAAGCACATTTAAAAGTGAACTGCCCGGTTTTTTACAACGTATAAAGTTCTAGGTAAAGTAAAAGTTGGAAAACAGAACAGTAAAAAAGTTAAATTTTACTAAAGTGATTTATTTCTCCGAAATGTGTGCTATAATGAATTAAATAAATTGCAAAGGAAAGTCATCAAGGGAAAATGCATTAAGGCAATATTGAAAGAAAATAAAAAGAAAGAGAAATAATGGGGAAGGACATGGCGACGATTAAGGACATTGCGGCAAAAGCGGGGGTTTCAATAGCGACAGTATCCAGAGTGTTGAATCATGATGAAACTTTGAATGCGCAGGAAGAAACAAAAAAAAGAATTTTTGAAATTGCGGAGGAATTAGAATACGAAGTACGCGCACAGAAAAAACGAAGGCGAAAACTGAAGATAGGTGTATTTTATTCTTATTCTCCTGAAGAAGAACTTCAAGATCCTTATTATCTTTGTATCAGACTTGCTATAGAAAAAAAACTGGAAGAAGAAGGATATACAAAGGTGATTGTGAAACTGGATGATTCGCCGGAGATGATCAACGGATTAGATGGTGTAATCTGTACTGGTACATTTACAAAAAAAATGGTAGAAGCAATAGAGATATGGGAATGCCCGGTTATATTTATTGATGCAGATCCAAACCCAAAGAGATTCGATTCAATTGTGGTAGACTATAGACGGGCAGTAGAAGAGATTGTTTCCTATCTGGTAGAGTGTGGACATACGAAAATAGGGATGATCGGCTGTCGAGAAGTTGATAAGGAGGGGGATGAAGTACTGGATACGAGAATACAGCATTTTCAAGACGCTTTGAAAAAACGGGGACTGTATCACCCGGAATATACAAAGTTTGGTGCTTATTATGCAAAATATGGATACAAACTTCTGAAAGAGTTTTACGAGGAAGGAAATCTGCCGACTGCTTTGTTTGTTGCGAATGATTCGATGGCAGCAGGAAGTTATCGGGCTGCATATGAACTTGGGCTTAAAATACCGGATGATATCAGTATTATTGGCTTTAATGATATCCCAACTGCGAAATACATGGTTCCTCCACTTACTACAGTGAGATTGTACATGGAGTTCATGGGAGAATATGCAGTAAAACTTCTGGAAGAGCGAATTATGCATGGAAGAGAGATTTGTGTAAAAGTTTCAATCCCGACTAAACTTTATATACGTGACAGTGTTAAAAAATTTTAATAAGGTAAAAAGTAAGAGGCTATGGAACGGAGTGTGTCCTATAGCCTCTTTATATATACAGATCGAGTAATGACAGATTGTTTGATTATGATTTTTTGATGAAAATAAAGAGTTAAAATCAACCAAGTAAAAATATATAATTTTATTTAAAATAAGATACGGTTTTACCAAGATAAAAATTGTGAAAAGTATATAAAAATATGGTGTAAATAATAGGTAAAATAGAGAAAAAATATTTATAGGGTAAAAAGTATTTACATTTAACCAGTAAAATAGTATATTGGTTTTACCAAATAAAATAAGTGAATCAAAGGAGGAAATGATTTATGAAGAGGAAAATTGCAGTAATGTGCGTACTTGCACTTACAGGAACAATGATGTTGACTGCTTGTGGAAACAAGAAAGACAGTAATGACGGAAAGACAAGTGACGGAAAGACAGCAATCCGTTTTGCAACATGGGATGTAGCTGATGATGTAGATGCTCAGCAGAAACTTGTAGATAAATTTAATGAGGAACATGATGATATTGAAGTAACACTGGAAGCATACGGAAGTGATTTTGATACAAAAATCAGTGCAGGTATGGGATCTGGAGATACACCGGATGTTATGTATATGTGGAACTATCCGGCATATGCAGATGGTCTTGAACCTCTGGATGAGTATATCGACAAAGAAGGCGATGACTATAAGAATGATTTCTACAGCACATTGTGGAATTACAACTCATTAGACGGAACAACATATGGTATTCCAGTGGGATTTACAACACATTCACTTTTCTATAACAAAGACCTTTTTGCACAGGCTGGTGTAGAAGAACCTACAGATGACTGGACATGGTCAGATCTTCAGGCAGCTGCCAAGACAATTGAAGAAAAGACAGGTCAGAAAGGTTTTGCATTCCAGATGAAACCAGATCCGTATGATTTTGAAATGTATCTGTGGAGCAATGGAACTGCTTATTGTGACGAAGACGGACAGATGGCAGGTCAGATTGATTCAAAAGAATCTCAGGAAGTATTTAAAATGTTCCAGGATATGGAAAAAGACGGATATGCAATTGCAACAGAAAAGAACGGAACTGATGAATTCCGTGCCGGTACAGCAGCAATGTATGTATATGGATCATGGTCAATTGCTTCTCTTAATGAGGATGGAATGAATTATGGTGTGGCAAAAATTCCTTCTTTTGACGGAAAGACCTCTGTAAGTATTCTGAGCTCTTCAGGACTTTCTATTTCAAAAGACAGCAAGAACAAAGATGCTGCATGGGAATTCGTAAAATACTGGACAGGCGAAGAATGCAACAAAGCAAGAATCGGTATGGAACTTCCGGTACTTAACAGTGTTGTAGAATCTGAGGGTATCATGGATGAACCAGAATATGCACCATTCTATGAGATGCTTGAGCAGAGTGACGGACATACTCCGGCAAGCTTCCTGATTGAAGACTGGTCAGAAATTTCAGAAAACCTCAGCTTATCATTTGAACAGATTTTCAATCCAAGCTCATACATGGATGTAAAAGATGTTTTAAAAGAAGCAGCAGACGCACAGTAATAGCATACAAACAAACCGGCGCCGGAACAATTTATGATTCCGGCGTCGATAAATAGGAGAGAAGAAAAATGAAGCAGAGAAAATTCCTGAAGACGGCCACACCGTATTTGTTTATTATGCCGTGGATTATCGGATTCCTTGTATTTACAATCGGTCCCCTGATTCTGTCTTTGATCATGAGCTTTTTTGACTGGCCGCTTACAACAGCGCCAACATTCAGGGGACTTGGGAACTATATTGATATGTTTACAAAGGACAAACAGTTCTGGAAATCCCTTATAATCAGTTTGAAATATGCGGCAATTTTCGTACCGCTTAACATGATTATTGCATTGTTCCTTGCAATGCTGATCACACAGCCGGTTAAAGGAGTAAAAGTATTCCGTACAATTTTCTATATTCCGGCAGTTATCTCAGGTGTAGCGGTTTCTATCATCTGGGGATGGATCCTCAACGGAGATTATGGTGTATTGAATTATCTGTTATCTCTTCTGGGAATCAAAGGACCGAAGTGGCTGGTTGATCCGGCATGGGCACTCCTTGCAGTTATAATTGCAAGTGCGTTTGGTGTTGGAACGATGATGCTTATCTTCTACACAGATATCAAAAATATTCCGGTTGATGTATACGAAGCTGCATCCATTGATGGAGCAGGTCCTGCAAGGAAATTTTTCAGTATTACACTTCCGATTATTACACCTACAATTTTATTTAACCTGATTACGTCAATTATCAGTTCTTTCCAACAGGTAACATTGGTTATGCTTCTTACCGGAGGCGGACCGCTTAAATCTACCTACTTCTATGGACTGTTTACATACAATAACGCATTCAAACATCACAAACTTGGATATGCCAGTGCAAACGCATGGGTAATGTTTATCATCATTCTGCTGCTGACTGCCGTGGTATTCAAGTCATCATCCGCATGGGTATTCTATGAGACAGAAGCTAAAAACAGCGGAGCAAAGAAAACAAAAAAGAAAAAAGGGGGTAGAAAGTAATGAAGATGTCTAAAAAATCAAAAATTGTAATTTACATATTACTCGGACTGGTAGCCATTTACTTTCTTGCACCGTTTATTTACATGCTGTTTTCTGCATTTAAGACAGAAGGAGAAGCAATTGCATATCCACCGAAACTTCTGCCGTCAGAATGGCATTTTGAGAACTTTATTAATGCATGGAAATCACAGCCGTTTGGAACATATCTTTGGAATTCAATTCTTGTAACAGTTCTGACAACAGTCGGACAGGTTCTTTCATGTTCACTGGTTGCTTATGGATTTGCAAGATTTAACTTTAAAGGGAAAAATATTCTCTTTATGATCCTGCTTTCAACAATGATGATTCCATGGGATGTTACCATGATTCCGCAGTACATGGAATTCAACTTATTCGGATGGATCAATACACTGAAGCCGCTGATCGTGCCGGCATGGTTCGGATCTGCCTATTATGTATTCCTGATGAGACAGTTCCTTATGGGAATCCCGAAGGATTTTGAGGAAGCAGCACGAATTGACGGCGCAAATCAGTTCCAGATTTACTGGAAGATTTTCATGCCGATCATGAAACCTTCGTTGATTCTTGTCGGTGTACTTAATATGCTGACTGTATGGAATGACTATCTTGGACCACTCATTTTCTTACAGGACAGAAGCAAATATACATTGGCACTTGGACTTGCTTCATTTAAAGGAGTTCACAGTACACAGATTATTCCGATGCTCTGTATTACGATTATTATGATTATTCCGCCGATCATTATTTTCATTATCGCGCAGAAATATATTGTTGAAGGAACCAGTGGTTCTATCAAATAGACAGGCGTATGGAGCGGTCAGGCAGACTGTATCTGTCTGACCGCTGTTGTTGTCTTATATGGGATACCGCTTGAGAGGAGAAAATTATGGCAAGAAAAACAGTAAAAAGATGGGAAGACCATCGGATTACCGGAATTGGGAGAAGAGAAGCACGAACGGCTTTTTATAAAGATTCGCAAAAGAAAATCAGTTTAAATGGGGAATGGAATTTTAAATATGTTGATGCACCGGAATTATCACCGGAAGGATTTGAACAGTCAAGGGCATGTGAAGGATGGGATAAGATTGATGTTCCGTCCGTATGGCAGCTTAGAGGGTATGACAAGATGCATTACACAGATGTGTTATATCCATTTCCGGTAAACCCACCGTATGTACCAGATGAAAATCCAACTGGAATTTATAAAAAGACAGTTGTATTAGATGAACAGTGGATGGAAAAAGACACGGTTCTGAAATTCCACGGTGTTGACAGTGCATTTGATGTATGGGTAAATGGAAACCATGTTGGATTTGGAAAAGTCAGCAGACTGCCTTCAGAATTTGACATTACCGGGTTTGTAAAAACAGGTGAAAATGACATTACCGTTCGTGTATATAAGTGGTCAGACGGTACTTATCTGGAAGATCAGGATATGTGGTGGTTATCAGGAATCTACAGGGATGTAGAACTGATCAATGAGGAAAAGAATGCAGTTCTGGATCTTCGGGTAAATGGAACACTGGATGACAGCTACAAAAATGGTCTTTTTACAGCTGGAATTACAATGAAACAGGCTGGTACAAATCTTGGCTGGAAGCTTTCTTATAAAGGAAAGACTGTTCTTGAAGGTGAACTTGTTTCAGAAGGAAAAGATATATGTATTGAGGCTGAGATTCCGGAAGTTCATACATGGACAGCCGAGACACCTGAGTTATATGAATTTACAGTAATGACAGAAAAACAGGAAGTAACAGTCAGATGTGGATTCCGCAAAATCGAGATCAAAGATAAGAACTTCCGTGTCAATAATCAGGTAATCCTTCTGAACGGAGTCAATCATCATGATTATAATCCAAGAGAAGGAAGAAGAGTGACAAGAGAGCAGATGGAATCAGATATTCGTCTGATGAAACAGTACAATATCAATGCTGTTCGTTGCTCGCATTATCCGGCAAATGAATATTTTTATGATCTGTGTGACGAATATGGACTTTATGTGATCAATGAAGCAGACCTGGAATGCCATGGATTTGAATGGGTAGAAAATTATACATGGATCACAGATGATGAGACATGGAAAGATGCCTATGTAGACCGCAGTGTCCGTATGGTAAAGAGAGACAGAAATCATCCATCGATTATTATGTGGTCTATGGGAAATGAATCCGCATTCGGATGCAATTTCCGCAGTGCAGCAGAAGCAATCCGTGAGTTGGATGATACCAGACTGGTTCATTACGAGGGAGATTTTGAGGCAGAAGTGACAGATGTATATTCTACGATGTATACCAGACTGAAAGGTCTCAAAGAGATTGCTGAATATCAGATCAAAGGGGATAAACCACACGTAATGTGTGAATATGGACATGCGATGGGAAACGGTCCTGGAGGATTAAAAGCATACCAGGATATGTATCGCAAGTACAAACGTCTTCAGGGTGGATTTCTCTGGGAGTGGTATGATCATGGAATTTACACTGAAGAAGAGGATAAGAAGTATTATAAATACGGTGGAAATTATGGAGATTTTCCAACTAATGGGAACTTCTGTATCGATGGGATTCTGATGCCGGACAGAACACCGTCTCCGGGAATGGAAGAATACAAACAGATCATTGCACCGGTAGAAATTATGGCTGTTGAAGGAAGCATGAGAAAAATTCAGATCCGGAATTATTATGATTTCCTGAATCTGGATACCGTAATGATTCACTGGGAAGTGAAGGCTGAAGATCAGACGGTACAGGAAGGAACTATTGAAAGACTTTCTGTTGCTCCACATGAAGGAAAGATCATTACCTTACCGCTTACTGCATTTGAATTACAGGCAAATACAGATTATTATCTGAATCTGACTGTATGCCAGAAAGAAGAAAGGAGCTATGCACCGGCAGGACATGAAATCAAGAAAGTTCAGATTCCGATGCAGATCCGAAAAGATGAATTTTCAGTAAGAGAAACAGCTGATAAGCTTCAGGTAACAGAAGGTCAGGGAGTTCTTACCGTACAGAACAGTCGTGTGACAGCAAAATTCAGTACTGTATTTGGAAAATTAGTTTCCTTTGGAAAAGATGGAAAAGAATATCTGACTGAAGGACCGAGGATGAACGTATATCGTGCAACAATCGATAACGATATGTACAAGAAAGAGGACTGGATGAATAAATATTTCATTCAGAAACCGGTAGAAGAGACAGAGTATGTCAGTTGCCAGGAAGAAGTCGATAAGGTGATCGTCCAGATCGGAACATTCTTCAGTTGCTATAACCAGTCCTGGGGATTTGAATGTGACTATACATATGAAATCTATTCATGTGGTCAGATGAAAGTTGAACTGCAGGGTAAGGCAGTGCAGAGAGGAAAATTGGAACCGGCATTCTTCCCACGAATCGGCATTGTTATGAAGGGAAATAAAGACTTCCAGAAGACAATGTGGTATGGTATGGGACCTGGTGAAAGCTATGTAGACAGCAAGGCTGCATCTGTTATGGGAGTTTATGAAAATACAGTCGACGGAATGATGACAGATTATGTGTTCCCACAGGAAAACGGACATCGTGAACAGGTAAAATGGTTCCGTATTGGAGATGGAAAAGATGGTCTGTTATGCAAGATGGAGGAGAAGCTTGGTCTGAACCTTGCAAATTATACCGATGAAAGTCTGGAAAAAGCACAGCATCCATTTGAAATTGAGAAAGCGGATGATGTGATTATCCATCTGGATTATCGCCAGTCAGGACTTGGAAGCAACAGCTGTGGAGAAGAACAGTTGGAAGAAAATAAAGTAAAACTTCAGGATTTTGCAATGGCATTTACTGTACAGGCAGCAGAATGCGGAACCGAAATCCGGGAAGCAAGAAAACAGTACATCGATTAAGAATAAAGGAGACAATCATATATGAGCAGAGAAATGTTTTCAGAAAATCTGAGAAACAGATTACATAGCGATGAATGGCTCATCTGGCAGGATCAGTATGAGGCAAAAGAGAATCTCAAATATGAGAGTTTGTTTGCACTTTCCAATGGCTACCTTGGAATCCGGGGAAGTCATGAGGAAGGAACAAAGATTACACTTCCATATCTTTATATCAATGGAGTGTTTGACAAGTCAGAGACATTTATGCGTGAACTTTCCACACTTCCGAACTGGCTTGGAATCAGACTTTATGTAGAAAAAGAATTGATTGGAATTGAAGACTGTGAAATTTTGGAATTTTCAAGAGTGCTTGATATGAAAGGAGCTTTTCTTGGAAAAAGAGTTCGTCTGAAGGACTCAAAAGGAAGAGAGACTTTGATTGAAGGAATCCGGTTTGTGAGCAGAAATAATGTACACCGGATGGGAATTCGGCTTTATGTGACACCGCTCAACTACAGTGGAATTATTGAAGTAGAAAGTATTATTGATGGTACGATCATTAATTTTTATGATGCACCACGCTTTAAGGTAAAACATACTTATATGACAGCGAATGAAAAACTGGCAGCAGATGGCTGTTATGTGGAAGTTGCAACCAGAGAAAATCATCTGCATGTAGGTTGTGGATGCCGTATCGAAGCTTATGCAGATGGAAAACAGATTCTTGGAAACAGAATGATAAGCAGATTCGGTGAGCAGAGTGTGGAATTTGGTGACATCCATGTAGAAGAAGGAAAAGAAGTAGAAATCGTAAAATATGTTTCGATGTATACAGAAAGAGAATGCCCGGCTTATGCCCTTCATACAACAATCGAAAAAGAAATTGAAGGATTTGTTGAAACGGGATTTGATCAGGAACTGAAAGCACATGAAGATGTTTATAAGAATATGTGGGAAAATGCAGATATTCAGATTACAGGGGATGATGAATTGAACCGTGCAGTCCGTTTTAACATCTTCCATCTGATGAGTACGGGAAATGAACATGATGACCATGTGAATGTTGGGGCAAAGCTTTTGACAGGAGAAGAATATGGTGGACATGCTTTCTGGGATACCGAACTTTTTATGCTTCCGTTTTTCTCATGGGTATTTCCGAAGACTGCACAGAATCTGGAAAATTACAGATACCATCTTCTGGACGCAGCGCGTGCAAATGCACATAAGAATGGATATGAAGGAGCACAGTATCCGTGGGAGTCAGCAGATGACGGGACAGAGCAGTGCCCGGACTGGACCATCGAACCGGATGGAACCTGTTATAGATGTTATGTTGCGGTATATGAACATCATGTAACAGCAGCAGTTGCTTATGGAATCTATAATTATGTTAAGATCACACAGGATATGGATTTCCTTTACAGTAAAGGAGCGGAGATTCTGACAGAGACAGCAAGATTTTGGGCAAGCCGCTGTGAGTACAACAAAGAGCAGGATCGTTATGAAATCAATCAGGTAACGGGACCAGATGAATGGCATGAACCGGTTAATAATAACCTCTATACCAATTATCTGGCGAGATGGAATCTCGGATATGTTCTTTCACTGCTTGCATCAATCGAGAAAGAGAATCAGGAAGCGTATGACATCCTGATCGAAAAGACAGGACTTACAGAGGCGGAAACTGCACACTGGAAAGAAGTGCAGGAAAAGATGTATCTGCCAAGAAAAGAAGGCACAAGACTTCTGGAACAGTTTGAAGGATATTTCGAGCTGGATAATGTAACAATCGAAAAATATGATGAGAATGACTGGCCAGTACGTCCGGAAGCACTTAAGACAAAAAGGGCAAGAGAGACACAGATCAATAAGCAGGCAGATGTTGTTATGCTGTTGCACCTTATGGGAAATGAATTTGATGAAGAAACAATTAAAGAAAACTACGCTTATTACGAAAAGCGTACACTTCATGGTTCTTCATTGAGTCCGAGTATTTTCTCTGTTATGGGGCTTAAAGTAGGGGATGATTCAAAAGCATATCGGTATCTTCGCCGCGCAGCCTTTATTGACCTGTTAAATATGCAGGGAAATACAAGAGAAGGAATCCATGCGGCAAATACTGGTGGAGTATGGCAGACAATTGTATTTGGATTTGCAGGTGTAGCGCAAAGAGAAGATGGTATGTTGAAAGTTCATCCGAATATGCCAAAGGAATGGCAGGGATTAACATTCCGTCTGCATTATAGAGGGGCATGGCTTGAAATCACGGCAGATAGTAGTAATCAGGCAAAGGTCAGTCGTCTTGCAGGAGAACCTGTAGAAGTTGAAATAAATGGAAAAGTAACAACAATCTAAAAAGAGACGGGAGGATATATGATGAAAAAATGGCTGGCAATCGGAGGACTTATACTGGTTACGGTCATATGGGGAGGCGGCTTTGTCGCAAGTGATATGGCACTGGGAAGCATGAAGCCTTTCCAGATTATGATGGTAAGATTTTTGCTGGCATCTGTGTTGATGGGGATGATCAGCATGGGACAGCATAAAAAAGAAGGGAAACTTGAGGACCGCGCAGGTGCAATAAAAGCAGGTATTCTGATGGGAATTGCACTTTTTGCAGGATTTGCACTTCAGATTATCGGTCTGCAATATACAACACCTTCCAAAAATGCATTCCTTACAGCACTGAATGTAGTTATAGTGCCGTTCATTGCATTTATAATTTTGAAGAAGAAAGTAGGCATGAAAGGAATCATTGGAGCAATCATGTCCGTTATTGGAGTAGCACTGCTTTCTTTGAATGGAAATCTTACACTGAGTCTGGGAGATGGTCTTACACTTCTCTGTGCGGTAGGATTTGCGTTCCAGATCTTTTTTACCGGAGAATTTGTGAAAAAATATCCGGCATCTGTACTGAATATGGTGCAGATGATCACAGCATTTGTATTATCGGCAGTCAGTCTTGTGATTTTTGGAGAGACCGATTTTCAGGTCACAACACAGGGATGGTTAAGTGTTTTGTATCTGGGTGTAATCAGTACGACTGTATGTTATCTGCTCCAGACCGCATGCCAGAAGTATGTAGATGAGACAAAAGCAGCGATTGTACTTTCAATGGAATCTGTATTTGGAACGATTTTTTCTATCATCATTCTGCATGAAGTGATTACACTTCGCATGGTGATCGGATGTGCGATCATCCTGGCCGCTGTCATCATTTCTAACTTGTCTGAAACAGAAGGAGAAGCAAAAGATGAAGAAATACAATGCAGTAATTTTTGATTTGGATGGAGTAATCTGTCATACTGATAAATATCATTATCAGGCATGGAAAGCAGTTGCAGATGAACTGGGAATCTATTTTGATGAAGAAATCAATAACCGGCTCAGAGGGGTGAGTCGTATGGAAAGCTTTGAAATTATTCTGGAACGCTATGAAGGAGAAATGAGCGAAGAAGAGAAAGAATGCTGGACAACAAAGAAAAATGATATCTATAAAGAACTTCTGAAAAATATGAGTCCTGCAGATCTGTCTGCAGAAGTAAAGGAAACATTGGATGATCTTCGTGCGAATGGACATAAACTGGCGATTGGATCATCCAGCAAAAACGCAAGATTTATTCTCGGGCAGTTGGGACTTGGAGAGTATTTCGATGCAATTTCAGACGGAAATAATATTTCAAAATCAAAGCCGGATCCGGAAGTATTTGTGAAAGCAGCAGAGTATGTAGACGAACAGGCTGATAAGTGTCTGGTTGTAGAAGACGCAAAAGCAGGGCTGCAGGCAGCAATCGCAGGGGGAATGGATTGTGCTGCTATCGGGGATGCAGTTGCAAGTGGACTTGGAACCTATAATCTGTCTGCATTTGCAGATCTTCTGAAAGTTACGGCTAAGTAAGAAAGAAGATGAGTAGAATGAATGAAAAATTTTTAAAGAACCTTCTTAACAGTATTTCTGTATCGGGTTATGAGGAGCAGGTGCAGGATGTTGTAACAGAAGAAATGAAAGAATATACAGATGAGATTCGCCGTGATGAGATGCAGAATCTGACATGTATTCTGAATCCGGAAAGCGATGTACGTATCATGCTTTCGGCCCATGCAGATGAAATCGGACTTATGATTTCGAACATCCGGGAAGATGGAAGACTGCAGGTGATCGACAGAGGCGGAATTGTTCCGGCAACTTATCCGGGACGTCAGGTGCGTATCAAGACAAAAAACGGAGAGGTTTACGGTGTTGTCGAAGCATATCGTGATTTGTTCAAAGAAGAAAATCTGGGAACAAAGCATTTTCTGATCGATATTGGGGCGAAAGATAGAGAAGATGCGTTAAAGAATGTAAGTCTGGGAGATCCGATTGTTCCGGATACACATATTCGTAAGATGACAAATGGTAAATTTACAGCCAGAGCATTGGATGACAGACTTGGTGTTTATATCATTATGGAAGCAATCAAGAGAGCGAAAGAACTTGGATGTAAAGTTGGTGTCTATGGAGCTTCTACAACTGGAGAGGAGACAACGAAAACCGGAGCTTTCTGGACAAGTACACGGATTAATCCGACACTTGCGATTGTTGTGGATGTGACTTACACAAGCGACTGCAGTGGAATGGATCCGGCTGAGATGGGAACGGTTCTTCTGGGGGGTGGACCGGTTCTTTGCAACAGTCCGATCGTGGTAAAAACTTTAAATGTCAAAATGGAAGAATGTGCAAAAAAAGTAGGAATTCCAGTTCAGAGAGAAGCTGCAAGCAGGCTTAGTTATACGGATGGAGATAAGATTCATTTTTCAAATCAGGGAGTACCGATGGTATTGGTATCAATCCCGCTTCGTTATATGCACATGCCTGCAGAGGTAGCAGATGAAAAAGATGTGGAAGGTTGTGTAGAATTGATTGCACAGTTTCTTGCAAACTATAATGCGTAAAAAATACAAAAACGGTATTTACTCGTGAAGATGAGTAAATACCGTTTTTGTATTCTGTCCTGTGAATGAATCAAACGCACATCCACAGGGACAGGATTTAGAAAAATACATTTCCCCCAACGTTGATCCCGGACACACCGGTACTTGCGCTTCGGAACTGGTAGCATCCGCTTACGGATGCGAGCCGTGCTCCGCCGAGCGCTTCCTGAGCGACCTGATAGCATAAGGATACAGGTCCGCTTTGCAGGACGCGGCTTAAGCTTCCATCCCAGGTTGGAGCAAACTGTCCGCTCTGGTAGACGACACCGCTTATAGTGTTCGGATATGCAGGACTTTCCATACGGTTCATAATGACCGTTGCAACGGCGAGAATACCGTCATAGTTGTATCCGCCGGCTTCGCACTGCAGGATTGCAGCAAAAAGAACAAGGTCGGTTGTCTCAGCAGGTGTATCCGGAACTGTGATCGTCGTATTACCGCCGGAACTACCGGAATCCGTGTTCCCGGAGCTGCCTGAGGTATTGCTTGCAGCAGCTTCTTCCTGCTTCTGCTTTTCGGCAGCGGCTTCTTCTTCCTGCTTTTTCTTAAGTGCAGCAGCAGCGGCTGCCTGCGCTTCTTTTGCTTTCGCCAGTGCTTCGGATGAAGCCTGAAGCTCACCGGAAGTAGAGGAAATCTTGTCATTCAGTTCCTGTTCCTGTTGGTCGAGATTTGTTTTCATCTCTGCCAGAGAAGCCTGCTCTGCTTTCAGATCAGCGTCTTTCTTCGCGACAAGATCGTGAACCTGTTGTAATTCATCCAGCATATTTCGGTCGTATTCTGTAATGTTCTTGACAAATTCTGCTTTGTTTAGAAAATCTCCCATGCTTTCGGAAGAAAAGATGATCTGTAATAAGGAAGTATTTCCCGATTCATACATATATTTGATCCTTTTCTTCATCGCAGCGTACTGTAACTGCTCGTCCAGCTTTGCGGCGGCAAGATCCAGTTCTACTTTCTGTACGGAAGCATCCGTATCCTCAATTTTTGATGCAAGATCTGTGATCTCAGCGCTGAGACTTGTGAGGTCCTGATTCAGAGAGTCGAGCTGGTTCTGAAGACCGTTTGTCTGCTTTTCGAGAGAGTCTACAGTGTCATCGGCGTAAGCTTTTGTAAATGGGGAACAGACCAGGGCAGCGGTAAGGAGTGCGATGGTTGTCCTTGAAAATGCTTTTAACCTTTTCTTCATAATTCTTCCTTTCTTCAAAATTGAGCCTTTATCAGTATACTACAAAATGCCTGAATCCGCAAATTTTGTTATACATACACGGGGAATCGTGTTATACTAAGATTTGAAATGTATTTTTAGCTTTGCCATAAATGAGGGAATTATTCATGAAAAAGATAAAAATGATAGGGCTTGATCTGGATGGTACTTTACTGAATGATAAGAAAGAACTGACCAGTCACACAAGAGAAATACTTACACGTGCAATCGATCAGGGAGTAACAGTACTGGTTGCAACAGGGCGTCCGGTGACAGGAATCCCGGAAGTGCTCCGTAATTTTTCGGGTATGCGTTATGCACTGACATCGAATGGCGGAAGGATCCTGGACCTGCAGGAAGATAAAATACTTTATGCCAACATGCTGTCGTATGAGATGGGCGCGGCGATCCTTAAGATTTTTGGAGATTATGATACGTTCAAGGAGATTTATTTTGATGGAAGAGGTTTCGTGCAGGCAGATGAACTTCTGAAGGTCGGAGAGTATCTGCAAAATCCCGCGATGGCAGATTATATCCGAACCACCCGCAAAGGCATTACGAGTCTCTGGGAGAAGATGGAAGAGATGAATGGGCATGAGATGGATAAGATCCATGCACTTTTTAAGAACCAGGACGAACGGCTGGAAGCAAAGCGGCGGATCATGGAGCTTGGGGATTTAAGCATCAGTGATTCGATGGGAACGAACCTGGAGATCAATGCACCGGGAGTCAACAAAGGCATGGGACTGATCCAGCTTGGCAGGCTTCTTGGGATTGAACGGGAAGAGATCATGGCATGCGGGGATGGCAACAATGACCTGATGATGTTAAAAGAAGTCGGATTTGGTGTTGCGATGGCAAACGGAGCAGATGAAGTAAAAGAGGTGGCAGATTATATCACATTGTCCAATGAGGAGGATGGCGTGGCGGCTGCCATTGAAAAATTTGTATTGAATCCCGAGAGGGGATAGAAAGAGGGAAAAATGTTAGATATTTTAATTGCTGTCATTCTGGGGATTGTGGAAGGTATCACAGAATGGCTTCCAATCAGTAGTACAGGGCATATGATTCTGGTAGAGCAGTTTTTACATATGAGTACAAGTCATGAATTCAACAGTATGTTCCGTGTTGTGATACAGCTCGGTGCGATCATGGCGGTCGTTGTTCTGTATTTCAATAAGCTGAATCCGTTTTCAAAGAGAAAATCAGCGAAGCAGAAGAGAAATACGATCAACCTGTGGTGCAAGATCATTGTGGCTTGTCTGCCGGCAGCTGTGATCGGGCTGTTATTTGATGATATCCTTGACAAGTATCTTTACAATTATGTAGTTGTTGCACTGATGCTGATCATTTATGGTATCTTCTTCATTCTGATCGAGAAAAAGAATGAACACACCAGACCGCAGATTACAAAGCTGACAGAGCTTACCTATCAGATGGCACTGATCATTGGAGGTTTCCAGGTCCTGGCACTGATCCCGGGTACTTCCCGTTCGGGAGCAACCATCCTTGGAGCGCTGCTCATCGGAACATCCCGTTATGTGGCAACAGAATTTACCTTCTACCTTGCGATCCCGGTTATGTTCGGAGCAAGTCTTTTAAAGGTTATCAAATTCGGATTCCATTATACCGCGATCGAAGTGGTCATTCTGCTTGTGGGATGTCTGGTAGCGTTCTTCGTATCCGTATTTGCGATCAAATTTTTGATGGGATATATCAAGAAGCATGACTTTAAGGCATTCGGTTATTACCGTATCGTACTTGGGGTTCTGGTACTTCTTTATTTCCTGATCTTCGGCTAAAAGAGAATAATCACGAAAAAAGGTGGGAATTTATGCAGAAAAATGTATAAAAACCCACTTTGTTTTTTCTTTATAACATGATAGAATAGGGGAAATGGATAAAATTTGGAGGTTGGTATTATGAAAATGAAAAAAGTAATCAGTGTTGTACTTGCATGTGCATGTGTATTCAGTTTTGCAGCTTGTGGATCAAAGAGTGATTCATCAAAGAGTGACTCTGCAAAATCAGACAAGAAAGAAAAGCTTGTTATGGCTACAAACGCAGAATTCCCACCATTTGAATACTATGACGGAGATGAAGTTGTCGGAATCGATGCAGAATTCGCAGCAGCAATCGCTGACAAGCTTGGAATGGATCTGAAGATCGAAGATATGGCATTTGATTCTATTATCCCGGCTGTTCAGAGCGGAAAAGCAGATATCGGAGCAGCAGGTATGACTGTAACAGAAGACCGTGCTACACAGGTTGATTTTTCTGACAGCTATTACACAGGAGTTCAGGTTATCATTGTAACAGATGACAGTGATATTACAGGACCGGATGATCTGAAAGGAAAGAAGATTGGTGTTCAGCAGGGAACAACAGGGGATATTTATTCTACAGATGATTTCGGTGATGATAACGTAGAGCGTTTCAACAAAGGTATGGAAGCTGTACAGGCTCTGCAGCAGGGCAAGATCGATGCAGTGATCATTGATAACCAGCCGGCTAAGACATTCGTAGAAGAAAATGAAAGTCTGAAGATCCTGGAGACTTCTTATGTAGAAGAAGATTATGCACTGGCAATCAAAAAAGGTAATGATGATCTGGTTAAGAAAGTCAATGATGCGATCAAAGAGTTAAAAGAAGATGGAACATTTGATGAAATCGTTGCAAAATATATTACAGACTAATCGGGTACAGACTGGTGGTGTCTTATGAGTGATTTTAAAGCAAGATTTATAATGAATTTTATAAAAGATGACAGGTGGCACTACATTGCAGACGGACTTAAGGTTACATTAATTGTAACCTTTTGTGCTGTCCTGATCGGTGTAGTTCTCGGATTCCTTCTGGCAATTGTCCGTTCCACATACGATAAGACCGGCAAGCTGAAGATCCTGAATCTGATCTGCCAGATTTACATTACGGTCATCCGTGGTACACCGGCTGTTGTACAGCTGCTTATCATTTACTTTGTAATTTTTGCAAGTGTTGATGTCAGTAAGACAATCGTAGCGATTCTGTCATTTGGTATGAACTCCAGTGCTTATGTTGCTGAGATTTTCCGTTCCGGTATTATGGCAGTTGATAACGGACAGTTTGAGGCAGGACGAAGCCTTGGATTTAATTATTGTCAGACGATGATCTATATTATCATGCCGCAGGCATTTAAAAATGTCCTTCCGGCACTTGGAAACGAATTTATCGTTCTCTTAAAAGAGACTTCTGTTGCCGGATATATTGCCCTTCAGGATCTGACAAAGGGTGGAGATATCATCCGAAGCAGAACCTATGATGCGTTTATGCCGCTGATGGCAGTTGCGATCATTTACCTGGTTATGGTTATGATCTTCAGTAAACTGGTAAGTATGCTGGAAAGGAGGTTAAGGAACAGTGACCACTAATGGAGATGTATTGATCCGTGTAGAAAATCTGCAGAAAGCATTTGGCGATTTTCATGCACTGAATGGAATTACAGAAGAGATCCACAAAGGAGAAGTTGTGGTAATCATCGGACCGTCAGGATCCGGAAAATCTACATTCCTCCGTTCCCTGAACCTTCTGGAGGTGCCGACCGGGGGTCATATTTATTTTGAAGGTGTGGATATTACAGATGCAAAGGTAGATATTGACAAACATCGTCAGAAGATGGGAATGGTGTTCCAGCACTTTAATCTTTTCCCACATAAGACGATTCTTGAAAATATCACACTGGCTCCGATCAAACTTCTGAAAAAGGATAAAGCAGAGGCAGAAAAAGAAGCAAGAGAACTTCTTAAGAGAGTCGGACTGGAAGAGAAGGCAGATTCTTATCCGTCACAGCTTTCCGGTGGACAGAAGCAGCGGATCGCGATCGTGCGTTCCCTTGCCATGAACCCGGATGTAATGCTCTTTGATGAGCCGACATCCGCACTGGACCCGGAGATGGTTGGAGAGGTTCTGGAGCTGATGAAACAGCTTGCCCAGGAAGGCATGACCATGGTTGTCGTTACACATGAAATGGGATTTGCAAGAGAGGTTGCTGACCGTGTCATGTTTGTGGATGAAGGAAGAGTAAAAGAGCAGGGGACTCCGGAGGAGTTCTTTGCAAATCCGAAAGATGAACGGTTGAAAGAATTTTTGTCAAAGGTTTTGTAAAACTAAAGAAATATGAAAGAAAAAGTTCTGTTTTCTTAAGAGACAGGACTTTTTTCTTTAAGAATTATTAAAAACACTTGCTATTTTTTTATTTGTGTATAGTATAGTCAGTATGAAGAAAAAATTAAAAATTTTAATTCCACTTATTATTACATTTTGTATGAATGCTGTGGTGTATTGGGGAGTGCCGCTACTACGGACGGGAATTAAGACTCATAATCTTTCTGGTCCGGCGGATGAGGCGATTCCTTTTATGCCACAGTTTATTATTATTTATTTTGGGTGTTATCTTTTCTGGGTAGTGAACTATTTCATGGCATCGATGCGGGAAGAAAAGGTAAAATACCAGTTTTTTACTGCGGATTTTTATGCGCGGCTGGTATGTATGCTGTGTTTTATTTTTTTCCCGACCACGAATACGAGACCGGTTCTGACAGGGACGGATATCTGGACGCAGGCAGTACGGTTTCTGTATACGGTTGATAAGCCGATCAACCTGTTTCCGTCCATTCACTGCATGGCAAGTTGGTTCAGCTGTATTGCGGTCAGGAAGAATCGGAAGATTCCCAACTGGTATAAAGCTTTTTCTGTCCTGATGACGGTAATGGTTGTGATATCGACACTGGCGCTTAGGCAGCATGTATGGCAAGATGCAGCAGCAGGAATTCTTCTTGCAGAAGTAACCTGGCAGATCAGCAGACGGACAAATGGATGGCGGATTTATCGGCGTCTGACAGAAAAAATAGCAAATAAACTTGGAAACCGGACAGGAATGAAGAGAGATGGAAAATAAAAAGAAGACGATCTTCAATGTCATATTTTTGCTGGTGGTATTTGCCGGTACAATGTATGGCGTATTTCATGGGGAAGATATTGGTGAAATTGTGAAGATCCTGGGGCAGGTCAATGTATTATGGCTGATTCCGGGAGTGATCTGTGTTGTGATTTTTATCTGGGGAGAATCGATCATTATCTATTATATGATGCGGACACTGAAAATCCGGCTGAAAAAGTGGACTTGTTTCCTTTTTTCATCGGTTGGATTCTTTTTCAGCTGCATTACACCTTCGGCATCCGGAGGACAGCCGGCACAGATTTATTATATGAAAAAAGAAAAGATACCAATACCGGTTTCGACGCTGGTGCTGATGATCGTTACGATCACCTATAAGCTGGTACTTGTGGTTGTCGGATTAGGGCTGGTACTGTTCGGACAGGGATTTATCCATAAGTATCTCTGGAGTATCCGGCATATCTTTTATCTGGGGACAGCTCTGAACGTTTTCTGCGTGACGGCGATGCTGGTGCTGGTGTTTCATCCGGTACTGGCAAGGGCGATTCTTGTGAAGGGAATGGCACTGCTGGAAAAACTGCATTTTCTGAGACATAAGAGATCGCGTCTTGAGAAACTCAATGCGTCTATGGATCAGTACCGTGATACAGCTGTTTATCTGAAAGAACACAGGCAGGTGATTGTCAATGTATTTGCGATCACCATGTTCCAGAGGTTTGCGCTGTTTACAGCAACGTGGTTTGTTTATAAGGCGTTTGGACTTAGTGATGCAAAGGCAATTGTGGTCATTACACTGCAGGCAGTTATTGCAGTGTCTGTGGATATGCTTCCACTTCCGGGAGGTATGGGAATCAGTGAAAAACTGTTTACCATGATCTTTATTCCGGTATTCGGAAGCCATCTGCTTCTGCCGGGAATGATTCTCAGCAGAGGGCTTGGGTATTATACAGAATTAGGATTAAGTGCTATACTTACGATTGTGGCGAATTTTACGATAGGAAGAAAGAAGAGGGAGATAAAATGTTAGGGGTTTATGATTATACGGTAATACTTACATATGTCAGTTTGATGGTATCGGTCGGAGGAATGATGTTTGCAGTGAACGGGCATCTGCATCTGGGGTGATGTGCCTTGCAATCTCCGGGCTTTGTGATATGTTCGATGGAAAGATCGCACGGACGAAAAAGAACCGGACAGAGGTGGAAAAGCGTTTTGGGATCCAGATCGATTCGCTGAGCGATATCGTCTGTTTCGGAGTAGGACCGGCGGTTCTTTGTTACTGTGCCGGAATTCGGGGTGTGATCGGTGTGGCAATCCTGATGTTCTATGTGCTTGCAGGTCTGATCCGCCTTGCATGGTTCAATGTAATGGAAGAACAGCGGCAGGAAGAAACCTCAGAGAAGAGAGAATGCTACCAGGGACTTCCAATCACTTCGATGGCGATCGCACTTCCGATCGTGGTTGTATTAAAACCATTTTTAGGTTGTGAATTTATGCTTGCGCTTCATGTGGTCATGCTGGTGGTCGGCATTTTGTTTATCACCAATTTCAAACTGAAAAAGCCGAAAAATGTAACCATGGGTGCGATTGTAGCTGTTGTGGCAATGGCAGTGATTGCTATTCTGGTCCGGCACTATATGCGTTATATGAGCATGATGTAATGAAACCAGGTTATGAGCAGGCAGCAAAGTGAAGGGCAGAGATCTGCCTGACAGCTGCATTATCAGGCATGGATAAGACGGACAGGAGGTAGAAAAATGGATTATATGGACAGAGAAGGCCATCGGATAAAAAAGACAACCGGACAGGATAAGCTTTTGAAAGTTGCTTATACCCATACGGCAACCAGAATTCTGATGCGTCCACTTCTTTTACCGGCAGTATCCAGACTTGGAGGGAAGCTGTTGAATACAAAAGTATCCGCTGTTTTTGCCGGACTATTTGCCAGAACCCACGGGATCGATCTGAACAAATATGAAAAACAGAAATTTGATTCCTATAATGATTTCTTTACCAGGAAAATAAAAGCTGAGGAACGCCCGGTTAACAGGGAAGATACCGTACTGATCAGTCCATGTGACGGGAAGGTGAGTGTCTATCCAATTCACGAAAACGGACGATTCTTCATTAAACATACACCATATACAACCCACAGCCTGATCCGCGATGCGAAGCTTGCCAGACATTATATGGGAGGCTGGGCGGTAGTGATCCGTCTTACAGTAGACGATTACCACAGATACTGCTACGTGGCGGATGGAGAAAAGACCTATCAGAGAAGGATTCCGGGAATTTTTCACACTGTAAATCCGATCGCAAATGATATCTGCCAAATCTACAAAATGAACAGCAGAGAATACTGTCTTGTAAAAAATGAAAAACTCGGCACCGTCCTGATGATGGAAGTCGGTGCACTGATGGTCGGAAAGATCCGGAATTATAAAAAAGAACGCTGCCAGGTAAAACGCGGCGAAGAAAAAGGAAGATTTGAATTCGGAGGTTCAACGGTTGTGCTGCTCCTGGAACCGGGAAAAGTGCTGCCAGACAGTGATCTGATCCAGAACACGCTGCAGGGAGCAGAAACCATTGTGAAGATGGGAGAACGGATTGGGGGAGTTATATAAGCTTGCTGGTTCAAAAGGGACGCGCAGCTGAATGTTTCCATCTTGCCGGACAGGCTTGAGGCATTAAGGGACTCTAAAATTTTGAAAAGATGCTAAAAACAGGGGAAGAAATCCACAAACTCGCTGTCGCTCAGACAGTGTGGATTTCTTCCCCTAACGCATCTTCTCAAAACCTAAGATTCCCTAAAAGTCTCAAATGCCGTCAAGACGGAAACATTCAGCTGCGCTGTTCATTTCAGAAAAATGTTTAGCTTATTTAGCTGCAGGCTGCTCCGCAGCCGTCCAGCGCTCCTCGGGTTACAGGCGCACTTTCTCCATTATGTTCTGGAGTCACCGCCCCTCCATCATTCAGGAGTTGTCTGTCTTGAAAAAACAGCTCCATATAAAGAATTGGACTGGTAACATTTGGAAGAATATTAGAAGCTCTTAGATTACAGAAATTTATGTTATTCTGAAAAATCCATCTGTCTGAGCGAAGCGAGTTATGGATTTTTCAGAATGCTTTTAATAAATTTCTGTGGCCTTAGAGATTCTTATATTCCGAAACAGTTACCAGTCCAATTCTTTATATGGAGCGTCCCCCCATTTCAACCTACAACAACCCCTGCATCACCGGCAAAGGCGAGTCCACAACGTAATCCGCCGCCTTCTTGGCGAGAGGATGGCCGGTTGCCATGACATACGCTGTTCCCGCAGCCTTCAGCATCTCGATATCATTTTGCTGATCTCCGAAGCAGATGCATTCTTCTTTTTTTATCCCGAATTTTTTCATGAGTACTTTTAGTGCACTTCCTTTGTTTGCGTTTGGTGCGATGAAGTCGATCCAGTGATCGGCAGAGGTTACGACACTGATTTCATTTCCGATGCGCTCCTGGAAGAATGGTGCCAGATTTTGGGTACCGTTAAAATCACAGATAGCAGCTTTGATGATCGGTTCTTTGACTGCATAGAGATCCGGCACGTAGGTAACAATGTTATGCATATCATTTTCCATATAATCAATGAAACGTTCATCGGTTGAGTCGCTGTAATAAGTATCTTTTACAGAAAGGATACAGTGTCCGGTGTGATAGATCTTCCGGTATTCCATCAGTACGTCCAGAATGTGGCGGATCGTCTCGGATGGAATCAGGCCGGTGGCAAGGACTTCTTCTTTATAAATGCAAAGGGAACCATTTTCTGCGATATAGGGAATATCGAAGCCCAGAGGGGAAAACAGTCTGCGGATATTGGCATACTGACGTCCGCTGGCAGCTGTGAAGAGGATTCCTTTGTCGTGAAGAGCTTTTATGGTATCGTATATATCTTCCGGAACAGTCTGCTGATAATCGTGGAGCAGAGTGCCGTCCAGATCGCTTGCAATTAATTTGATCATAATAACCTCCAGTAGTAAATTTGAATGTACTTAATAAAAATGATGTGAGTGTCAAAAAACAAATTATGCCACTCACTGTTGTAAAACTACATCGACAGTATAGCAAAAATGCCAGAGACTGGCAATGCAGAGTTGAAATGGGAAAAATTGCATGATAAAATTTTAGAAAAACAAGAGGTTTCGGAGATGTGCAGATGCAAAAGGGTGAAAATGGAATGAAACAGACGCTGGGACAGCAGACAGAAGACCGATTGATGAAATATATTCTGGATAAACCGGTAAAAATCGGCGAGAAGATCCCGAATGAATACGAACTGACGGAATTGTTTGGAGTTGGACGAAGTACGGTAAGAGAGGCAGTAAAAGGTCTGGTCACAAGAGGTGTTCTGGAAGTGCGCAGAGGAGACGGGACTTATGTCATCAGTACCAGTTATATGGAAAATGATGTGCTGGGCTTTGGAAATGTGGAGGATCGTTACAGGCTGGCACTGGATCTGTTTGATGTACGTCTGATGATTGAACCGGAAATTGTAACCTGGGCATGCAGAAAAGCGACATTTGACAACGGAGGAATCTGCGGCGTATGTAAATGGTCAAAGCATCCGGAAGAGGTTGAATTTGTCCTGTCTGTACTGGAGCGTCTGGCAGAGCGTTACGGGGAAAGAAAAGGCTTATGGGGAATTGAAGTGATCAATGAACCGGTGACAGAAAATATGTGGGAAACCATGAAGGTACCGGAGAGATAACCATCAGTATCTGATGGTTGCAGAGGCAAATGGCTGCGAGCAGACAATGGAAGGATATCTGAATTATATCAGAGAACATTTTCAGAAAGATATTCAGGAAATGGAAGAATATTTCCCGGTGATCTGCGGAGAATGGTGCCTGTTCAATTCTCTGGCTTGTGGATGGGATACCAAAGGAGGACAGTCCGTATTGAATGGTCTGGACGGGGAAGTGGAAAGTTCCGTAAGTGATGAAGAAAAGAAAAAAATCTATCAGGCAGTGGCAGAAGCGCAGCTTGCGGCATGGAATACAGGAAGCCAGAAATGTTCTGACCGATTTTAATAGCAAGGTGATAATGGGATGCCAGAGAAAAAGAGAACGGCATCTGGTCATATAGGAGGAGAAATCATGATTCATAACCCGATTTTCAAAGGATTTAACCCGGACCCGTGCATTTGCAGAAAAGGGGACGATTATTATATAGCAGTATCAACATTTGAATGGATGCCGGGGATTCCGGTTTACCATTCCAAGGATATGAAGAACTGGGAACTGTACATACATGTACTGACAGATGACGAAGAAGTCGATCTGAAAAAGCTTCCGTCAGCAAAGGGAATCTGGGCGCCGTGCCTGACTTATTGCGAGCAGGAGGATCTGTTCTATGTCGTATATGGAGTGATGAATTCCATGAACGCAAGATACTTTGATGTGGACAATTATGTGATTACGGCAAAAGACATCCGCGGACCGTGGAGCAAACCGGTCTATCTGCATTCAGCAGGATTTGATGCTTCCATGTTCCACGATGATGACGGAAGAAAATGGGTAGTATCTCTGGAGTGGGAGACCCGTGAAGGCTATGAGAAGCCGGGAGCAATCTGCATGATCGAATATTCACCGGAGAAGCAGGAAGTGATCGGATATCCAAAGCGTATCTGGAACGGTGGAACCGACCGGGGATGTATCGAAGCACCACATCTGACCAAGAGAAATGGTTATTATTACATTATGTGCGCAGAAGGTGGAACCGGATACAATCACTGTGTTACCATGGGACGGTCAAAAAATGTATGGGGACCATATGAAGGCGATCCGATGAACCCAATCGTAACGAGTGTACCGGGCGTATCTTATGAACGTCAGGATCCGGATCATCTGAAACCGAAATATTATAATCCGGACAGCGTTCTTCAGAAATCCGGTCATGCAAGCTATGTGGAAACTTCCCTTGGAGAAGTATATCTTGTCCATCTGTGCGCAAGACCATTTGCACCGGAGCTGCGCTGTACACTGGGACGTGAGACTGCGATCCAGAAAATGAAGTGGACAGAAGACGGATGGCTTCGGATGTATGATGATGACAATCTTGCAAAAGAGTATGTGGAAGAGAGCAGGCTTCCAGAGTACCCGGTTCCGCAGATTCCTTCTTTTGATGATTTCGATGGAGAAGAGCTTGGCAACTGGTACTATGCGCCGAGAATCATGCCGCAGAGATTTGCAGATGTGAAGGCTCGTCCAGGCTATGTGAGAATCCGTGGACAGGAATCCAGAACCTCTCTGAACAAAGTAAGTATTCTGGCAAGAAAGCTGACCAGCGTCTATGCACGGGCGACAACCAAAATGGAATTCAAGCCGGAAACCCATCAGCACAGCGCCGGACTGATCATGTATTATGACAACATGAACTACATCAACCTTCGTAAATATTACAGCCAGACACTGGGACAGAGTGCACTTTCCATCATCCATCTGGAAAATGGAACCAAGACAGAACTTCTGAATACCCGTATTCCGGTAGAGGATGTACCGATCTATCTGCGGCTGAATATTGAGGGGAGAAAGTCCTGGTTTGAGTGGAGCTATGACGGAGAGCAGTTTGTGAAAATCGGCGGACCATTTGATACAACAAAATTCTCGGATGAATACTGCAAATACGGTGAGTTTACAGGAACCTTTGTAGGACTGACCTGTGCGGACAGAGTGCTGCATAAGCATTATGCGGATTTTGATTTCTTCGAGTATGTTGCGGATGAGGAGAAAGGGATGCCGAGATAGAAATGTAAGTGTATCTTTGTGAGATGCTAAAAAAGATCCTGATAAAATCAAGGCTTGCTTAGGCAGTGGTTTTATACGGGATCTTTTTAATGAAATGAGATTTTTAATTGACTACATGGTGCAATGGAAAAAATAACCATCCTGTAAAAACGAGAGGGTTATTGTTTATGCGCTTTTCTCAATCTTTTCGATAATGTTTTTGATTACAGAAAGATCTGTTTCCAGTTCATCTGCGATCGTGTCTGGAGTTTTGTTTTTGGCAAGTTTCTTTTTTACCATTTCAGTAAGTAGTTTTTCTTTTCCAGATTCTACTAATTCATCTAAAGCTGTACACATATTAAATTGACCTCCTTCTTTTTCTGATGCTGCATAGTTTATCAGTTCTTGCGAGCCTGTAATTGCTCCGATCACAATTCCTAACTCATTGGTTAAATTTTGTTCTTTGTAGATACTTGTAATTTTGCCATAATTTTTGCTATAAATCAACCGGCTTACATCAAAGATTGTCCGGACATCTTGATTTTTGAAATTTAGATTTTCGCTGTTTCTGAACTGTATCAGATTCATCTTATAATCAGGCACAAGACGTTCCATATAGTCAGGCAGTTCCAGCATTTCTTTCAAACTGGTTGCCCCATCCCATTCCTTTTCTCCGTAATAAACGCACAGAGTGATTACCGGATGAAGCCGATCCGTCTTTTTGAATCTGGACAGAAATTCATCTTTTGTATTTGTGGTCTTTTCATCCAGATTCTTTTTTGCAATTTCATTATACTCTTTTAAGTATGAAAGTGCATCCTCTATCATGTGTCTTAGTGGCATTGCATAGTGGATTTTCTGTTGGTTTTCAATACCCCAGATTACAAAATCCATTCCATAGGCTGTCTTTTTTACGACATCTCTCAGTCGCTGGATTGTTTCTAAATGTCCGTTGAATTTCAGGACAGATGAAAGATCTACGTCTGCTTCTTTCAGATCTTCCGGGTGCAGTTTTTGTTCCCCGTTAAACAAAACTGCATTGAACAAATCGGCGAAGTGAGCATTGTCTTTCCAGAAATTTTTCAGGACAATATCCGCTTTCGCTGTATTTCTCAGTGACATATCATTTCCTCCTTTGTTTTTTGTGTTTGGTATATAAGTATAAAATCCGTTGACTTTAAAAGCAATTTCGAAGAATCTCGTTATGCGTGGAATACCTTCGTTCCTACACTAACCGAAATTGTAAATATTACTTTTGTACTTAGAATGATTTGTGAATTTTCCACAAAATCAATCAGACTTCTTCAGAAAAGCTCACAATCACAGTTGGATATCCGCTTTGTTTTAGTCTTCGTTCCATCATGGCGGCATCATTCAATACATCGAACTGACCGACCAGAACCCGGTCATACTGGCTGCTGTCATCAATCCGGGCAGGGAAATCCATTTCTGTAAGTTCGTTAAGAAGCCGTCTGGCGTAAGCTGGATTGCGGAATGCGCCTATCTGTACACTGTAGGTTACAGTCGAAGCGGTAGAACGGTTTTCAGAGTTTGAAGGAGGCTGAGAATTGGTATTTGGCATGGTGCGCTCGACAGAATCAGAGGTGCCTGGGAATTCTGAGTTGGAATCATCATCAGAAGAATTTTCACGGGAATCACCAGAAAACTCCGATTCTGTTGAACTGTTTCTTGCCCCCTCCGGTTTCCAGAGTCCCTTTTCTTCTAAGGTATCCAGAATTCCGTCCGCAATCGCCTGCGCAATATCATTAAAGTTCTTATCAAAGATTGTATTATCAGAATCCGAATTGATAAAACCGACTTCGACCAGGATCGCCGGCATTTTTGTGCGTCGGAGGACAACCAGATTTGGGCGCGCCTTTACTCCGAGATCTTTGAACCCAACTGTTTCCAGCTGTGCATTGATATTTTCCGCCATTTCATATTTGATGCCGGATAGATTGTAGATCAGGCTTTCCACGCCCATGTACTGATTGGCAAGCGGGCTGGAATTCCGGTGGATCGATATGAAGAAATCCACACCGGCTTCGTTTGCCTCTGTTGCTTTCTGGAAAGGTGTCTCATAAATATCCGTTGTCCGTGTGTATTCCACATCAATTTCGCTGTTCTGTAAAATTTCTCCGATCGCAAGCACCAGCTTCAGTACATCATCCTTTTCCTGGCGACCATTATACACAGCTCCCGGATCACGTCCCCCGTGACCGGCATCGAGCATGATAGATACAGGCATAGATATACCTCGATAGATAGATTTTATATAATATATGTGAATCTATGAAAAGGGTGAAAAGAAGCAGATTTTACAAACATTTAAACCAATCATGATAGTTCCGTTCCACGATAAATAGTACAATAAAACCGTCAAAAGAAACCCACACAAGAACAAACGGAAGGAATGACAGACATGGCACCATTTATCATCGGAATCATCGGAGGCACAACAATCATAGCAGGCGGCACATATCTCTTAGAAAAAATAGCCGAATACCTCGAACAAAATAATCAGACAAAAAGCATCTGATGAAAAATAAATTGTCAGCCTGAAAATATAATGTTATGATTATTCTGTACCGCAAAACTGCGGAATAGTTATTTCTATAATAGTCAGGAGAATCAAAACATGGCAGAAAGATTAGAATTTCGTGAAAAACTGGCAGGAATCCTTGCACTTTGCGCGAGCCAGAATAACATAACAGATAAAACTACAGTCGAAGAATATTTTGCAGAAGACAATTTGTCGAAAGAACAGATGGAACTGGTATTTGATTACCTTCTTTCTCAAAAAGTGATCGTAAAAGGCTACGTCAAAGCCGGTGGATCCATTAAGAACGCAGAAAAACCAGAGGATGTAGTCAGATATACCCAGGAAGAGCAGGATTATTTAAATCTTTACGAACAGGATCTGAAAGGCTTAAGAGAGGGGGATCCGTTAAAAGAACTCCTTCCGGCAATTCTGTCTATGGCAAAAGAGATGCACAGAACAGATATCTACATCGGAGATCTCGTTCAGGAAGGCAACATGGGACTTATGCTTGCTATGGAAGAGCATGAAGGCGATATGGAAGCGCTTTTAAGTATGGCAAAAGAAAGCATGCAGGCGCTCTTAGAATCCCAGGAAGAAACCAAAAAACAGGATAACCGTATGGTGGAAAAAGTGAATGATCTTGACGAACAGATCAAAAAACTTTCTGAAGAAATGGGACGTAAAGTCAGCGTAGACGAATTAGAAGAATTTCTCGACATCACAGAAGATGAAATCAGCGACATTCTAAAACTGGCAGGGGAAGAACTTCCACCGGAAGAGAAGTAGAAATATACTGCAGAAAAAAATATTTTACATAAATACATGTAGTTGATATTACACTATCGTCATACTCTAAAAGTACGAAAAGAATAGCTGCAACCAACAAACTTCAACAGTCAACAGAACCCACAGCCCGAAGATGGCTGTGGGTTCTGTTTCTCATAAATCATTCAATTCTGTTTTGTCTTGAAAAACCAGAGGGAGAGGCTGCAATAACCTCGTCTGCTGACATTTTGCACTACGGAGATGAGACTCAAAAATTGTGGAAGCCATTGCTGACACAATTTTCGCCCTAAGAGGCTCATCGGAGTGGTCAGTGCAACGAAGCAGATGAGGTTATTGCAGCCTCTCCCTCGTCCCTTCGCACAATCGAGTAAGCTGACGCCTACTCGATTGGTATACTTTGTACACCATCTCGCTTGACAGCTCGATGATGTACATTCGCCAAATGCAGATCCTTGTGCAAGCACAAATCTGCACTTGGCTCATCGTATACACAAAAAAATGGATGCAGGAGAAACTCTCTCCCACATCCATTCTTCAAATCGCATATTAAGCCTGCGGTCCAGCAGATACAAGTGCTTTACCAGCAGCATTTCCTTCGTATTTAGCGAAGTTCTTAACGAATCTTGCAGCAAGATCCTTAGCCTTTTCTTCCCATTCAGAAGCATCAGCATATGTGTCACGAGGATCAAGGATTCCTGAATCAACTCCCGGAAGTTCTGTAGGTACTTCAAAGTTGAAGAAAGGAATCTTCTTGGTCGGTGCATTTAAGATGTCCCCGTTCAGGATAGCATCAATGATACCACGGGTATCTTTGATAGAGATACGTTTTCCGGTTCCGTTCCATCCTGTGTTAACGAGGTAAGCTTTTGCTCCGCTCTTTTCCATCTTCTTAACAAGTTCTTCTGCGTATTTTGTCGGATGCAGTTCAAGGAATGCCTGTCCGAAGCAAGCAGAGAATGTTGGTGTAGGTTCTGTGATTCCACGTTCTGTACCGGCAAGTTTAGCTGTGAATCCAGACAGGAAGTAGTACTGTGTCTGTTCCGGAGTCAGTACAGATACCGGCGGAAGTACTCCGAAAGCGTCTGCAGACAGGAAGATTACATTCTTAGCTGCCGGTGCAGAAGAAACCGGACGTACAATATTTTCAATGTGGTTAATCGGATAAGATACACGTGTATTTTCTGTTACACTCTTATCAGCAAAATCAATTTTTCCTTCAGCATCGAGAGTTACGTTCTCAAGAAGAGCGTCACGTCTGATTGCGTTGTAGATATCTGGTTCAGATTCTTTGTCAAGGTTGATAACTTTAGCGTAGCATCCACCTTCAAAGTTGAATACTCCGTTGTCATCCCAGCCGTGTTCGTCATCACCGATCAGGAGACGCTTAGGATCTGTAGAAAGTGTTGTCTTACCTGTTCCTGAAAGTCCGAAGAAGATTGCTGTATTTTCACCATTCAGATCTGTGTTTGCTGAGCAGTGCATAGCGGCGATCCCCTTAAGTGGGAGGTAGTAGTTCATCATAGAGAACATACCTTTCTTCATTTCTCCGCCGTACCATGTATTAACGATAACCTGTTCTTTACTTGTGATGTTGAATAAAACAGCTGTCTCAGAGTTAAGTCCAAGTTCTTTGTAGTTTTCAACTTTTGCTTTTGAAGCATTGTATACTACGAAGTCTGGTTCGAAGTTCTCAAGTTCTTCAGCTGTTGGTTTGATGAACATGTTTGTTACGAAATGAGCCTGCCAGGCAACTTCAACGATGAAACGGATTGCCATACGTGTATCTTTGTTGGCGCCGCAGAATGCATCTACAACATAAAGTTTCTTGTTAGAAAGTTCTTTCTTGGCGATCTCCTTTACAGCTTCCCATGCTTCCTGTGAAGCCGGATGGTTGTCATTCTTATATTCGTCTGAAGTCCACCATACAGTGTCTTTAGAGTTTTCATCAACTACGATGAATTTGTCTTTAGGGGAACGTCCGGTGTATACACCTGTCATTACGTTCACAGCACCAAGTTCGCTGACCTGACCTTTTTCAAATCCCTCAAGACCTGCTTTTGTTTCTTCTTCAAACAATAATTCGTAAGAAGGGTTGTGCACGATTTCTGTTGTTCCAGTAATACCATACTTGCTTAAATTGATTTCTGCCATTGCAATTAACCTCTTTCTCCTAATTCTAGTTAAATGGTTAAATGATAAAAGCTGTGAGCGCAGATTTTATCATCTGATGAAGTAAAATTCTTCACCCATTTACCATAATTATACATAATTACGCAATAAAATCAATAAAAAACCAATATTTCTTGAAAAAATTGTTTAAAAAATAACGAAATCCGAAAAAGAAAAAGGCAGCCCACTTTGGACTGCCCTGAAATTGTTGTATATCCTGCAAAATATAAAGAAAAAATCTGTCAGGATTTCTTCCCGGGAGGTCTGCTTAGTCGTCATTTTCCAACGAGTCAGACGTATGTTCGCGGTAATTCTCCGGAAGATACAGATGAACTGTCTCAATCCGGTTTTTGTCGAGCTTTTCTACGACCATACGGATTCCGTCTTCGGTGGAAACGGAGTCACCGGCTTTTGGAAGACGGTCCAGCTTTTCGATGATAAAGCCTCCGAGAGAATCATAATCTTCCGATTCCAGATTCAGATCCAGGGAATCATTGAGATCGTCAAGATTGGTAGAACCTTCAATAATATATTCGTGTTCGCCTACCGCTTTGATATTTTCTTCTTCATTCTCATCATATTCATCGTGGATCTCGCCAACAATCTCTTCAAGAATATCTTCCAGGGTGATCAGACCGGATGTTTCACCGTATTCATCCAGGACAATTGCGATATTGAACGAGGCCTGACGCATTTCAACAAGAAGCTCGGAAATGCTCTTGTATTCATAAGTGAAGTAGGCTTCACGGAGAATGTCTTTAATCTGGAACTCACTTTTCTTACTGTCATAAAGAAGAAGATCTTTCATATTAATCGTTCCGACAACATTATCCTTTGTTTCCTGGTAAACCGGAAGACGGGTGAATTTGTCTTCCCGGAACAGGTCGATCAGTTCGTCGTAACTGCTGTCAATATCAGCAAAAGTTACGTTGACACGGGGAACCATGACGTCCTTGGCAATGGCATCACCGAGATCAAACACATTGTAGATCATCTCTTTTTCATCTGATTCGATCACGCCGTCCTGATGGCTGACATTTACCACACTTCGGAGTTCAGCTTCGGTCATGGTATTGTCTTTGGCATTCGGATCGATGCGGAGAAGCATCAGAAGACCGGTGGAGAGGCCGTTTACAATGAAGATAAACGGAGTCATGATCTTCATGAAAATATTGATAGCCGGTGCGTAAAAGAGAGCCATCTTCTCGGCGTGAATGGTAGCCATCGTCTTCGGGGTAATCTCCCCGAAAAGGATAATGAGAAGGGTCATGAGACCACTTGCAATTGCAACGGCAGTTCCGCCGAGGCGGTATGCGATTGTGGTGGCAAGGGATGCCACGGCAGTATTCACAATGTTGTTGCCGATGAGAATCGCGCTAAGCATTTTGCCTGAATTCTCAGTTACGGCAAGTACGGCGCTGGCACGCTTGTTACCCTCGTCTGCAAGGGCACGCATCCGGATTTTATTGTAGGTTGTAAGTGCTGTCTCAGCGGACGAAAATATGCCGGATAAGAGCAGCAGGACTAGCAAAATAAGTATTTGCGAGACACTCGAGTCCACAGTTAAAAATCACTCCTTTTTGAAAATAATGATAAAATTTCTATGTTATGCCCTACTATATCGCATTTCTCTTAATTTTGCAAGAGCGCGTTGAACTTGCATATTTTTTGGTGTATTATATGATGTAAGTGTCAAAATTTACTTTTGACACTTACATCATTAGAGGATGATATTAAAACGTGCTTTGGCACGTAGTAACTTCTATTTGGCGGGAGGGCCAATGGCAATTTCCTGTTAAATAAAAAAAGAAGAATGGCATAGAATATTTATAGATACTAGGAGAAGAAAATGGAACAGAATTTTGAGACATGTTTGTATAATGTGATCGATGCATCCAAAGTACAGAAGGATGAACCGATGAAGAAGCATACAACCTTCCGGATCGGTGGTCCGGCAGATTATTTTATCATGCCATCGAATGAAAAGGAACTGACAGCGGCAGTCCGGGTATGCCGGGAATTTTCGATACCTATATATATAGTAGGAAATGGAAGCAACCTTCTGGTTGGAGACAAAGGCTTCAGAGGAGCGATCATCCAGCTTTATAAGAGTATGGGAACATTTCAGGTAGAAGGAAATCAGATCACGGCGCAGGCAGGATGTTCGCTTGCGCAGATTGCAAATGCAGCACTTGATGCAGCACTGACCGGATTTGAGTTCGCAGCAGGTATTCCGGGAACGCTTGGCGGAGCGGTTGTGATGAACGCCGGCGCGTATGGCGGAGAGATGAAGGATGTACTGACAAGTGTCAGGGTTATGACAGAAGAGGGCGAGATCATGGAGCTTCCGGCAGAAGAACTGGGACTCGGATACCGTACAAGCATTATCCCGGAGAAAAGATATATCGTTTTGGGTGCCGTGATTTCGCTTACAGAAGGCAAAAAAGAAGAAATAAAAGCGCAGATGGATGATCTCCGTCAGAAGCGGGTATCGAAGCAGCCACTGGAGTATCCGAGTGCAGGCAGCACATTTAAGCGTCCGGAAGGATATTTTGCAGGAAAACTGATCCAGGACAGTGGACTGAAAGGATTTACAATAGGTGGAGCACAGGTTTCTGAAAAGCACAGTGGATTTGTGATCAATAAAGGAAATGCGACGGCGGCTGATGTGATGGAGCTGATCCGGCAGGTAACAGCGAAAGTGAAAGAAGATACCGGTGTTACGATGGAACCGGAAGTGAAACAAATAGGAGAATTTTAGGGATGAGATTCGTAATTGTAACGGGAATGTCCGGAGCAGGGAAAAGTACAACTTTGAAAATGATGGAAGACATGGGATATTTTTGTGTGGATAATATGCCGATTCCTTTAATGACAAAACTGGCAGAACTTTTGATCGTTCCAAATGGTGAGATCACGAAAATCGCTCTGGGGCTTGATATCCGCAGTGGCCAGAATCTGCGTGCACTGGATCAGGTTCTGGACGAACTTGAAAAAGCCAAGATACCACTGGAGATTCTTTTCCTTGAATCGAATGACGATACACTGGTGAAAAGATATAAAGAGACAAGAAGGAATCACCCACTCTCAAAGGGTGGAAGAATTGAGAACGGGATCGCCAAAGAACGTAAGAAGATTGCCTTTTTAAAAGAAAGGGCAGATTATATCCTGGATACAAGCCGGATGCTGACCAGGGAGCTGCGCAGTGAACTGAACCGTATTTTTGCCGAGAATAAAGAATACAAGAATCTGTACATTACCGTGCTATCTTTCGGATTTAAATATGGAATTCCGAGTGATGCAGATCTGGTATTTGATGTCAGATTCCTTCCGAATCCGTATTATATTGATGAACTTCGCCCGCAGAGTGGCAATGACAAAACGGTCAGGGATTACGTGATGAACAACGATATTTCCAAAGAATTCCTGAAGAAGCTGGTCGACATGGTTGAGTTCCTGATTCCGAATTATGTTGCAGAAGGAAAGAACCAGCTTGTGATCGCAATCGGATGTACCGGCGGAAAACACCGCTCCGTGACACTTTCCAATGAGTTGTATGAACGGCTGTCTGTGGCAGAGAAAGAGTACGGTGTAAGAAAAGAGCATCGTGATATCGAGAAAGATGCAATTACGAAAGCAAAATAGGTGATAGTATGTCTTTTTCTGGAAATATTAAAGAAGAAATATCGCGCCAGTTAAGTCCTGCAAGGCATTGCCAGATTGCAGAACTTGCAGCGATCATCAGCATGTGCGGGGCTGTCATGATCGACAGCAGAGGTCATGCGGCACTTAAGATTCATACGGAAAATCTGGCAGTTGCAAGAAAAAGCTTTACTTTATTGAGAAGAACGTTTAATATAGTGGTTGATATCGCTATTCGGGTGAACCGGGAAAAAGGCAGCAGCTACTATTATATAGTTGTAAAAAAACACGAAGATGCTGTCAGGGTTCTTCAGGCGGCAAAGCTGATCAATCCTTATGGAGAGGTGGAAGAAGAGCTTTCTGTAGTAAAGAATGTCGTGATTCAGGAGACTTGCTGTAAGCGGGCTTTCCTGCGAGGCGTTTTTCTTGCATCAGGATCCATGAGCGACCCGGAGAAATCCTATCATTTTGAAATTGTCTGTGCGTCGATGGGAAAAGCACAGCAGATTCAGAAGATAATGAGATGCTTTGCTTTGGACGCAAAGATTGTATCAAGGAAGAAATCATTTGTGGTTTATCTGAAAGAAGGAGCTCAGATCGTGGATGTGCTGAATGTGATGGAGGCACATCAGTCACTGATGGAGCTGGAGAATATCCGCATATTGAAAGATATGAGGAATACGGTGAACCGAAAAGTGAACTGCGAGACTGCGAATATCAATAAAACGGTTTCCGCTGCTGTAAAGCAGATCGAAGATATAAGGTATATTGAGGAAACAAAAGGACTCGATAAGCTGCCGGAAGGATTGAAGGACATGGCCCTTACAAGACTTACATATCCGGAGGCATCTTTAAAAGAGTTAGGCGCACTTCTGCAAAATCCGGTAGGCAAGTCCGGAGTGAACCACAGATTGCGCAAGTTAAGTGAAATGGCGGAAGAGATAAGGGCTAAGCAAGGAGGAACATTATGATCAAAAAACCTGTTAAGATTCAATTGTCCGAGGGATTAGACGCCAGACCGATTGCACTTCTTGTTCAGGAAGCTAGTCAGTATTCAAGTTCGGTGTATATCGAAGTTGACCAGAAGCAAGTCAATGCAAAGAGCATTATGGGGATGATGAGTCTGACACTGCTGCCGGGAGAGGAAATCACCGTTGTTGCGAACGGAACAGATGAAAAGGAAGCAGCAGCTGGTATCGAAAGGTTTCTTGTGAACGTTAAGAACAGATAATTGCATAAAACTTTGAAGAGTCTGCCAAAAGCAGGCTCTTTATGCTATAATGCATGTATCCGTAAGGAGCTGTGGGGACAAGGCCTTACAGAGAAAAGAACAGATAACAGGAGGACGGACGTATGAAAAAAGCATTGTTTATTTATAATCCGAATGCAGGAAAGGGACTTTTAAAACCGAAGCTTTCTGATATTATTGACATTATTGTAAAAGCAGGATATGAAGTGGTTGTATATCCGACGCAGAAATATAAAGACGCTTATTATAAAGTAAAGACATTTACAGAGGAGTATGACCGTGTGATCTGCAGTGGTGGTGACGGAACACTTGATGAGGTCGTAACCGGAATGATGAAGAGAGAAAAAAAGATTCCGATCGGCTACATACCGACAGGAACGACCAACGACTTTGCAAGCAGTCTCCATATCCCGAAGAATCTTCTCCAGGCGGCAAGTACAGCAGCAGGGGGAACAGAATTCCCTTGTGATATCGGACGGTTTAACGGAGATGTGTTCGTATACATTGCAGCATTCGGACTCTTCACGGATGTATCTTATGAGACAAAGCAGGAAATGAAGAATGTTCTGGGACATCTGGCATATGTGCTGGAAGGAGCAACCAGAATTTTTGATATCCCGTCATATAAATTAAAAGTGACACATGACGGTGAAACGATCGAGGACGAATTTATTTATGGTATGGTGACGAATTCCAGATCTGTAGGCGGTTTCCGTAATATGATCGGGAAGAATGTAGTCTTTGATGACGGAGAATTTGAGGTTACCCTGATCCGGACACCGAAGAACCCGATCGCGCTTCAGGAGATCATCGGGGCACTTCTGAGCAGCCAGATCAATACGAAGCACATTTATTCATTTAAGACAGGTGAGATCCATTTTGAATCAGTGGAAGAGATCCCGTGGACGCTGGATGGAGAGTTCGGTGGGGAGCATGACAGCGTCTGCATCAAGAATGCGAAGCAGGCACTTAAAATCGTAGTTCCGGAAGAGGAGCAGTAAAAAAGCAATAAAAAATAAAAAAAAGGCTTGTCAAATGAAAAGAAGTACGCTATACTAAGCAAGTGAGTTAGCAAGACGGCTAATGAACGTACATCTGGCCCCCTGGTCAAGCGGTCAAGACGCGACCCTCTCACGGTCGAATCAGGGGTTCGATTCCCCTGGGGGTCAGCCTATAAAAGCCTTTAACAGAGAAGTGGAGGAATACAAAATGTTAGTTTCAGCAACAGAAATGTTAAAAAAAGCAAAAGCAGGTCATTACGCAGTAGGACAGTTTAATATCAACGATCTTGAATGGACCAAAGCAGTTCTGACTGCAGCTGAGGAATTAAGATCACCGGTTATTCTTGGTGTGTCTGAAGGTGCAGGAAAATACATGGCTGGATACAGAACAGTTGTAGGAATGGTAAATGGAATGATCAAAGAAATGGACATTTCAGTTCCGGTTGCACTTCATCTTGATCATGGTAGCTATGAAGGCTGCCTGAAATGTATAGATGCAGGATTCTCATCAGTTATGTTTGACGGATCTCATTATCCGATCGAAGAAAACATTGAGAAGACTACAGAACTTGTTAAACTTTGCCATGGAAAAGGACTTTCTATCGAGGCGGAAGTTGGTTCTATCGGTGGAGAAGAAGACGGTGTTGTTGGAATGGGCGAATGCGCAGATCCTAAGGAATGCAAGATGATCGCAGACCTTGGTGTTGATTTCCTTGCAGCAGGTATCGGTAACATCCATGGGAAATATCCGGAAAACTGGAAAGGACTCAGTTTTGAGACTCTTGCAGCAGTTCAGGAGCTCACAGGAGAACTTCCGCTCGTACTTCACGGAGGTACAGGAATTCCGGATGATATGATTAAGAAAGCAATTGACCTTGGAGTTTCTAAGATCAATGTTAATACAGAATGTCAGCTGGTATTCGCAGAAGCTACCCGCAAATACATTGAAGCAGGAAAAGATCTTGAAGGAAAAGGATACGATCCACGTAAACTTCTGAAACCGGGTGCAGATGCAATCGTTGAAAAAGTAAAAGAGAAAATGATTCTGTTCGGTTCTGACGGAAAAGCTGAATAGTCTGATTTTTGATAATATCATGGACAAAGGCGTCCGAAGAAAACGGTATAAAAGGAGTTTTGCGTAAGTGCAAGACTCCTTTATTTGAATCAAAAAACGACCGTTTTGTATGAGTAGTAGAAAATGAGTAGTAGAAAAGAGAGGTACATGGGATGAGCGAATGGATTAGTGTAGCAGAAATATTTGGAGAAAACGTCTTCAATGATGCTGTTATGCAGGAAAGACTTCCAAAGAAGACTTACAAAGAGCTGAAAAAGACGATCGAAGAAGGTAAAGAGCTTCAGGCTGCAACAGCAGACGTTATTGCACATGAGATGAAAGAGTGGGCGATTGAAAAGGGTGCCACTCATTATTCGCACTGGTTCCAGCCTCTTACAGGAGCAACAGCTGAAAAGCATGATTCGTTTATTTCAGCACCGAAGTCAGATGGAAAGATTCTGATGGAGTTTTCGGGAAAAGAGCTGATCAAAGGAGAACCGGATGCATCTTCCTTCCCGTCAGGAGGACTGCGTTCCACATTTGAAGCAAGAGGTTATACAGCGTGGGATTGTACATCCCCTGCATTTGTAAAGAAAAACCCGGATGGAAAAGGAACGATCCTTTATATCCCGACAGCGTTCTGTTCTTACACAGGAGAAGCATTGGATCAGAAGACACCGCTTCTTCGTTCAATGGAAGCAATTAACAAGCAGTCTATTCGTCTGCTCCGTTTGTTTGGAAATACAACTTCTAAGAAGGTTACACCTTCTGTTGGAATTGAGCAGGAATATTTCCTGGTAGACAGAGATAAATATCTTAAGAGAAAAGACCTTGTATTTACAGGACGTACTTTATTCGGTGCAAACCCTCCGAAGGGACAGGAGCTGGACGATCATTACTTTGGTGCGATCCGCGAGAGAATCGCAGCATTTATGACCGATGTTAATGAAGAGCTCTGGAAGATGGGGGTATCTGCAAAGACACAGCACAACGAAGTAGCGCCTGGTCAGCATGAACTTGCACCAATCTATGCACAGTGCAACGTAGCAGTTGACCATAATCAGCTGATTATGGAGACGCTGAAGAAAGTGGCATATCGTCATAACCTTCACTGCCTGCTTCATGAGAAGCCGTTTGAAGGTGTAAATGGTTCCGGAAAGCATAACAACTGGTCGCTGGTTACAGATGATGGGATCAACATTCTGGATCCGGGAAAGACACCTCATGATAATATTCAGTTCCTTCTGGTTCTGACCTGTATTCTCCGTGCAGTAGACCTGCATGCAGACCTGCTCCGTGAATCTGCTTCTGACGTAGGAAACGATCACAGACTTGGAGCAAATGAAGCACCGCCGGCAATTATTTCCGCATACCTCGGAGAACAGCTTGAAGACGTGCTTGCACAGCTTATTGATACCGGAGAAGCTGCACACAGCTTAAAAGGCGGCAAATTACATACCGGTGTAAGTACGCTCCCGGATTTTGCAAAGGATGCAACTGACAGAAACCGTACTTCACCATTCGCATTTACAGGAAATAAATTTGAATTCCGTATGGTAGGATCCAGAGACTCGGTGGCAGCACCGAACGTAGTATTAAATACAATCGTGGCTGAGTCCTTCTCTGATGCCTGCGATGTACTCGAAAAAGCAGAAGATTTTGATCTTGCAGTCCATGATCTGATCAAGGAATATGCATCCAAACATCAGAGAATCGTATTCAATGGCAACGGATATTCTGATGAGTGGGTGAAGGAAGCCGAAAGAAGAGGACTTCCGAATATTAAGACCATGGTAGAGTCTATTGAATGCCTGACATATGACAATGCGGTTGAAATGTTTGAAAAATTCGATGTATTCAGCCGTGCAGAACTGGAATCCCGTGCAGAGATCAAATATGAGGCATACTCAAAGGCAATCAACATTGAAGCACGTTCCATGATCGATATCGCAAGCAAGCATATTATCCCGGCTGTGATCCAGTATGTAACTTCGCTGGCTAATTCGATCAACCAGGTAAAACAGGCATGCACTGCAGCATATACAGGCGTACAGGAAGAGCTTCTTGTACAGTCGGCTGATCTTTTGAAAGACACAAAAGAAGCACTCAGAGCACTGGAAACTGTTGTGGCAGAAGTACCGGAGACAGAAGGAAAAGAACAGGCATTCTTCTTCATGCAGAAAGTTGTACCGGCAATGGAAGCTTTAAGAAAACCAGTGGATGAACTGGAAATGATCGTCAACAAGAATATGTGGCCGATGCCTTCTTATGGAGATCTGCTGTTCGAGGTCTAAGAAGTGACTGGTATAAATGTTGAAAAAGAAGTTGAAAACTCATGAAGTTTTGTGAAAATATACACAAATTAAAAAATTGGTCTTGAAATTTGAAAGAAAAAAGAGTATCGTAAATGTATCTTAAATAACAGAGATCACAATGAACGAGGAAGTTCCACAAAGTGGAGCTTCCTCGTTTTTTTGCGTTAGAGAAAGGAAGGTAATTATGAGTAGTGAATGGTTAAGCGTGGCAGAAATTTTTGGCGAAGATGTTTTTAACGATGCAGTAATGCAGGAGAGACTTCCGAAAAAAGTATACAAAAAATTAAAACAGACAATTGAAGAAGGAAAAGAGCTGGATCTTGAGACTGCAGATGTAATTGCGCATGAGATGAAAGAATGGGCAATCGAAAAAGGTGCAACCCATTATACACACTGGTTCCAGCCACTGACAGGAGTTACTGCTGAAAAGCATGATTCCTTCATCTCAGCTCCTCTTCCAAGCGGAAAGGTTCTGATGAGCTTTTCAGGAAAAGAACTGATCAAAGGAGAGCCGGATGCTTCTTCTTTCCCGTCAGGAGGACTTCGTGCTACATTTGAAGCAAGAGGATATACAGCATGGGATTGTACATCACCGGCATTTGTAAGAAAAGATGCAGCCGGAGCAATCCTTTGCATCCCGACAGCATTCTGCTCTTACACAGGTGAGGCGCTGGATGAAAAAACACCGCTTCTCAGATCTATGGAAGCAATCAACAAAGAATCCATCAGACTGCTTCGTCTGTTCGGAAATACAACATCAAAGAAAGTAACACCTTCTGTAGGACCGGAGCAGGAATACTTCCTTGTAGATGCAAAGAAATTCTTACAGAGAAAAGACCTTATTTACACAGGACGTACACTTTTCGGAGCAATGCCACCGAAAGGACAGGAGCTTGACGATCACTACTTTGGAACAATCCGTCAGAGAGTTGCTTCTTACATGAAAGATGTCAACGAAGAATTATGGAAACTTGGTGTTGCAGCTAAGACACAGCACAACGAAGTGGCACCGGCACAGCACGAACTCGCACCGATCTATGCAGAGGCCAATATTGCAGTAGATCACAACCAGATCATCATGAAGACATTGAAAAAGGTAGCATGCGAGCATGGACTGAAATGTCTGCTTCACGAGAAACCGTTTGCAGGAGTCAACGGATCAGGTAAACATAACAACTGGTCAATCACAACAGATGACGGAATCAATATGCTGGATCCAGGAAAGACACCTCATGAAAATGTACAGTTCCTTCTGGTACTGGCATGTATCCTGAAAGCCGTTGATGTACACGCAGACCTGCTTCGTGAATCGGCTGCCGATCCGGGAAATGACCATAGACTTGGAGCAAACGAAGCACCGCCGGCAATCATCTCTATCTTCCTTGGTGAACAGCTTCAGGACGTTGTAGAACAGCTCCTCAGCACAGGTGAGGCAACACACAGCCTGAATGGTGGAAAGCTGGAAACAGGCGTAACAACCCTTCCGGATCTTACAAAGGATGCAACCGACAGAAACAGAACTTCACCATTTGCATTTACCGGAAATAAATTTGAATTCCGTATGGTAGGTTCCCGCGATTCCATTGCAGGACCAAACGTAGTACTGAATACAATCGTAGCAGAGGCATTTGCAGAGGCATGCGATGTCCTGGAAAAAGCAGATGATTTTGATACAGCTGTACACAGCCTGATCAAAGAATATCTGACAGATCATCAGAGAATTATCTTCAACGGCAACGGATATTCTGATGAATGGGTAGCTGAAGCAGAAAAGAGAGGACTTCCGAACATCAAGTCCATGGTAGAAGCAATCCCGGCACTGACGACTGAAAAAGCGGTAGATCTGTTCGGAAAATTTGGTGTATTTACCAAGGCAGAGCTGGAATCCCGTGCAGAGATCAAATATGAGAACTATGCAAAGGCAATCAATATCGAAGCAAAGGCTATGATCGATATTGCTGCAAAACAGATCATTCCTGCAGTTGTAAAATATACAAAAGAGCTTGCAGATACGGTTCTTGCAGTAAAAGAAGCCGGAGCAGATGCATCTGTACAGGCAGAAATGCTCGCTGACATTTCAGGACTTCTGACAGAAACAAAGGCTGCCCTTAAGAAACTGGAAGCAGTCACAGAAGAAGCAGCAGGAAAAGAAGAAGGAAAAGTACAGTCTGAATTCTATCACTTCAGTGTAGTTCCGGCTATGGAAGGACTCCGTACACCGGTAGACGAACTGGAAATGATCGTGGATAAAGAAGTATGGCCAATGCCTTCTTACGGAGATCTTTTATTTGAAGTTTAGAAAATACATATAAAATACTTATAGAAATTTAAGGACCTTAGACTTGGAAAGAAGCAGAAATTATGCTACTCTAAGTCTGAGGTTCTTTTCTGTATCCGGAAATGTATTTCCGGATATAGAAAGTCTTCGGCGGGATGTGCACTGTGATACAGGGAAGATGTCGCAGGCAACGATCACAGGCGCGGGAATGTGCCAAGGCACATTTTTGTATCGGAATATAATTATAAACAATGAAATGATGAGAATAGAGGAGAAAGAAAGATGACGAAAGCAGAGTTCCTTGAAAAACTGAGAATTGAACTTTCTTCCGGTGTGACACCACAGGTGTTGCAGGAGAATCTGAACTACTATAGTCAGTATATTGATGATGAGATCAGAAAAGGAAGAACGGAGAGTGAGGTACTGGCGGAACTTGGAGATCCGTGGATTCTTGCGAAAACGATCGTGGATGCGCAGGGAGAAGAAAGTGTAGAAGATGTGATCTATGATTCGGATGGAAGGACCTACAGAGACAACAGCAGCACAGAAGGAAGCAGCAATATCCATGTGTGGAGCCTGGATAGCTGGTGGAAGAAACTTCTGCTGATTCTTGTGGTTGTGGCTGTGATCGTTGTGATCTTTGCGGTGATAAGCGGGATTGTAAGCCTGATCGCACCGGTACTGATCCCTCTTCTGGTGATCATACTGCTGGTCAGAATGCTGAGAAGGCGATGGTAATTAAAAAAGCCGGAGGTATAAGATTCTTCTGCAATGGAAAGAAGCTTATGTCTCCGGCTTTTTGGTTATATGTTCTATATGTTAGGTTCAAGTACATGAAAAGAATCTGTCTATATAACGTTAAACGCCCGATAGGGGAGCTATCGAGCGTTTGAGGGGAGTATAAATAATTAATAAGGGGTTGTAGAAAATAAATCTCTACACGACAAAGTATAATATAAACCGATTTGAAAATCAAGAAAAAAATAAAAATGTATAAAAATACGAAAAGGATAGATACTATGTTTGTACAAAAAAAATGTCAGGAGGAATTATCAATGGCAAAAAATTATAATGCTTCAGAAAACAGTACAAACAAAAATTCATATGGATCCAACAAGAATGCGTATGATGAAAATGCATCCGGCAAGAACCAGTCAAATAAAAATTCAGGCAATAAAAATGCATCCGGCAAGAATATGACTAACCGGAATGCAAAGAATGCATATGAATCAGATCGTAATGCATATGACAGCTCAAAGTCCTGCCATAACGAAAGTGACAAGTATTAAAAAGTGCAAAACAGTTAAGAGGGGAAAAGCAGCGGAATCCAAACCGCTGCTTTTTCGCGAGCTACGCCCCTTGACAAAAGGCAGACAGAAAACGTAATATAGTTTATAACAGATTGTGGAGTAGAGAAAGGAATAAGAATGGAAAAGATGGAGCTGATAGCACCCTGCCATTTCGGAATGGAAGCTGTTCTGAAGCGGGAAGTGCTGGATTTAGGATATGAGATATCAACAGTAGAAGACGGAAGAGTATGCTTCTGGGGAGATGCACAGGCGATTTGCGATGCGAACGTGTTCCTACGGACAGCAGAGAGAATCCTTCTTAAGGTTGGTTCATTTAAAGCAGAGACATTTGATGAATTATTTGAGAAAACAAGAGTACTTCCGTGGGAGAATTATATTCCGAAGAACGGAAAGTTCTGGGTGACGAAGGCTGCATCTGTAAAGAGTAAACTGTTCAGCCCGTCAGATATTCAGTCGATCATGAAAAAAGCTATGGTAGAAAGGCTGAGACGGATCTACGGGATAGAATGGTTCCAGGAGGATGGACCGGCTTACCCGATCCGTGTATTTCTGATGAAAGATATCGTGACGATCGGAATTGATACCTCCGGCGTATCGTTACATAAGAGAGGTTATCGTCAGATGACCGTAAAGGCACCGATCACAGAGACACTGGCATCCGCACTGATCATGCTGACACCGTGGCACAAGGACCGGATCCTGGTAGACCCTTTCTGCGGAAGTGGAACATTTCCAATTGAAGCGGCTATGATGGCAGCCAATATTGCACCGGGTATGAACCGTTCCTTTACAGCAGAAGAATGGGTGAACCTGATTCCGAAAAAAGCATGGTATGATGCGATGGATGAGGCAAATGATGTGATCGACCGGGAGGTACAGGTTGATATTCAGGGATATGACCTGAATCCGGAGGCAGTAAAAGCAGCAAGGCAGAATGCCAAAGATGCAGGCGTTGACCATCTGATCCATTTTCAGGAAAGAGCAGTAAAGGACTTAAGCCACCCGAAGAAGTATGGTTTTATCATTACCAATCCGCCGTATGGCGAGCGACTGGAGGATAAAAAGGATCTGCCGCAGTTATACAGAGAATTTGGTGAGAGTTTTAAAAAGCTGGACAGCTGGTCTGCATATATGATCACCAGTTACGAGGATGCAGAGCGTTATTTCGGAAGAAAAGCAGATAAGAACCGGAAGATATATAACGGTATGCTGAAGACCTATTTCTATCAGTTCTTAGGTCCGAAGCCACCGAAACGCCCAAGAGAACCAAGACAGTAAGAGAAAGAAGAATTTACAGATGAAAATTATTTTTGCAACGGGTAATAAGAATAAAATGACAGAGATCCGTCAGATCCTGCAGGATCTGGGGATGGAGATCCTTTCTATGAAGGAAGCGGGGATTGACATTGATATCGTAGAGGATGGAAAGTCCTTTGAGGAAAATGCGATGATCAAAGCCTCAGCGATCGCAGAGCTGCCGGAAGTGAAGGCAATGGATGCGATTGTACTGGCAGATGATTCCGGACTGGAAATCGATTATCTGAATAAAGAGCCGGGAATCTATTCTGCACGTTATGCAGGAACCGATACTTCGTATGATATCAAGAACAGTCTCCTGCTTTCAAGAATGAAGGGCGTACCGGATAATCAGCGTACAGCAAGGTTTGTCTGTGCGGTGGCAGCAGTATTCCCGAACGGGGACAAAGAGGTTGTCCGTGGAACGATGGAAGGATGTATTGGTTACGAAATCGCCGGAGCAAATGGATTTGGCTATGATCCGATCTTTTTCCTGCCGGAATACGGTTGCACCTCGGCAGAGCTTGCACCGGAAAAGAAGAATGAACTCAGCCACAGAGGAGAAGCACTTCGGATGATGAGACAGATCATGGAGAAAAAGTTATGAGAGTATTGATCATTAGTGATACACATGGAAGACATACTGCATTTGACCGGGCAATCATGGAAGCTGGAAAGATCGATTATCTGGTTCATCTCGGGGATACAGAGGGTGGAGAAGACTATATTGAGGCATTCTGTGGATGCCCGGCATATATCCTGGCAGGGAACAATGATTTCTTTTCGCGAAATCTTCGTGAGATGGAGATCTATTTTGGCAAGAAAAAAGCATTTATGGCACATGGACACCAGTATTCCGTGTCTCTTGGTGTAGAGCGGATCCTGGATGAGGGAAGATCGAGAAATGCAGATATCGTGATGTTTGGGCACACACACAGACCGTATCTGAAAAAGTTTGGGGATATTACAGTGCTGAATCCGGGCAGTCTGTCATTTCCACGGCAGGAAGGCAGAAAAGGCAGTTATATCATTATGGAGATGGATCAGGACGGGAATACAGAGTTTTCGATTCATTATCTGGATTAGAGTAGGTGGCACGTATTTCTGCTGAAAAAAGGGCAAAAATGCGTGTCTTTTACAAGAAAAAGAAAAATAAAAATTTCTTTAAAAAAATTTAAAAAACATGTTGACTTTTTGAAAACCTTGTAATATAATAACTTTTGTCGTCACGGAGATGACAAACAGATAAACAACGGGGTGTGGCTCAGCTTGGCTAGAGCGCCTGGTTTGGGACCAGGAGGTCGCAGGTTCGAATCCTGTCACCCCGATGTGATCTGCGGGTGTAGTTCAATGGTAGAACACCAGCCTTCCAAGCTGGATACGTGGGTTCGATTCCCATCACCCGCTTACACTGAGAATTCAGTGTTGTGTGTTTGTAGCTCAGTTGGATAGAGCAACGGCCTTCTAAGCCGTGGGTCGGGGGTTCGAATCCCTCCAAGCACGTTTATATGGTGGGTATAGCGCAGTTGGTTAGCGCGCCAGATTGTGGCTCTGGAGGCCCAGGGTTCGAATCCCTGTATCCACCCTTTAATCTATAATATTTGAAAGAAATGGCAAGCAGAAATGCTCGCATTTTTTTTATGATAGACATTGTAAGAGTGGATATCATAAAAGTCTTCGGCAGGATATGAGAGCTTTGGCAGATTACAGGATGCCATAAGTTAAGCGATTGTCGCAGGCGCGGGAATGTGCCATGGCGCATTCTATGTTAAGACATAAAGATAATGGGCCATCGCCAAGCGGTAAGGCACAGGACTTTGACTCCTGCACTCGCTGGTTCGAATCCAGCTGGCCCAGTTACGGGCGTGTAGCTCAGGTGGTAGAGCACTTGACTTTTAATCAAGTTGTCCGGGGTTCGAATCCCCGCACGCTCACTCATTTAGTCCCATGGTCTTCTGTGGGACTAAAAAAATGCGGATGTGGCGGAACTGGCAGACGCGCTAGACTTAGGATCTAGTCTCTACGAGGTGCAGGTTCAAGTCCTGTCATCCGCATTTAGTTAAATATAACAAAACCAATTATATATAGAAGTAATAGAGGAACCTTTACCCAAAAAGGTTTCTTTTTTTTATAGGAACTTCCGAAGGAACTTCCTATGAAAAAAGGCACTGCGTGCCGGAGATGCGCACTCGCACGAAGAAGAAGAAAAGAAGAAGCAGTATTCAGATTTCTCTGTTGAAAATATCCGGATCGAGATCGTCTCTTTTACAGATTCCAACTATATGTTAATATAATCATATGAAGAGGTTGGGGGCAAAAGGTATTTTGACTCCTTTGATACCAGATTGCTACGTGCTTTGCACTCTCGCAATCCTCAAAAACAGGTGAAAAAGAAACCGGAGAAAAAAAGTATGGATAAATGATAAACGGTGAGTACCGCTTTTATTGATCACATTACGACAATAAATACATATAACAGGGAAATTTTAACAAAGTAAGAGGGACGAAAGAATGAAAATATTAAGTGTCACAGCCCAGAAGCCGGACAGTACCGGAAGCGGCATCTATCTGACGGAACTGGTCAGAGGATTTGAAAAAAAGGGAATCACCCAGTCAGTGATCGCGGGAGTTACAAAAGCTGATCAGGTATGTCTTCCGGAGGGGGTAAGCTTTTATCCGGTATATTTTGAATCGGAACAGTTACCGTATCCGATCACGGGAATGTCGGACGAGATGCCGTATCCGAGTACCAGGTATTCAGACCTGACAGAGGAGATGACGGAAACGTTCCGGAAAGCATTTGGCGAGGTACTGAAAAAAGCAGTAGAGGAGCTGGATCCGGATGTGATCCTGTGTCACCATCTGTATCTCCTTACAGCAATCGTAAGAGAACTGTTTCCTGATAAAAAGGTATATGGAGTATCCCATGGATCCGACCTGCGGCAGATCCGCAAGACAGAACAGAACCGGGAATATATTTTACAGAGAATTCCTGCGCTGGATGGGATTTTTGCATTGCATGAAGAGCAGAAAGAGATGATTTGTGGAATTTATGGGGAGCAGATCAGAGAGAAGGTACGGGTGATCGGAACCGGCTATAACAGTGATGTTTTCCGGCAGAATATATTCCGGCAGGAGACGGGGGCTTTACAGGGAGAAGAAAAAGAGCTGAGATTAATCTTTGCCGGAAAGATCTCAGAGAAAAAGGGTGTGAAAAGTCTGATCCGTTCGCTGAATTATCTGAAGGATTCCGGTCTTGTTATTTCTCTGGAACTGGCAGGAGGCGCCGGAGATGAGGGCGAGTATCAGGAGATCCGGGAGCTTGCCGAAAAGTGTCCGTTTGCAGTTACCTTTGCCGGGAAGATCACACAGCAGGAGCTGGCGAAGAAGATGAATCGGAGTGATGTCTTTGTACTGCCTTCTTTTTATGAAGGTCTTCCGCTTGTGATCATTGAGGCGCTGGCATGTGGTACCTATGTGATCTGTACAGATCTTCCGGGGATCAGGAACTGGATCGATCAGAATCTTCCGGATAATGGTGTGGTTTTTGTAGAGCCGCCAAGAAGAGTGAATGAAGATGAACCTGTGGAAGAAGAACTTCCGGTATTTGAAAAGAAACTTGCCGGGGCCATCGAAGGGATCGCAAAAGCTCCTGGATCAAAGCCGGAGAAGGAGTATCTGGAGCAGATTTCGTGGGACGGACTTTGTGCGTGTCTTATGCAGGTATTTGAGCAATAGAGTGTTTATCGGAAAACCCTATAATTGAATTTCTGCATGTAAATTATCAATTATTTTTTTGTAAAACAACATGTTAAAATGAAGAAAAGAGAAATGAAAAGGCATTTTAACAGGAGGTTATGCCAGATGATAATTGATATGCATATGCATGAGATGCGTTATTCGGGGGACAGCTTTTTAAGATTGGAGAATATGGTAGAGATCGCAAAGCGCAGAGGACTTGATGGAATCTGTATTACGGATCATGACAGTATGGGACTGAAGGAATTTGCGGCAGAGTATTCGGAGAAAACAGGATTTCCGATTTTTGTCGGAATTGAATTTTATTCCCTGCAGGGAGACATTGTAGCATTTGGAATTGAGGATTATCCCAAAGAGAGAATCCCGGCACAGGAGTTTGTAGATCTGGTACAGGCACAGGGGGGGATGTGTTTCAGTGCCCATCCATTCCGCAATAATAACAGGGGACTGGAAGAGAACCTGAAGATTGTAAAGGGACTTGATGGAATCGAAGTGCTGAACGGCAGCACGCTTTACGAGGCAAATCGAAAGGCGGCAGAATATGCGGCTGAGCTTGGACTTGCAACAGTTGGATCAAGTGATTGCCATGTGCCGGAGAAGCTGGGACTTTATGCAACGTATTTTCCAAGAGAGATCCGTTCGGTACAGGAACTGATCCGGAGTGTAAAACGATGCGAGACTCTTCCGGTGTATTATAAAGAGGGTGGATATTATCTCTGGGATATGAAAAATCCGATTGATGCGCCGTTTCACATTTACGAGCAGGAACAGATGGTGTGTGCCGGTTAACGTAAAAAATGAGAACAGATATGAAAAAATTAAACGCTTTTTTTATTGAAAGTGTGTTATTTCCATAGTATTATTAAGAGTGGAAATTAAGAGGGCTGGAATGTAATATTTCCAGCTTTCTTATTTAACAGAAGATTCCGAAGGAACTTCCTGTTAAATAAAAGGCACTACGTGCCGGAGTATACTTTGAGGATTGCGAGAATGCAAAGCACGTAGCAATCTGGTATCAAAGGGGTCAAAATACCTTTTGCCCCAACATATTTTCAATCACCAATTACAAGGAGGAACTAACATGAAAGACGTAGTAATTTCAGATGCAGTAAAATATATCGGAGCTGATGATAAGGATCTGGATCTTTTCGAGAGCCAGTACATCATTCCGAACGGAGTATCTTATAACTCTTATGTGATCCTGGATGAGAAGATCGCTGTTATGGATACCATTGATACAAGAAAGACAGATGAATGGAAAGAGAATCTGGAGAGAGTACTGGATGGAAGAACACCGGATTATCTGGTCGTATCTCATCTGGAACCGGATCATGCCGGAAGTATCAAAGAATTTGCAGACAAATACCCGGAAGCAAAGATCGTGGCAAGTGCAAAAGCTATTGCAATGCTTCCACAGTTCTTTGAAATTGCAGATCTGACAGACCGTGCAGTTGCGGTAAAAGAAGGCGAAGAGCTTTCCCTCGGAAGTCATACCCTTCAGTTCTTTATGGCTCCGATGGTTCACTGGCCGGAGGTTATGGTCGAATACGAAAAGTCTGAGAAGATTCTGTTCTCGGCAGACGGATTTGGAAAATTCGGTGCTCTGGATGCAGATGAAGACTGGGCATGTGAAGCAAGAAGATACTATTTCAATATTGTAGGAAAATACGGTGCACAGGTACAGGCTCTTCTGAAAAAAGCAGCGACTCTGGACATTCAGACAATCTGCCCGCTTCACGGACCGATCCTGAAGGAAGATCTGGGATACTATATTGGAAAATATATGACATGGAGCAGCTATGAACCGGAAGATGACGGGGTACTGGTTGCTTATGCATCGATCCATGGCAATACAAAGGAAGCAGCAGAGAAGATGAAAGAGATCCTGGAAGATAAAGGTGCAAAGAAGGTAGCAATTACCGACCTTTCAAGAGATGATATGGCAGAAGCGATCGAGGATGCATTCCGCTATGACAAGCTGGTTCTTGCAGCAGCTTCTTATGATGCAAGTGTGTTCCCATGCATGGAGACATTCTTGAACAAACTGACCAATAAAAACTACCAGAACCGTAAGATCGCAATTATCGAGAATGGTTCCTGGGCTCCGACAGCAGCACGTGTGATGAAGAGCTATGTAGAGAAAATGAAGAAGATCACACTCTGCGAAAAGACGGTTACGATCAAATCTACAATGAAAGACGCAGATGTAACTGCAATGGAAGAACTTGCAGATGAACTTCTTGCGTAAGAAATGGATAGAATGAGATGATAAAGTTAAAAGAGACTACAATGAAGAAAACCTGGGTGGTATGTCTTCTGGCAATGGTCTGCTGTGCATTATGGGGAAGTGCATTTCCCTGCATTAAGGTTGGATACCGGCTGTTTCAGATTGATTCAGCCGATACTGCCGCACAGATCCTGTTTGCAGGCTGCCGTTTTACGATCGCAGGAATTATGGTTATTCTGTTTGGATCAATCCTGCAGGGGCGTTTTCTGAAACCGGGGAAGGGAGATCTTCCGAGAATCGGCAAAATCTGTCTTTTACAGACGGTGATCCAGTATTTTTTCTTTTATGTGGGACTTGCACATACGACCGGAGTCAAAGGATCGATCGTTGAGGCATCCAATGTATTTCTTGCAATCCTTGTTTCAAGCCTGATCTTTCATCAGGAGAAACTGGATCAGAAAAAAGTGATCGGATGTATCGTCGGATTTGCAGGGGTGGTTCTGATCAATCTGAGCGGAAGCAATGTGGATATGAGCTTTAATCTGACCGGAGATGGATTTATTTTTATCTCTGCGATCGCTTATGCATTATCTTCTGTACTGATCAAGAAGTATTCGGACAAATCTGATCCGGTGATGTTAAGCGGATATCAGTTTACAGCAGGCGGGCTCGTGATGATTCTGATCGGATTCTTGATGGGTGGAAGAATCCATACGGCAAGTATGCCGGCAATGATTCTTCTGATCTATATGGCACTGATTTCTGCAGTTGCATATACGCTGTGGGGGATCCTTTTGAAATACAATCCGGTATCCAAGGTATCGATTTTTGGATTTACAAATCCGGTATTCGGGGTGATCCTTTCAGCGATTATTTTGCGTGAGGGAAATGTATTCGGAATGAAAGACCTGATTGCGCTGGTGCTGGTTTCCATCGGAATCCTGATTGTCAACTGGGCGAAGCCGGTGGGAGAAAAAGGAATGAACTAAGATGGAACCTGTTTTAAAGAAGGACACCTGTAGCTGATCCCGATTTTTGAACAGGAAAAGAAATAACAGGAGGCAGGTTATGGCAAATACAGCGAGCTGTTGTGACACCTGTACATTTTATATTTACGATGATGAATATGAATGTTACACGTGTGACAGAGACCTGGATGAGGATGAGATGATGCGGTTTCTGACGGATCAGCATTATCAGTGTCCTTACTACAGATCTGGAGATGAATATAGAGTCGTCAGAAAACAGATGTAAATTGTAGATGAGGGAATAGAAGTATAAAAAACGCAGAATTTTGTAATGCGTCAGGTAATAGAGGAATTTGTACTTGTTCCAAGAGGAGAAGCTGCGGAGCGGATAAATGGAACAATGAAGCTAAGTGAGACAGCGGCATTTATTTATGAACATCTGGAGGAGGTTATAAAGGTGAGAGATAAAAAGACAAATACAGTAGATGAGCAGGACAATCCGCTTGGATATGAAAAGGAATCAAAACTACTGGTCGGATTTGCGATTCCGTGTATTATTTCTATGCTGGTGACAGCTCTTTATAATATTGTAGACCAGATTTTCATTGGTCAGGGTGTGGGAATGCTTGGAAATGCGGCAACGAATATTGCATTTCCGCTTTCCACTTCCTGTACGGCGATTTCTCTGTTGCTTGGAATCGGCAGTGCGACCAATTTTTCTTTGAAGCTTGGTGCCGGAGAAGAAAAAGAGTCTGCAGAATATGCGGGGAACGGGATTTGTCTGATGGTGATCTTTGGAATCGCACTTTTTGCGGTGACTACGTTATTTTTAACTCCAATGCTGAAATTTTTTGGGGCAACATCAGAAGTACTTCCATATGCACAGGAATATACACGGATCACGGCGATTGGCTTTCCGTTTCTGATCGCAAATACAGGAATGAGTAAGCTGATTCTTGCGGATGGAAGTCCGCGGTATTCGATGACATCCATGCTGGCAGGCGCTATTGTCAATACGGTCCTTGACCCGATTTTTATTTTCGGTCTGCATATGGGAATGCGTGGGGCAGCACTTGCGACGATCATCGGACAGATTGTTTCTTTTTGTATCAGTTTGCGGTATATGTTCCATTTTAAAACGATCCGACTCACAAAAGACAGCTTTCATATGACTGGCAGATATATCCGGAATATTTTCAAATTCGGTGCGAGTGCGTGCTTTAACCAGATCGCGATGACGATCGTGCAGATCGTGCTGAATAATACCCTGGCACATTACGGTGCGCAGTCTGTGTATGGCGGTGATATTCCGCTTGCATGTGCGGGGATCATTACCAAGGTAAATATGATCTTCATGTCGTTCGTTATTGGAATTTCCCAGGGAATCCAGCCAATCATCGGATTCAACTATGGCGCAGAAAAATATGACCGGGTGCGGAAAAGCTACCTGCTTGCACTTGGAACCGCAACCGTTCTTTCAGGAATTGCATTCTTCTGTTTCCAAGTATTCCCGAGACAGATCATCAGTGTATTTGGATCAGGAAGTGAACTGTATTTCAAGTTTTCAGAGCGGTATTTCCGGATCTATATGTTCCTTACGATCGTAAATGGAATTCAGCCGGTCACATCAAACTTTTTCAACTCCATCGGGAAGTCTCAGCTGGGTGTGTTTATGTCCCTGACAAGGCAGATTATCTTTTTACTCCCGCTGATTGTAATTTTCCCATTGTTTATGGGAATTGACGGGGTTATGTATGCAGGACCAATTGCAGATGCGGCAGCAGCAATCGTCTGCGGATATTTCATGGTGAGGGAGCTTAAGGAACTTTCCGCGATGGATAAGAAGAAAAAAGAAGAAAGTGCAGTGCTGAGCTGATGAGAAAGACGGTTCTTTTATGGGAACTGTCTTTTTTATTAACAGGGAATAGGTTGGGATTGATTCAGAAAAGAATTTTGTATATACTGATTAGTGAAAAAAAGAAATGAGATGATGATGTGAACATAGTGATTGTAATTCCGGTCTTCCGTCCGGATGGAAGACTGAAAATGTGTATCGAAAGATTATTAAGACAGAGTGTGATGCCGGATCGTATATTACTGAATGTACTTTATGAGAACCCGGTAGACAGGGAAATTCCCGAAGTTTATATGGATGAAAGGATCGAGGTCAGATATACGCCAAGGGAGGAATATGACCGGGCAGGAAGCAGAGATACGATCCTGCGGGAGCTGGATTCGGATATTGTGATTTTCATGGTACAGACGGCGATACCGCAGAACCGGTATCTGATAGAGAAGCTGACGGAACCATTTAAAGAGGAGAGGACGGCGGTCGTGTATGGACGGCATATGACAGATGAGGAATGCAGTCCGATCGAGTGCTGTGTGAGACAGTTTAACTATCCGCCGAAAGGCATGACAAAGTCTCTGGAAGATGCCGGAAAGCTTGGGATCCGGACATTTTTTAATTCCAATGTCTGTGCGGCATACCGAAGAAGAGCATATCTGGAGACAGAAGGTTTTGGAAAACGGATGATTGCCGGAGAGGATATGCTTGCGGCGAGAAGACTTCTGGAAAAGGGCTGGCAGGCAGTTTATGCGCCGGAAGCTGAAGTGATTTATTACCGGAACGATGATTTGCACGGGCTCTGGAAACGCAACTTTGACATTGGGGTTGCACACGCAGAGCATCCGGAGATGATCGAAAATACAAAACTGGGTAAAGAAGGAGTGCGGCTGGTACGTGTAACCTCGGCGCTGCTTAGACAGAATCATATGGAGGAATACCTGGGCGAAGTGCTGACACGCAGCATTGTTCGTTATCTGGCATACCAGCTTGGAAGAAACTACGAACGATTACCGGAGGGAGTTGTCCGGAAATGTTCGGCTAATAAAGAATACTGGGAGAGAAAATAATGGGATATTTTTATTTTGCAAGACATGGACAGACTGTATGGAATGTGGAAAATAAAATCTGTGGCGCGACCGATATCGAACTGACAGAACTCGGACATCAGCAGGCAATGGAGCTTGGGAAAAAGATAAAAGAAGAGGGCGTGAAGATCGATGAGATTCTGTATTCGCCGCTGGTACGTGCGAAAGAGACGGCACGTCATATTTCGGAAATGACAGGGATTCCGATGCGTGAGGAGATGCGCCTGAAGGAGCAGAATTTTGGAAAATATGAATCTACACCGAGAAATGGTGAGGAATTCAAAAAGGCAAAACAGAATTTTATCAGTCATTTTGAAGGTGGCGAGACCATGCTGCATTTGTGCCAGAGGATTTACAATCTTCTGGATGATATCCGGGAAGAGGCGGATGACAAGGTGTATCTGCTGGTTGCACACAATGGGATTTCCAGAGTGATCCAGTCGTATTTTTATGATATGACGAACGAAGAGTTTGCGGCGTTTGGAATTAAGAACTGTGAATTGAGGAAATTTGAATTTCCGGAATAGGAGAAGGGTATGAAATTACTGATCAGGCAGAGAGTCTTTTCGTGGACAGATTCTTATGATGTGTATGATGAAAATGGAAATGCAAAATATTTTGTAAAAGCAGAGTTTCTGTCGATCGGACACCGGCTGCATGTATATGATATGGCAGGGAACGAACTTGGATTGATAAAAGAAAAAGTTCTGTCCTTACTTCCGGTGTTTGAAATTGAAGTGAATGGACAGACACTTGGACGGATTGAAAAGCGTTTTACATTATTCAGACCAAAGTATGATGTGGATTTTAACGGGTGGCATGTAGAGGGGGACTTCATGGGATGGAACTATGATATCTATGAAGCATGCAGTCCTGTGGTACATATTACAAAAGAATTACTTCATTGGGGAGATACTTATGTGCTGGATTTTGCAAATCCGACAGATGAATTACTGGGACTTCTTCTTGTAATTACGATTGATGCGGCGAATTGCAGTCAAAATAATTGATGTAATTTAATGAAATGTAAAAAAAGTCAAAAAAAATATAAAAAAACACTTGCCAAACCGATTGGTATGTGATAAGATTCTTTTTGTTGACGCGGAAGTGTCGGAATGGCAGACGAGCTAGATTCAGGTTCTAGTGCTCGCAAGGGCGTGTGGGTTCAAGTCCCATCTTCCGCATAATAAAAGAAACCTCAGGTGATTCACCTGAGGTTTTCTTTTATTGTACCGAAGCGATCCCTGAACCCAGGGTTCAGGTCTTCGCTCCGCTACGGTCGGCGCAGAGCACTCGTCCACCGGACGAGTTGCGCCCCATCTTCCGCATAATAAAAGAAACCTCGGATGATTTGCTTAAGGTTTTCTTTTATTGTACCGAAGCGATCCCTGAACCCAGGGTTCAGGTCTTCGCTCCGCTACGGTCAGCGCAAAGCACTCGTCCACCGGACGAGTTGCGCCCCATCTTCCGCACAGATGTCTTGAATTAAATACATGAGAACATCGGATTGACAATCTCTTGTCAAGGTGCAATAATATCCGCGGAGGTAGTATTTGGAAACTACAAAACTATACTCTGACTGAATCACAACAATTTCATATCGAAATCGTTTCCGGCAGAAATTGGCGGAGAAGGAGCTTATATTTATTAAGAGGTAAAATAAGACTCAGGGAATACGAAGAACAGCAGAAGCATTTGCAGGGAGAAGTATGCCTTGACAATGCTTTTTTTCATATAATAGCTTTTTGTTAAGGAAGAAAAGCGTGGCTGCACTCTATATTTATGCTTATTTTTGTATTTCCGGACAGAAAAAGGAGTAAGACATGACAGTTGAGATGTTAAAAGGAAAGATTCATCGTGCTACGGTAGTACAGGCAGAATTAGATTACGTGGGAAGTATTACGGTCGATGAAGATCTGCTGGATGCAGCAGGAATTATGGAATATGAGAAAGTTCAGATTGTGGACGTGAATAACGGAAGCCGATTTGAAACTTATACGATCTGTGGTAAGCGTGGAAGCGGAATGATCTGCTTAAATGGCGCTGCGGCAAGATGTGTAAGTACAGGTGATAAGGTAATTATCATGTGTTATGCAAATTATGATGCAGAAGAAGCAAAAGAACATAAACCAAAAGTTGTTTTCGTGGATGATGAGAATAAGATCAGCCGTGTGACAAACTATGAAAAACATGGTTTGCTGAAAGATATGGCATAATTAGATTGCGGGAGCACAAAGTGCGTAGCAATCCGTAGGCTAAGGTAAAACCAAAAATGAAATTTGTTGAATTCAGAACAAGAGGCTATCTCCGAATTTTTTAAAGAGGAGAATTATCATGCAGGTAACAACAACAGTCGAGGAGACAAGAAAATTAGTTAAAAATTGGAAAAAAGAAGGGAAAACCGTAGGTCTTGTACCGACCATGGGATTCTTACATGAAGGGCACGCAAGCCTGATAAGGAGATGCCGTGAGGAAAATGATATCGTTGTGGTATCCGATTTTGTAAATCCGACTCAGTTTGGACCGACAGAAGATCTGGAAGCATATCCGAGAGATTTTAAACGTGACAGCGAGCTTTGCGAGAGCCTTGGAGCAGATCTGATCTTCCATCCGGAACCGAAGGATATGTATCATGATCCACATGCTTACGTAAGTATTGATACGTTATCTGATACCCTTTGTGGCAAGACAAGACCAATTCATTTTAAAGGGGTATGTACGGTTGTTTCCAAATTATTCAATATTGTAGCACCGGACAGAGCTTATTTTGGACAGAAGGATGCACAGCAGCTTGCAATCATCCGCAAGATGGTGCTGGATCTGAATTTTGATATCCAGATCGTAGGCTGCCCGATCATCCGTGAGGAAGACGGACTTGCCAAATCGTCCAGAAATACCTATTTAAGCGCAGAAGAGAGAAAGGCTGCACTGTGCCTTTCAAGAGCCGTTAAAACCGGTCAGGAGGCGATCTGCAAGGGAATTAAGGCAGAAGAAGTCCTGTCAAAGATGCGCGCAGTGATCGAAGCAGAGCCGCTTGCAAAGATCGACTATGTATCCATGGTAGATGCACTGGATATGCAGCCGGTCGATAGCGTGGAAAAAGATGTTCTGGTTGCCATGGCAGTCTATATCGGAAAGACAAGGCTGATCGACAATTTCAGCTATGAGGTATAGCCTATGGAAAACAGAATGAAAAAAGTAGGAAAAGTCAGCTCTTTTCTTACAAAATATATCGGGGTCATTATTATCTGTTTTTCCGTAGTGGCGTTTTTCTGGCGTGATGGATTTGCCTGGACAACGAGCTACACTTCTGTATTTCTTGGAGTAGCCATGTTCGGGATGGGGCTTACGATTAAGATGGACGATTTCAAAAGAGTCTTTTCCAGACCAAAAGAAATCCTGATCGGATTCGTCGCACAGTACACGATCATGCCGGTGATCGCGTGGCTCCTGTGTCAGCTGATGCAGCTGCCGACAGATCTGGCACTTGGCGTGATCCTGGTTGGTTGCTGTCCGGGCGGAACGGCAAGCAATGTGATCACCTATATTGCCGGAGGTGATGTGGCGCTTTCTGTCGGAATGACGATCACATCAACTCTTGCGGCACCGATTGTAACACCACTTCTGGTGTATGTACTCGCCGGAGCCTGGGTAGAAGTATCCTTCTGGGCAATGGTAATTTCTGTAGTAAAGGTTGTTCTGGTTCCGGTACTTCTGGGAATTCTGATCAACTGGGTCTGGGGAAAACAGATCCAGAAAATATCAGAGGTTCTGCCACTGATCTCGGTTGTATCGATCGTAATGATCATCAGCGGAATCGTAGCTGTTAATGCAGAAAAAATCTTGAGCTGCGGACTTCTGGTTCTCGGAGTTGTGATGCTTCACAATCTCTGCGGAATGGGAATCGGACTCGGTGCAGCGAAAATTTTACATATTGAGTACGATAAGGCAACTGCTATTGCTATCGAAGTCGGAATGCAGAACAGTGGACTTGCAATCTCCCTTGCGACTGCCAATTTCGCGGCAAATCCACTGGCAACCCTTCCGGGGGCGATCTTCAGTGTATGGCATAATATATCCGGATCTTTGTTTGCAGGGATCCGCCGGAGTGGAGAACAGACGAAAGAGGCATATCAGGAAGTTACAGAATAAGAAAAATCCTGCGATTTTGAATTGGCAAAACCGCAGGATTTTTTGTACTCAGAACAGAAAATACAGAGACTAAAGCACGTCATTTTTGTACCGATTTGAATGGCAGATGAATGGAAAAGAAGAGAACCGGAACTCTTCTTTTCCATTAATTTGCCCCTCGCGTCAAACAAAAAAATTTCCTCTTGCAAAACCGATCCAACTATGTTATATTATCAAATAGTTTGAATATAAAAGTATTTTAAACTAAAATGATTTTAAAACAAAACAAATGGAGAGAACAACCATGAGAGGAAGGATATGCGGTACCGGTTCCTATGTACCGGAGCATTACTATGACAACAATGACCTGTCAAAAATGGTGGAGACAAATGATGAATGGATCCGGGAACGTACCGGCATCGTGCGCAGACACATTGCAGAAGAAGATACAACAGTCAGTATGGCAGTAAAAGCAGCAAGAAATGCACTTGCGGATGCAAAGTTAAATGCAGACGATCTGGATCTGATCCTGGTATCCACAATCACACCAAACACCGTGATTCCAAGCACCGCCTGTGAGGTCCAGAAAGAGCTTGGCGCGGTAAATGCGACCTGTTTTGATATCAGTGCGGCATGCAGCGGTTTCGTATATGCCTATAATACCGCACAGGCCTACATAAGTGCCGGAATGTACAGGAACATTCTGGTAATCGGAAGTGAGACACTATCCGGAATTGTTAACTGGCAGGACAGAGGAAGCTGCATTCTCTTCGGTGACGGGGCAGGAGCTGCTGTGATCCGGGCAGAAGAAGGAGAAATCCTTCCATCCGTCACACATTCCGACGGAGCAAAAGGACAGGTACTCGCCTGTGAAAGCCGCCAGCAGAAAAACTGGCAGGAAAAAGAAAATGAAAAACAGACTTATGTATCCATGGATGGACAGGCAGTTTTCAAATTTGCCGTAAAAAAAGTACCGGAAGTCATCGGAGAACTTCTGCAAAAAGCAGATCTGACCGAGAAAGATATTGATCTTTTCGTTCTGCATCAGGCAAACTTGCGGATCATCGAATCCGTAGCCAAACGAATGAAAACAGACATAACAAAATTTCCGGTCAACATCGAAGAATACGGCAACACCTCATCAGCCAGCATCCCGATCCTCCTGGATGAACTAAACAAAACCGGCTGTCTGCAAAAAGGACAGAAAATCGTCCTCTGCGGCTTCGGCGCCGGCCTTACCTGGGGAGCCACACTCATAGAGTGGTAAACATAAAATCAATCAACAATAAGGAGACAAAAATCATGTTAGAAAAAGTAAAAGAAATCGTAGCAGAAGGACTTGACGTAAACGCAGCAGATCTCACAGCAGAGACAACCTTTGAATCCCTCGGAGCAGATTCCCTCGATCTGATGGATATGGTCATGACATTTGAAGATGAATTTGGTGTGGAGATCGACACCGAAGCAATCGGTGATCTCAAGACAATCGGAAGTGTCGTAACCTACATCGAAGGACTGAAAAAATAAGCATCACAAAAAACGCATACAGAAAGAGGTTGTAATATGAAAACAGAAGTAACCGAATTACTTGGAATCGAGTATCCGATCATCCAGGGCGGAATGGCCTGGGTTGCTGAGTATCATCTTGCGGCCGGCGTATCAAATGCCGGCGGGCTTGGGCTCATCGGGGCTGCAAGCGCCCCGGCTGAGTGGGTACGTGAACAGATCAGAGAGGCAAAAAAGCTGACTGATAAACCATTTGGAGTAAATATCATGCTGATGAGTCCTTATGCAGAGGATGTAGCAAAGGTAGTGGCGGAAGAAGGCGTAAAGGTTGTAACGACAGGCGCCGGAAGCCCGGAAAAATATATGAAAATGTGGAAAGAAGCAGGAATTAAAGTAATTCCGGTAGTTGCATCTGTTGCATTTGCAAGAAGAATGGAGCGGTGTGGGGCTGATGCAGTGGTTGCCGAAGGATGTGAATCCGGCGGACACATCGGAGAAAATACAACAATGGTGCTGGTTCCACAGATTGTAGACGCAGTAAAGATCCCGGTGATCGCAGCGGGAGGAATTGCAGATGGAAGAGGAATTGCGGCAGCATTTATGCTGGGAGCAAAAGCCGTACAGATGGGAACCCATTTTGTTGCAACAGAAGAATCCATCGTACATGAAAACTATAAAAACGCGATCATCAAAGCGAAGGACATTGATTCCAGAGTAACCGGAAGAAGCACCGGACATCCGGTGAGAGCACTTCGCAACCAAATGACGAAAAAATATCTGGACCTTGAGAAAAACGGTGCATCCTTTGAAGAACTTGAACATCTTACACTTGGAGGCTTAAGAAAGGCCGTTGTAGATGGAGATGTGACAAACGGAAGCGTAATGGCAGGACAGAGTGCGGCAATGGTCAAAGAGATTATGAGCTGCAAGGACCTGATCCGGAAGCTGGTAAATGAAACGGATGCACTGATCGGAGGCAAAGGATTTTATGAATAAAACAGCATTCATTTTCCCGGGACAGGGTGCACAGAAATGTGGTATGGGAAAAGATTTTTATGAAAAAAGCAGTCTGGCAAAAGCAATTTTTGATACAGCAACAGCTGAGCTTGGAATAGATATGCAACAGCTTTGCTTTGAAGAAAATGACCAGCTGGATCAGACTGAATATACACAGGCGGCAATGGTAACAGCCTGTCTTGCCATGACAGCCGAGATTGAAAAAAGAGGTCTTACACCGGATGTGACAGCCGGGCTCAGCCTTGGAGAGTACTGTGCAATCAGCGCAGCGGGAGGCATGCAGCCGAAGGACGCCATTTCTCTTGTGAGAAAAAGAGGGATTCTGATGCAGAATACCGTTCCGGCAGGTGAAGGAGCCATGGCGGCAATCCTGGGACTGGATGGAGACACCGTTGCGGAAGTGACCGGGAAAATTCCCGGGGCGTCTGTAGCGAATTATAACTGTCCGGGACAGATTGTGATTACCGGGAAAACAGAGGCAGTCGGACAGGCAGCGGAAGCTTTAAAAGAAGCCGGAGCAAAAAGGGCAGTTCTGTTAAATGTAAGTGGTCCGTTCCACTCGAAGATGCTGGAGGGCGCAGGGGAAGAGCTGGCAAAAGAAATGGAAAAACGCACTTTTGAACCGCTTACCATTCCTTATGTGACGAATGTTACGGCGAAATATGTGACGGATATCAAAGAAACGAAGGCACTTCTTGCAAAACAGATTTCTTCACCGGTACGATGGGAAGAAAGTGTGAGAACTATGATTGCAGATGGTGTGGACACTTTCGTAGAAATCGGACCGGGAAAAACACTCGCCGGATTTATGCGGCGCATCGACAAAGGTGTCAAAGTATACAATATCGAAACCTGGGAAGATATGGAAAAAGTAATTGCTGAACTGGTGTAAAAAACAGGCAATGGAGAGGAAAAGCATATGACAGACAGAGAAAATTTGGAAGGGCAGATCGCGGTGGTTACCGGCGCATCCCGTGGAATTGGAAAGGCAATTGCTAAGGAGCTTGCTGCACAGGGAGCAACAGTTGTGATCAATTACAATGGTTCTGAAGTAAAAGCAGATGAAGTGAAACATGAAATCATAGAAAAGGGTGGATGTGCCCAGTGTATGCAGTGCAATGTAGCAGATTACGAGGGCTGTGAAGCATTTATAAAAGCAGTGATCGAGCAGTTTGGAAGAATCGATATTCTGGTAAATAATGCAGGGATCACAAAGGATGGTCTGCTGATGCGTATGAGTGAAGAAGATTTCTCCGATGTCATTGATGTCAATCTGAAAGGAACTTTTCATTGCATCCGTTTTGCATCCAGACAGATGATGAAGCAGAGAAGCGGAAGAATCATCAATCTGGCATCCGTAGTTGGAATCAGCGGAAATGCCGGTCAGGTAAACTATGCTGCATCAAAAGCAGGAATTATCGGAATGACCAAATCTGCGGCAAAAGAACTGGCATCCCGCGGGATCACGGTCAATGCGGTTGCACCGGGCTTCATTGAAACGGAGATGACAGAAGTTCTTTCCGATAAGCTCAAAGAAGAAATGAGAGGTCAGATCCCTCTTGCCAGAATGGGACAGCCGGAAGATGTTGCAAAGGCGGTGGCGTTTCTGGCGTCTGACAGCGCAGCATACATTACCGGGCAGGTGCTGCAGGTCGATGGGGGGATGGTGATGTAAAAGTGGTTGCAGAGAAGGTTGAGGGACAAATTGTACAAAAGATGTCCTTCAAATTCAGACTCGCAAACCATTCCGATGAGCCTCTGAAACCAAGGATTGTGTCAGCAAAGGCTTCCACAATCCTTTGAGTCTCATCTCCATTGCTCGAAAAATGAATTTGAATGACATCTTTTGTACAATTTGTCATTCAACTTTATCGAGAAAACCATTTTACATCCGTGAAGTAGTTCAATATACCAATAGAGAATTGCAGGGGGAAGAAATTGGTTTTAATTAGCATTGAAGGGATTTGATTGAATAAGATCATTAACCTAAAGAATTCACCTAAAAATACATACAAAATGATAAATTTTATCAAAAAGTGGAACAGTCAACAACACACCGAAAACGTTTCGTGGAAAACGCGTTTTAGCCAGTAGACTTGAGTCCGGCTCTGCACAAATATTCCTGTCGGCATTCTATTTTGTGCAATGGAGAGGAGACTCAAAGGATTATGGAAGCCTTTGCTGACATAATCCTTGGTTTCGGAGGCTCATCGGAATGGTTTGCACAACTTGAATGCCGACAGGAATATTTGTGCAGAGCCGAACACAACCTACATTTCCCGCATTTTCCACAAAAGGAGGCAATATGAAGCGCAGAGTTGTTATTACGGGGCTTGGAGCGATCACCCCGATTGGTAATACAGTAGAAGAATTCTGGAACGGTATCAAAAATGGAACCGTAGGAATCGGTCCGATCACAAAATTTGATACAACCGAATATAAAGTGAAGATCGCAGCGGAGGTCAAGGACTTTGTTGCGAAAGAACGGATGGATTTCAAGGCATCGAAGAGAATGGAGACATTTTCACAGTACGCAGTTGCAGCGGCGAAGGAAGCGTGCGCGGATGCGGGATTTGAAATTGAAAAAGAGGATCCATACCGTTGTGGCGTGATCATCGGTTCGGGAATCGGAAGTCTGCAGCAGATCGAGAAGCAGTACACGACGATTCTGGAAAAGGGACCGGGAAGGGTAGCACCACTGATGGTTCCGATGATGATTTCCAATATGGCAGCCGGAAATGTATCGATCCAGCTTGGGCTTAAAGGAAAGTGCACGAATGTCGTTACTGCATGTGCGACGGGAACCAATTGTATCGGGGATGCGCTTCGTGCCATTCAGTACGGAGATGCGGATGTAATGTTTGCAGGTGGTACGGAAAGCTGTATCTGTCCGACAGGGATTGCCGGATTTACCGCACTTACCGCACTTACTACCAGTGAAGATCCACTGCGTGCATCGATTCCATTTGATAAAGACAGAAGTGGATTTGTTCTTGGAGAAGGAGCCGGCGTGGTAGTTCTGGAAGAGCTGGAGCATGCGAGAGCAAGAGGCGCAAAGATTTACGCAGAGCTTGCAGGTTACGGGGCAACCGGAGATGCTTATCATATCACTTCCCCTGCAGAAGACGGAAGCGGTGCGGCAAAGGCGATGGAGCTTGCGATGGAAGAGGGCAGCGTGACGCCGGAAGAAGTGCAGTACATTAACGCACACGGAACCAGCACGCACCACAATGATCTGTTTGAAACCTATGCGATCAAGAAAGCATTCGGCGATGCGGCAAAGGATGTGGTTGTGAATTCAACGAAATCCATGATCGGTCATCTTCTGGGCGCAGCTGGTGCAGTAGAATGTATCGTTACCGTAAAATCCATTCAGGACGGATTTATTCATCAGACAGTCGGAACAAAAGAATGTGATGAAGAATGTGATCTGAATTATGCTGTCGGGGCACCGGTCGAAAAAGAGATCAAATGTGCTCTTACCAATTCCCTTGGATTTGGCGGACACAATGCAACCCTTCTTTTGAAGAAGTATGAAGGATAGAGGTAGAAGGATGGAATTAGAAAATCTGGTAAAACTGATTCAGACCGTTTCGGATTCGGACCTGACAGGATTTCAGTATGAAGAAAACGGTGTGAAATTGAAAATACAGAAAGAAAAAGAACAGATGGTTGTCAGTACAGGCGCAGCACAGATGGCGACAGTACAAAACGTGCCAGGAGCGCAGAGCAATGCAGCATCAGTACTGAAGCCGGAGGATGGACCGGAAAAAGGAAAAGAAGCAGAAGGGCAGCTGATCAAATCCCCTCTGGTTGGAACCTTTTACGCAGCACCGTCGGAAGAGGCAGCACCATTTGTGGCAGTTGGCGATCATGTGGCAAAAGGACAGACGGTTGCCATCGTAGAGGCGATGAAACTGATGAATGATATTGAGTGTGATTTTGACGGTGTGGTATCGGAAGTACTCGTGAAAAATGGAGAAACTGTGGAATACGGACAGCCATTATTCCGAATCGTGTAGCTGGATGGAGGGCGAAAAGCATGAAACATTTGGGAATCAAGGAAATTCAGAAAATCATTCCGCACAGACATCCGTTTTTGCTGGTAGATTATATCGAAGATTACGAGCCGGGAGAATATGCGGTTGGCTATAAATGTGTGACTTACAGAGAGGACTTTTTTGCCGGACATTTCCCACAGGAGCCGGTGATGCCGGGAGTGCTGATCATTGAAGCACTGGCGCAGGTCGGTGCAGTAGCGGTTCTGATGCAGGAAGAAAATAAAGGAAAGCTCGGCTATTTTGGTGGGATTAAGAACTGTAAGTTCCGCAGAAAAGTTGTTCCGGGTGACAAATTAAAACTGGAAGCAAGAATTATCCGTCAGAAGGGACCACTGGTAATCGGAGAAGCTGTTGCATCAGTGGATGGAGAAGTTGCAGTAAAGTCAGAGCTGTCTTTGATGATAGGGAAGGCGGAAACAGATGATTAAGAAAGTACTGATCGCAAACCGTGGAGAGATCGCAGTGCGGATCATCCGTGCCTGCCGGGAAATGGGGATCGAGACGGTTGCAGTTTATTCGGAAGCAGATAAAGAAGCATTGCATACACAGCTTGCAGACGAAGCAATCTGTATCGGACCTGCACCATCTTCGGAAAGCTATCTGAATATGGAGCAGATCATCAGCGCGACCATCGTGTCGGGAGCAGATGCGATCCATCCGGGATTTGGTTTCCTTTCTGAAAATACGAAATTTGCAGAGCTTTGTGAGAAGTGCAACATCATTTTTATTGGACCGGATTCGAAAGTGATCAGCAGGCTTGGAAATAAATCCGAGGCGAGAAATACCATGGCAAATGCCGGGGTTCCGATCATTCCGGGAAGCCGGGAAGCGATTTATGATGCGTCAAAAGGAAAAGAAGTTGCAAGAGAGATCGGCTATCCGGTAATCGTAAAGGCGGCTCTCGGCGGAGGCGGAAAAGGGATGCGTGTGGCGGAAAATGAAGCCGGATTTGACATGGCATTTAATACCGCGCAGAAAGAGACCAAGGCAGCTTTTGGGGATGACACTATGTACATCGAGCATTTTGTGCAGCATCCGAAGCATATCGAATTTCAGATCATGGCGGATAAGTATGGAAATGTGGTGCATTTAGGAGAACGTGACTGTTCGGTGCAGAGAAATCATCAGAAGATGATTGAAGAATCTCCATGTGCCGTGATTTCGGATGAGCTTCGCCGGAGAATGGGCGAAGCAGCGGTAAAAGCGGCAAAGGCAGCGCATTACGAAAATGCAGGAACCATTGAATTTCTGCTGGAAAAGAGCGGGAATTTTTATTTTATGGAAATGAATACCAGAATCCAGGTGGAGCATCCGGTCACAGAATGGGTGACAGGGATCGATCTGATCAAGGAACAGATCCGGATCGCAGACGGCCAGCAGCTTTCCTTTACGCAGGAGGATGTAAAGCTGACCGGTCATGCCATTGAGTGCAGGATCAATGCGGAAAATCCGGAAAAGAATTTCCGCCCGTGTCCGGGAACGATCACCGATATGTACCTTCCGGGAGGAAAGGGTGTGCGGATTGATTCAGCAATTTACAGTGGATACACCGTACCGCCATATTATGACAATATGCTGGCAAAGCTGATCGTATTTGCAAAGAACCGTACCGAGGCGATCCGGAAGATGCAGAGTGCACTTGGTGAGGTAATTATAGAAGGCATTGATACTAATGTGGATTATCAATATGATATTTTGCATGATCCAAAGTATCAGGCAGGAGATTTTGATATTGAATTTATTGCCGAAAGAGAAGCAAAGAATCGGCAAGGTTAGCTCTACAAAAGCGGAGGTAAAGCAATTTGAAACTGTCAAATATGTTCAAGAAAACAAGCAGAAGAGGGTATATATCTCTTGGCGAAGGAAAGCCTGTCCATATGGCACCGGAGGTTCCGGAGGGACTTCTGAAAAAATGTAACGTTTGCAAATCTGCCATTCTGACAGAGGATGTGAAGAAGGGATATTATATCTGTCCAAAATGTCAGAATTATTTCCGTGTGCATGCGATGCGCCGGATTGAAATGGTAGCAGATGCCGGCACCTTTGAAGAGTGGGACAAGGGACTTACTTCGGGAAATCCGCTGCATTATAAAGGCTATGAAGAAAAGGTAGAAGCACTACAGGAAAAGACCGGGCTTGATGAGGCGGTTGTAACCGGAAAAGCAATGATCGCGGGAAATGAAGTAGTTCTTGCAGTCTGTGACGGGCGGTTTATGATGGCGAGCATGGGAAAAGTGGTTGGCGAAAAGATTACCCGTGCAGTAGAAAAGGCAACCGGTGAGAAACTTCCGATTATTATATTTGCCTGTTCAGGAGGCGCCAGAATGCAGGAGGGGATCCACTCTCTGATGCAGATGGCAAAGACTTCAGCGGCACTGAAAAGACACCATGATGCAGGCTGTTTATATGTAAGCGTGCTGACCGATCCGACAACCGGTGGGGTAACGGCAAGTTTTGCCATGCTCGGAGATATCATTCTTGCCGAGCCGGGGGCACTGATCGGTTTTGCAGGTCCGCGTGTGATTGAACAGACCATAGGGCAGAAGCTTCCGAAGGGATTCCAGAGGGCAGAATTCCTTCAGGAGCACGGATTTGTGGATCAGATTGTGGAGCGTCCGCGTCTCAGGGAGACACTGGCAGAAATTGTAGCAATGCATAAGCAGGGAGCATACGATTTGCCGGAAGTAGAAGAAAAGGAAACACAGGCGGTACAGAAGAATCTGACACCATGGGAACGGGTGCAGTTATCCAGAGACAAGGCTCGTCCGGTCGGTGCGGAGTACATTGAAGAATTATTTACAGATTTTATGGAATTTCATGGAGACCGTTATTACCAGGATGATAAGGCGATCATTGGCGGGATTGCAAGATTTCACGGAATGCCGGTGACTGTAATTGCACAGGCAAAGGGGCGCACGACAAAGGAAAATATCGAGCGTAACTTTGGGATGCCGTCACCGGACGGATACCGCAAAGCCCTTCGGCTGATGAAACAGGCAGAGAAATTTAACCGTCCGGTCATCTGTTTTGTAGATACGCCGGGAGCGTTCTGCGGGCTGGAAGCAGAAGAGAGAGGACAAGGTGAGGCAATCGCAAGGAATTTATTTGAAATGTCAAATCTTCAGGTTCCGATCCTGTCAGTTGTGATCGGAGAAGGTGGAAGCGGAGGAGCCCTTGCGATGGCAACTTCAGATGAAGTGTGGCTTCTTGAAAATTCGATTTACTCCATTCTTTCGCCGGAAGGATTTGCAAGTATCCTGTGGAAGGACAGCAGCCGTGCAAAAGAGGCGGCAGGTGTGATGAAGCTGACAGCTGATCAGCTCCTGAAAGCCGGTATCGTAGAACGGGTGATTCCGGAGCCGGAAGACTTCAATCTGGAAACATTTACAGAAGTGACAGATCCGATGGATGATTATATCTGCATTTTTTTGAAAAAATATGGAGCAATGACAAAGGAAGAACTTACTGAAAAGCGGTATGACAGATTCCGCAGGATGTAGTAGAAAGAGGAGAAGAAAAATGGAAGGATTACCGGAACTTGTGATTGGTGATTTGAAAGTAAAAAGACCGGTCATTCAAGGGGGAATGGGAGTCGGTGTGAGCCTTGGACAGCTTGCCGGAGCGGTTGCAAAGGAAGGCGGAGTCGGGATCATCTCAACCGCACAGATCGGATTTCGTGAACCGGATTTTGAAACGAATACAAGGGCGGCAAATATCCGTGCAATCGGATCTGAATTCCAAAGAGCAAGAGAGACGGCTACGGATGGCGTGATCGGATTTAATATCATGGTTGCGCTGAAGGATTATGACGAGCATGTGAAAGCAGCAGTGGACGCCGGAGCAGATCTGATCGTATCCGGGGCAGGGCTTCCGATCGAGCTGCCAGGACTTGTGGAGGGCAGCAGTACCAAGATTGCTCCGATCGTATCGACCGAAAAATCAGCGAAAGTTATTTTAAAATACTGGGATAAAAAATTTTCCAGGACCGCAGACCTGGTTGTGATCGAGGGACCGAAAGCCGGAGGACATCTGGGGTTTGACCGGGAGCAGCTGGAAACTTACACACAGGAAAGCTATGATGATGAAATCGAGAGGATCATGGCAGTGGTCAGAAAGTACGCCCAAAAATATCAGGTGCATATCCCGGTGGCAGTAGCCGGAGGAATTTCGGATAAAGATGCGGCAGAGCATGCCTTTTCATTAGGAGCAGATGCAGTCCAGGTGGCAACAAGATTTGTCACGACCTGGGAGTGCGATGCGGATCTCAGTTACAAGCAGAGTTATCTGAATGCGGAGAAGGAGGATGTCATTCTGGTGAAAAGTCCGGTTGGAATGCCGGGGAGGGCAATTAAGAATCCATTTATCAGTCATGTGATGGCAGGAGAGAGGGTGAAGCCTAAGAGATGTCTTGGGTGTCTGAAAAACTGTAACCCGGCGGAAGTGCCATACTGTATCACGGAAGCGCTGATCAAAGCGGCAAAAGGTGAGATTGGTGAGGCGCTTCTGTTCTGCGGAGCGGACGTGTGGAAAGCAGAAAAAATAGAAACCGTGAAAGAAGTGATTGATTCTTTGTTAGGTGACTGTGTATAATTGAACTAGAAAAAGACACAGCAAGGAGAAGAAGGGGAATTGGACGCATACGAGAGCATCAATAAGATACTGGTACATCTTTTTAATGATATCTGGGGACTGGAAGAAAAAGCAGTGATCACAGAAGAGTTTAAGGATCTGACGAACAATGATATGCATATCATTGAGGCAGTCGGTCTGGGTGACGGGAATAATATGTCTACGATCGCAAAGAAGCTTGGGATTACCGTAGGATCTCTGACGACTTCGATGAACAGTCTGGTCAATAAAAAGTATGCGGTCCGTCACCGGAGTGAGGAAGACCGCCGGATCGTCAATATCAAGCTGACGGAAAAGGGTGAGAAGGCGTACCACCATCACGCAGAGTTTCACAGGAAGATGGTAGAAGCGGTCGTTGAGACCTTAGATGAAGAAGAAATCCCGGTGCTGACGAAAGCACTGGACAATCTGTATCATTTTTTTAAGACGTATAACGGTTAAAGTGAAAAATCCTCTGTCACTCTTTGATAAAAAGAGCTGGCAGAGGATTTTTGGACTGCATGAAAATGGCATGTTGTCCGGGAAATTACAGCTTACAGGTATAGCGGAAATTTTCTGGATTCTCCGGCTACACGTGGATACGGTCTAATACTTCTCCGATCGGCTCATGGATCGTCAGGGTTGCGCCTACATCACGGGCAGTTGCATCCTTGTTGATGAGTACCAGATATTTGCCGTGGAAATAATCGATAAATCCGGCAGCAGGGTAGACCACAAGAGAAGTACCGCCGATGATCAGCATATCTGCTTCTGAGATGGCGCGGATGCTTTTCTGAATGATCTGGTTATCCAGACCTTCTTCGTAGAGAACCACGTCCGGCCGGATGGTTCCGCCGCAGTCACAGGTTGGGATTCCTTTCGATTCTTTTACAAAACGTGCACTGTACTGCTTTTGGCAACGCATACAGTAATTGCGGTGGATACTTCCATGAAGCTCCAGTACATTTTTGCTTCCGGCAGCCTGGTGGAGTCCGTCAATATTCTGTGTGATGACGGCAGTCAGTTTTCCGGCGGCTTCCAACTCGACAAGTTTTAAATGTGCCTTGTTTGGCGTTGCATCGAGGAACATCATTTTCTCTTTATAAAAATCATAAAATTCTTCCGTATGCTGCATGAAAAAGCTGTGGCTTACAATCTGCTCCGGTGAGTAGCGGTACTTTTGTCTGTAGAGTCCGTCTGCACTTCTGAAGTCCGGAATATTACTCTCGGTAGAGACGCCGGCACCGCCGAAAAAAACGATTCTGTTGCTCTCGTTAATCATGTCCTGTAACTGTTTGATCTTGTCCATAATTTAATAACCTCTTTTCCTGGAAAATCAAAACCTGTCTTTTTAATCACAGTATACCAAATGAAACGAAAAAAGAGAATAAAATAAAAAAATTCCTTGTCCACAAAACATGCACCGAGTATACTATAAAGTATTGGATTGTGGAAAATTGGGGAAATCTGCAGACAAAATACATATGTCAAGGAGAGAGTAATATGAAAATGTCAAATATGAAGAATCTGTGCCTGATTTTATTGGGGAATACAGTATATGCACTTGCAATCGTAATGTTTATCCTGCCGAATGATATCATTACCGGAGGGACCACGGGGCTTGGAATTGCCGTGAATCATTATTTTGGATTACAGATCCATACATTTGTACTGATCTTCAACACACTGATGTTTCTTCTGGGGGCTGCAGTGCTTGGTATGAAATTTGCACTTACTACACTGGTCAGTACGTTTTATTATCCGATCATTCTGGGAATACTGGAGAATGTTCCGGTATTACAGAACATCACAGACGACAAGATGCTTTCGACGATCTGTGGAGGTCTGATGATCGGACTTGGAATCGGAGTTGTTATAAGATGCGGAGCATCAACAGGAGGTATGGATATCCCACCGCTGGTACTGAATAAGAAATTCGGGCTTTCCGTATCGGTTATGCTCTATGTATTTGATTTTGCGATTCTGATCTTCCAGATGGTATTTACCAATAAAGAAGAGATCATCTATGGTATCCTTCTGGTACTGATTTACACGGTGATGCTGGATAAAGTGCTTCTGATGGGATCGACCAGAACACAGATCAAGATCATTTCCGGAGAGTATGAGAAGCTGAACCATCTGATCCAGGAGAAGCTTGACCGAGGAACCACACTGGTCTACACGCAGACCGGTTATTTGAGAAAGGATCAGCCGATGATCCTTACCGTTGTGTCTAACCGTGAACTGATGCGGCTGAACCAGATCGTGCAGGAGATAGATCCGCACGCATTTATGATCATTGGCAATGTAAATGAGGTCAGAGGACGGGGATTTTCAACACAGAAAGTATATAAAAACGAAGTGGGCATGAATGAATAAACAAGAGCTTGAGAATGAGGAAGTAAGACAGGAAGAGAAAAAAACAAAGAAGAAAAAGGTCCGGAAAAAGAAGACCATGCTTGGACATATCCGCAGTATCATCAGTATTCTTCTGGTTGTGGGAATCATCGGAGGAAGCTACTGGTATTACGCATTCCAGTACAGAGCCGAGGTGGAGCCGGAAACCAACCGGAAGGTGACGAATACGGATTCCATTTACACGATGGAGCAGTATATGAAAACGCTGAAGCGCAACCAGACTGTTTATAAATACGCCTGCGATGAAGCCGAAGTGGACAATGACTACGGGACTTATGTTGTTCCTGGTCTGAAGTCAACAAGGACGCTGAAAGTAAAAGGGGACGGAGAAGCAGAAGTCTGCACATCCATGACACCGCAGGGACTTGCAATTACAGAGGATTATATTCTGGTCAGTGCTTATTGTAAGACAAAGGCACATGATTCGGTGATCTACGTGATCGACAAAGAAAGCAGACAGTTTGTGAAAGAGATTGTGCTGAACACCAAAGCCCATGTGGGCGGGATGGCATACGATACGATGAACCAGATTCTGTGGGTGACAGGACAGGGTTCCACCTGGGCGCAGGCAAATGCGATCACACTGTCTCATCTGGAGAATTATTCCTTTGATGACGGATATCATCCGATTGAATTCGATATGTCTTACAACCTTTACAAGATCAAGCGGGCGTCATTTATGACGTATCATGACGGTGCATTGTTTGTCGGATTCTTTACACAGGATAATGCCAGCGTCATTGAAAAATATCTGATCAATGCAGACGGTACCTTGTATGAAAAAGAAGATATGAACCTGAAACGGACGGTCGGCGTGACGGATCCGGTTGCCTATGCGGTCAGTATGCAGGTAATTTCCGGTAAGGTGCAGGGAATGGCATTTTACAACAATAAGATCCTGCTTACCAGGTCCTGGGGGATCCTGCCATCGGAGGTACAGATCTTCAACTATTCCAGATATGGAATCTTGTCAACTTCCGAAGCTTATAAGACGATCAAATTTCCGGAGAGGCTGGAACAGATCTATCAGGACGGTGGCAGCATTTATGCACTTTTTGAGTCGGGGGCTTATGCCTACCGAATGTCATCCATTAACCGGATTGACCGGGTTGTGAAGCTGAAAGGAAGTAAACTGGTAAAATAAAGACTGAAATCCATGAAATTTGCTTGAATCGGAAGTAGATTTATGGTAAAATACATGAGTGGTTCAAACATCAGGAGGTGTGATTAGTAATGGAAATTTTAAAAACAGTACTTTTAATTTTATTTGCAATAGATTGTATCGCATTGACAGTAATCGTATTGATGCAGGAAGGTAAGTCAGCAGGTCTTGGAACAATCGCAGGTATGGCAGATTCTTATTGGGGACAGAACAAAGGTCGTTCTATGGAAGGCGCACTTGTTAAGTCTACCAAGTTTTTAGCAATTCTGTTTATCGTACTTGCAGCAGTCCTGAACCTGAAAGTTTTTGCATAACGAATGATTGAAAGAAGATGAGGAACACTCTATAGTATCTATAGGGTGTTCCTTTTTTGACAGGAGAAGAGATGGACGAATTATTTGAAAAAAGAAAGAAAATTATTTATGAATTTATCTGTGATGAATTTTATGTGCCGATGAAGCTGAAAGAGCTGTCGATGCTGCTTCAGGTCCCGAAAGATCAGAAAGGGGAACTCAAGGCTGTCATGGACAGCCTGGAAAAGGAAGGCAGGGTACATGTCACACAGAAAGGAAAATACATTAAAGGTGAGGCAAAGCAGCTGCGGGGAATATTCCAGGCAAATGCGAGAGGCTTCGGCTTTGTCACCGTGGAAGGTGAGAGTGAAGATATCTTTATCTCGGAAGATGATATGAACGGTGCCATGCAGGGAGATGAGGTAGAGGTTGTCATCACCAAAGCACCGGAAGGAAAGCGAAGAGAAGGAAAGATCACGAAGATTGTACAGAGGGGAACCCAGCGGATCGTCGGCTATTATCAGAGCCGGAAGAATTTCGGATTCGTTGTGCCGGATAATGAGCGTTTCCTGCAGGATATCTTCGTACCGGCAGAGCGCTCTAAAGGAGCTGTGACCGGGCATAAGGTTGTGGTCGAGCTGACCTCTTATGGGGAGAATGGAAAGAAGCCGGAAGGAAAGATCGTAGAGATCCTGGGGCATGTGACCGATCCGGGAGTTGATATTTTGTCGATTGTCAAAGGATATGATCTGCCAACCGAATTTCCGGAGAAGGTACTGAATCAGGCAGAGCGTGTGGCAAAGGCAGTGACGAACGCTGATATGGCAGGACGTAAGGATGTGCGGAGCTGGCAGACCGTGACGATTGACGGCGAGGATGCGAAGGATCTGGATGATGCGATCACTCTGACAAAAGAGGGAGACCGTTATATTCTTGGCGTGCATATCGCTGATGTGACCAATTATGTGCAGGAGAACAGCGCCCTTGACCGGGAAGCATTGAAAAGAGGTACCAGTGTCTATCTGGCAGATCGTGTGATCCCGATGCTGCCAAGAGTTCTGTCCAATGGAATGTGTTCATTAAACGCAGGCGAGGACCGGCTGGCACTGAGCTGTATCATGACCATTGATGCGAAGGGAAATGTAGTTGATCACCAGATCGCGGAAACTGTGGTAAATGTGGATGAACGCATGAGCTATACCAGTGTGAAAAAGATTCTTGAGGATCGGGATGAGGCAGAATGCGAACGGTATCATGATCTGATCCCGATGTTTGAACTGATGAAAGAACTGTCACACATTTTGAGAGAAAGACGTCACAGAAGAGGGGCAATCGACTTTGATTTTCCGGAGGCAAAGATTATTTTAAATGAAAGCGGTGAGCCGGTGGATATCAAGGCATACGACCGCAACGTGGCGACGAAGATCATCGAGGATTTTATGCTTGTGGCAAATGAGACGGTTGCAGAGGATTACTTCTGGCAGGAGATTCCATTCTTATACCGTGTGCATGAAACACCGGATGATGACAAGATGAAAAAGCTTGTGACATTTTTGCAGAATTTCGGATATACCATGCACATGCAAGGGGGACAGGAGATCCGTCCCAAAGAAGTGCAGAAGCTTCTGGACAAGATCGAGGGGACTCCAGAAGAAGCCATGATCTCAAGGCTTGCACTCCGTTCCATGAAGCAGGCAAGATATTCGCCGGATAATGACGGACATTTCGGACTTGCAACCCAGTATTACACGCATTTTACTTCACCGATCCGGCGCTATCCGGATCTGCAGATCCACCGGATCATCAAAGATAATCTCAGGGGCAGGATGAACGATGCAAAGAGGCATCATTATGAAAAAATCCTGCCGGAGGTGGCGATGGAGACAAGTTCCTTAGAGCGCCGTGCGGATGAGGCAGAGAGAGAGACGCTGAAGCTGAAGAAGGTACAGTATATGCGGAATTTCTTCGGACAGGAATTTGAAGGAGTTATTTCGGGTATCACGAAGTGGGGAATCTATGTAGAGCTTCCGAATACCGTGGAAGGTCTGGTGCATGTTACCAACATGACGGACGATCATTATGACTACGACGAAGAGCATTATCAGATGATCGGTTCACATCTCAGAAAGACCTACAAGCTGGGGCAGAAGGTGCGTGTGAAGATGATCGATTGTGATGAGATATCAAGAACCATTGATTTTAGACTTGTAAAGGAAAGAAAAGAGGAGAGAGAAGATGGCTAAGGCAAAAGCGCAGGGCAAGATGATTGCGAACAATAAAAAGGCGTATCATGACTATTTTATCCTGGATACTTATGAGGCGGGAATTGCACTTGCAGGTACGGAAGTAAAATCCCTCCGCATGGGGAAATGCAGCATCAAAGAATCCTTTATCCGTATTGAGGATGGGGAAGTGTTTATCTATGGAATGCATATCAGCCCATACGAAAAGGGAAATATTTTCAATAAAGATCCTCTGCGTGTGAGAAAGCTCCTTCTTCACAAATCGGAGATCAACAAACTGATCGGCAAGACCAAGGAAAAAGGAATGGCGATCGTGCCACTGAAAGTGTATTTCAGCAAGAGTCTTGTCAAAGTAGAGATCGGACTGGCAAAAGGTAAAAAACTATACGATAAGCGTGATGATATCGCGAAAAAAGACCAGAAGCGTGAGGCAGAAAGAGAGTTCAAGATCCGCAATTTCGGATAAAACAAAACTGTCCCCTTGAAAAAAGTGAGAATTGTATATTTTTACAGAGACAGTGACGCGGTACAATGTTCACTAACCTGATGAATTAATGTATTACAGTATTTCACAAGGAATGAGAAAGGATGGGACAGACTATGAAAACAAATTCAACCGTTATGAAAATTGCGCAGACAGCGCTGTTTGCTGCACTTTGCTACGTAATCTTTACGTATCTGCAGATTAAAATACCGATGCCGGGAGGAGATGCAACATCAATCCACCTTGGAAATGCATTCTGTGTGCTTGCCGCACTTCTTTTGGGCGGATGGTACGGCGGACTTGCAGGAGCGATCGGAATGGGAATCGCGGATGTGATGGATCCGATTTATATTACCGGAGCACCGAAGACATTTATCCTGAAGCTCTGCATCGGACTGATCACAGGACTTGTAGCGCATAAGATCGCAAAGATCAATGAAAGTACCGATAAGAAATATATTTTCAAATGGAGCCTGCTGGCATCTGTTGCCGGACTTGCATTTAATGTCATTGCAGATCCGATCGTCGGATACTTTTACAAACAGTACATTCTGGGACAGCCGCAGCAGATGGCTGAGGTTCTTGCAAAATGGAGCGCAGCTGCTACCTTTGTAAATGCGATTCTTTCTACGATCGTTGTAGTGATCATCTACAATGCACTGAGACCGGCACTTGCAAAGAGCGGAATGCTGGAAGTGGGAAAGACAAAAGAAGCGTAAAATTATGTAGAGATACATTGATAAGCCGTATAAAAAATAGCGGAATGGTATATTTTGTAAATATGCTTTTCCGCTATTTTTGTGTAGAAAGAAACGGTGTTGGAACTTTCTGATAAATAAAATGCATTATGTGTTGGATTTTGACCTTTTAAAGGTTAAAATAATGATGTAAATTATAATTAAAATATTGCATATAATATAAAGGAATTGTATAATGAAACTAATTAAGGAGGATGAGTTCATGAATACAGCATTATTAGATTTAACCGACAGACTTGTATCAATATCTGATTTTAGTCAGGGAAAAGCAGGAAAGATTTTTAATGATGTAGCTGAAAATAATACAGAATATATTGTTTTAAAAAATAATCAGCCAACTGCTGTAGTAGTGTCTATCAACGAATACAGAGATATACAGGAAAAAATCAGCAAATTAGAAAAATTGCTGGACAGGATTGAGAATATAAGATTACTGAAGCTTGCAGAGAGCAGAGTGGATAGTCCGACATCTTCTTTTGAAGAATTTGTGAAGGAAGAGGGATTCTCCATGAAAGAACTGGAGAAATTGTCAGAGAGCGTGGAGTTTGAATAATGACATGGACAATAAAAATTACAGAGGAAGCCAGAAAAGATTATAAAAAGATTGAAGGAAGTATACGGGCGCAGGTATTGGCGGGAATTGTGAAAGTGTCAAAAGCACCACTTCCAAGTCCGAATGGGTATGGGAAGCCGCTGGGGAATAAAAATGGAAACAACCTGACGGGCTTTTTCAAAATAAAATATCGTGGAATCGGAATAAGGGTTGTATATACACTTGTAATCGAAGAAATGGCTATGAACATTGTGGTTATCTCACAGAGAGATGAGAATTATTGTTATGAGCTGGCAGCAAAATTGTATGAGAAGTATGGGGATGACATCTTTAAAAATATTTTTGATGATTTTTAGAATGACAAGATGGAATCTACGGTTATTCCATTAACAATATGGCTCATAATAATCCGTATAAAATGTGGCAGAATAAGCCAGATTGAGTAAAATATATGTGGAGATCCCTTGACACAAGCCGGTATGTCCGCATATAATATATAGAGCAAATGGGAGCGCAGAAGAATTACTTCTGAACGGATCTTGTTTGCAGGAGCGTATTTTTGATGATACGGCTTCCAAGAACCAGGGCTTGTACTGGTTTCGACGGGGGCACGGAAGTCAAGGAAGCCATCCGTAGCGGGACACTACGTTAAAAGTTCCAACTAAATATAAACGCAGACGAAAATTTAGCGTACGCTGCCTAGTTGCAGCAGTCGGCCTTGAGTCTCTCATCGCTTAAGTAACCGGCTTCGACCAGATGAGGCACTTCGTTTCCAAAGCTTTGAGGGAATGGAAGAATTTATGAAGCTACTAAAGTAAGCAGCCTGTTGTTCGGCGTCTTATGGAGGGAATGTCAAAAGAATGACTGTGATGGGAGATGCCTTTATGGAAGAGCTTTCGGACAGGGGTTCGATTCCCCTCAGGTCCATACCTGTAAAACCGCTGAAAATGTGATGTTTCGGCGGTTTTTTAATACTTAAAAAGGGGTGAAAATGCCGTTTCAGACCGTTTGAAGTCACCTGAAATCGGAAAAATTGTGGTCAAAATTGTAACTCAAAAATTCAAATCTTTAGGAAATCTTGTAGGTGCTTTATGATAACATTTGAAGCTAAGAGAAAGGAGTATTATAATAAAAAAGGGTTGATTCCACAAAGTACTCTCGCAAAACTTAAAATGTGTTCGGGAACACCTGAAGAAATAAAAAAGAAACTTGAAGATTATAAGAATGATCCGAAAGATAATGGAAAAGAATTTATATATGATGTAAGTACCAAAACGATTGAGGACTTATGTCAGTTGCTTCAGTGCCAGCCACAGGATATTATGGATTGGGAAGTGAAATTAGATCCTGAATTATCGTATGAGAGGAAATTTTGCGAAGAATAAGCAAATTTTAGCAAAATCAAAAAATCGAGGTCGAAAATCCCCCGTAAAATAAGGGCTTCTGAGCCTTAATTTCCCGATGAAACCGGGTTTTCATTTCAAACAGGAAGGGAGCTGAAAATATGCCATTACCAAAAGAACATATTTACACAACAAAAGATATTTATGAACTTCCGGAAGGACAGCGTGCTGAGCTGATAGATGGGACGATTTATGATATGGCACCGCAAAGCAGATTGCATCAGAAAATATCTACAAGATTAGCAAGTATCATTGATAGATATATTTCAGATAACAATGGAAAATGTGAAGTATATTCAGCTCCATTTGCAGTATTTTTGAATGAAGATGACAGAAATTATGTTGAACCGGATGTGTCAGTTATTTGTGATCCGAATAAGTTAGATGATAAGGGATGCAACGGTGCGCCTGATTGGATTATTGAAATTGTATCGCCAAGTAGTCAGCGCATGGATTATATGACAAAGTTGTTTAAATATCGTACAGCTGGTGTAAGGGAATATTGGATTGTTGATCCGACACAAGAAAGAGTTCAGGTTTATTCATTTGGAATACCGGAAGATTTTATGCAGTATTCATTCGATGAAGAAATACCAGTGGGAATTTATCCAGGCTTTAGGATAAATATAGCAGAGTTATTGAAGTAGAAGAGAGACGATTAAGGATGTTGGAAATATATGTCACGTACACAAGTAAATGTAAATGAAGAGACAAAAGGTGAAAGAAATGCTATACAGAAGCAAGAAGCCTTTTCCAAATAAAGAACACCAATTTGAGGAGAGAGCGAAATGCTCTCTCCTCATTTATCATACACTCTGCATTTAACAATATCGGTCTCTCTTTTTCTGCAACTGGTTTTCCAATGGAACGATGTTTACATATTCGGCATGATTCTCTTCGATGCATGTCCTGACAGCATCAATGTCATCCGGATGGATCAGAAGCGCCATCCCGCAGGCTGCTTTGCCGTCAGTGTCACGTGGGGCAGGTGCGATCCGGTTAGGAAGACCTTGCTTATCCAGAAGCTCATGGAGCATCATGCCCTGTGTGTGATTGTCAAAGAGAATATAATAACGGATATGTTTATTTTTTTCTTCCATTTTACTGATTCAGCATCTCCACAAATGCACCGATTCTTGTACGAAGCTGTTCAGCATCTTTATCGGTGTAATCTGTTTCCAGAGAGAGTACCGGAATATTTTTCGCCTTCAGTGCTTCAGAAACTGCAAGCTTTTCTGTGTCGTACAGGCAGCAGAACATCAGACTGCAGTCGATGACGCCATCTACCTGATATTCGTCTACCATACGGAGAATGTCGTCGATACGTCCGGTATTTGGTGTGAAGCATGCGCAGTTTGTCTTCATGTAACGTTTGGACAGATTCATGAACTGTTCATCCAGCGTTTCACCGGATTCGTCTACAAGATTTTCAAAATATCTTGTTCCTGTACACATCTCTTCACAGACAACAGCAGCGCCGCTTGTCTCGATGATGTTATGTAATTTCCAGTTCGGAACTGCAAGCGGTGTTCCCGTGATCAGGATACGTTTTGTACCTTCCGGTACAACGGATACGCCATCTTTGATTCGCTGTTCCAGTTCGTCAGCCAGACGGTTACACATCTGGGCGCAACGTACCGGATCATCGAAGAAAGAAATCTGGGTCATGAGCAGAGCATCTCGTCCGGAAATTGGCAGACATTTTGATTTTCTGCAGTCATAAACTCTCTGAAGAGCTTTACGCTTCTCATTGCAGATATTGATTGCTTCCGCAAGGTTTTCCGGTGTAATTTTGTTTCCGGTGAATTCTTCTACAATCTTTGCAAAATCTGTAATTTCTTCTTTCCATTTGATAATATCTTTCTCACGCTTCATCTGTGGAACGTCCATAATATGCATTGGAACGTCTTTTCCGAGAATCTCGTAAGCTTTCTTTTTGCCATCGCAGGTAGTTTCCCCGACATACATATCTGCGATACGGAAGAATGGGCAGGTGCGTCCAAGTCTTGCTCCTACAGAAGCTTTTACAAGTGGACAGACATTTTTCGGAAGGACTTTTTCGCCATCCGGAACCCAGAACTGGGATCCACCGCAAAGTCCTGTTACGATACCGTTTGCTGAAATGATCACTTCGTCCGGTACATATACGCAGAAGGTTCCGAATACCTTACGTCCCTTTTTTTGTTCCTCAATGAGTTCAGCCGGGCGGATACCGTGAACTTCAGCAATAACCATATCCCAGAAATCCATTGCTTTCGGACGGTTCTCCTGTGTCATAAATACATCCCCAACTGCTGTCGGAAGAACCTGGCAGAGATTGTCATGATTTTTGACATCCATTCCAAGATTTTCCCACATTTTTACATAATCAGCCATTTCCATTTCCTCCTTTTATACAATGACGATTTGTTAGTGTCTGTATATTTTGCTGCTAACTATATAAAATATTGTACAAAATGACGAATGAGTTAGTCAATGCATATGAAGAAATGCGTAAAATAACTATAATTAGGACGATATATAGAAAAAATGAATTATTGAAATACGTTTTACGTATAACCATTCAAATGTGGAATGTTGAAGATATAAAATCCTTATGATATACTGAAACAACAGATTAACGTATAGAATAGGAATTGAAGAAAACAAATTTATTAAAAATTTAAATATAAAGACTGAGGTGGAAGAGTATGCTGAAGACCGAAAGATTAATACTGAGAAAATGGACAGAGGAAGATGCGGAAAGTCTGTTTGAATATGCAAAAGATCCGGAGATCGGACCTGCTGCAGGATGGCCGCCGCATAAGAGTGTGGAGGAAAGCAGAGCTGTCATCAAAAATGTATTTGATGGAGCAGAGTGCTACGCAATCTGTGAAAAGGAAAATAATATTGCGATAGGTGCTGTGGAACTGAAACTGAATGGATACACGAATAAAACAAAGCGTGACGATGAGTGCGAGCTTGGATATTGGCTTGGACAGCCATTCTGGGGAAGAGGCTATATGCCGGAAGCTTCCAGAGAGTTATTGAGACATGGATTTGAAGATCTTGGCATGACAACAATCTGGTGCGCTTATTATGATGGCAATCTGAAATCAAAAAGAGTGCAGGAAAAGCTGGGATTTGTTTATCATCATACCTGTAATGAAGTTCCTGTGCCGCTTTTACATGAGGTGCGGGTCGATCATACGAATGTTATGACAAAAGAGCATTGGGAAGAAATCTACAGGTAATGGTCTGGAAAGCAGGAAGTAAGGGGGAGATATGCTGACGGAAAAAGAGAAAATCTGTAAAAAAACTGAAAAAAGTATTGACATTTGTAGAAAATAATAGTAGAATAAACAAGTCGCATAAATGTGATGAGGGATCATAGCTCAGCTGGGAGAGCATCTGCCTTACAAGCAGAGGGTCATAGGTTCGAGCCCTATTGGTCCCACTACAACATAAGTTGTAAATTTCATATGGCGGGATAGCTCAGTTGGCTAGAGCACGCGGTTCATACCCGCGGTGTCGCTGGTTCAAATCCAGTTCCCGCTACTAAAGAAGGAGTCCTTGTGTGGGGCTTCTTTTTTTACATAGCAGAAAGTTTTACATTATCTAACGTCTTAAAGCTTCTACATATACAATAACGAACATCCCCACACATCGCCCCCACAACCAATAACCTTGAACGCCAGTTTCATGAAGACTGGTGTTACAGCCTTATTCGTCAATAACTTTTATCTATTCCCTCATGCCATTATTTTCCTTGCACCCTACCACAAAATGAATTATCCTAAAATAGAACACAAACTGCGAAAACAGGAGGATATAGACTATGGCAAAAATCGATCATGCAGCGATCCGAACTGCATCTTATGAGGACGCACAGAAATTTTTTGAAGATGTATTTGAAATGCATATGTGGAGAGAAATCGGTGAAAAGCCGGGAAGAAAATGCTGGTACGAAGAAGGAATCCAGCTCTGCGAAATGGAAGAGATCAATACAGAAGGAGAAAATGGATACGACCATATTTCGATTGCGGTAGATTCTGTAGAAGAGACGATGGAAAAGATCAAAGCTTATCCGGTAAAAGCAATCAATGACCACTGGTTTTCATTACCGAATGGAACGAAAATAGAATTAAAACTTCTGGAAAACTGGAAAGTAAATAAGTAAGATTTTGGAGAGTTTATTTTCGGGCAGGTAAAGTCAGATGAGAAAGATCAGAGAAGAAGAGTTAAAAAGTATGCTGGAGAGCAGAGTAGCGGGAGAGACACTTGATTTAAACCAGTGTTCCTTTGAAAATATGGATTTGGGTGGCTGGAATCTGCAGAATATCAATTTCGATGACTGCGATTTTAAAGGAATTACATTTGACGGGGCAGACCTTTCCGGGATAACGGCGCGGAATGCTCTTTTTGGTGAACTGATTCTCCCGGATGGTTCCAAAATGAAAACCAGTCTTTCTGGATGCAATTTGCAAAATGCGATTCTCGAGTCAGCAGATTTCAGAGGCTGTGATCTGCGAGATGCGGATATCCGGGGAGCAGATGTATATTCTGCCGCTTTTTATCAGGCGGATCTGACTGGAATTCAGGCGGATGAGACGACAAAGCATTTCTGGATGTCATGTCCGGAAAAGGGAGCGTTTCTTGGATGGAAGGTCTGTTATGGATGCCGGATCGTCCTGCTTCTGATACCAGAGGATGCAAGGCGCGTTTCGGGAACGAGAGAGGAGATCCGCTGCGAAAAGGCAAAGGTACTGACGATTGATTCTATAGATGGCAAAGAAAATTATACGGAGGCACACTCTTACGTGGACGAAAATTTCTATTACAGAGTAGGGCAGATGGCATATGCAGAGAATTTCAATCCAGACCGGTTTGTAGATTCCGGCGGCGGGATTCATGTCTGGCTTTCGAGAGAAGAGGCAATCGCATATCTGGGATAAGAAAAAGATAGAGTACGTTTAGAAGAAGGAAATAGATTCTTTAAAACGTATTCTATCTTTTTGATTTTTGGAATCATTGAAATCTATGACTGGGATTTATGCTTTTAATAGAGAATCAATCAGCCGGGATGCTTCGCTTCGGGTAATGGTATCCGGATTCCATTCCGGTGCTTTTTTCTTCTGGCTGCACAGTCTCTGCAAAAGTGCGACCTGTTTTGCTGTGGCAGGCTGCACTTTTTTTACTTTGTATGTAAGCTGCTGTGGCTTGAAAAGAGAAGGATCCTCATTTTCGAAATAGTGTGCCAGTGTCTGATACAGTTTTGCTGTGGCAAGCGCATCATAGTAGGCGCGGTGCGCAGCTTTATTTTCAATCTGGTAGTATTCACACAGACTGGAGAGACTTTTGGATGGAAGTGATTTTAAGGTGCGTTGGGCGATTTTAAATGTGTCGATTCCAAATTTTTCAAAAGTAAGTCCTAAATTGGAAGCACCTGATTTCATGAAGCTGTAATCAAAGCCGACATTGTGACCGATCAGGACATCATCCTCACAGAATTCAAGAAAATCACTGATCACAGCATCGGCAGGTCTGGCATTTGCAACCATTTCATTCGTAATGCCGGTGAGATTCGTGATCATCGGGGAAATCTCTTCCTGCGGATGAATGAATTCCATAAAACGTTCGGCAACCTTTCCGTCACGGACTTTCAGTGCTCCGATTTCAATAATTTCATTATAAAGTGGGTCAAGCCCGGTTGTTTCCAGGTCAAAACAGACATAGGATTTTAGCATTTCAAAACCTCCGTTTCTGAAATCCTATTTTAACAGATGCGGGGAGAAAGTGCCATAGTTTTCTTGATACAACCGCCACCAGATGGTAAGATACAGGTATATTTGCCGGTGTAAAAGGATTTTGACATGCAAAAATGCCACCTGTAAAAGATGTTTGATAGACTTTTGGTGTTCTATATGGAATGATGTCCGTGAAAGGAGGAAACAGGAATTATGGAAATAGGGAAGAAACTAAAAAATGCACGGATCAAGGCCGGGTTTACGCAGGAGAAGGCAGCAGAGGAAATCGATGTTTCACGCCAGACGATTTCCAATTGGGAAAATGAAAAATCCTATCCGGATATTATCAGTGTCATTGCGCTTAGTGATCTTTATTCCGTAAGTCTTGATGAACTGTTGAAAGGAGATCAGAAGATGACAGAACATCTGGCAGAAAGTACTAACGTTGTAAAAAGCAACAAAAAACTGACTGGAGCAATTATTTTAAATATTGTATTGATGATACTTTTGATCGCGCTGAATATGCTGTTGCCGGAAGGGACCTATTATCTGGTAATTGTATTTTGCGTGGTGATCATGAGCTCATCAGCGCTGCTCTATCAGATTATCAAACGGATTTAGGAGACAGATAATTATGGAATGGAATCAAATGGCAGCAGTAGCAAGCGGAGCAATCGCTTTGGTGGGCGCAATCTGCACCGCATGGCAGATTTATCAGATGACGGTATTGGATGCAAAAGCAAGAGGCTTAAAGCACCCGAAGTTCTGGGGATTTTGGGCGATGAATGGAAATAATTCAAGTGGACTGATTCTTTATCTGATCGGAAGGAGAAACTATCCGGTTCAGAATATGAGCATTGAAGATCAGGAAAAGATTGAAACAAGAAAAAAGGCAGCAGGAGCTGCGCTTGTGTTTCTGGCACTTGGAGCGATTGGATTTGTGATCAATGTGATGAGAATTCATATTTAAGAAAGCATGTGAAGAGCGGTATAGATTGTGATATGCCCCTTTCAGACAACAAGTTTTATTATTTCACTTGTCTGCCTGAGAGGGAGCATATCGGTGATCTATACCGCTTTTTCCAGTTCTTTTTGCATATCGATAATTTTTTCATAGATCGCATTAGCAAGTGCAGCGTGACCGGCCGCGTCCAGATGCTCCCGGTCTGTCGCGCTCGGAGTGGCAAATGCGGAGGCATCCAGAAATGCTGCATGATGCAGAAGTGCCACCTTGTGATATTCTTCTGCAAGTCTTTTAGACACTTCTACAGATTTCTCATCAAATTCCGGATCAAAACCAGGTTCGCCAACACCTTCGCCCAGATGGATCGGTGAAATGACGAGAAAGTCAAATGGCTGGGAAGCATTTTTCCGGGCTTTCTGAATGACCTGTGCAAGTCCTTTGGCAATGGTTCCGGCGGAAGCGTTGTATCTGGATTTGCAGTCGTTGGTCCCAAGCATAAGGATAAGGAGATCGATGGGATTATGCATTTCCATAGTGATGCCGATCAGATCAAGTCCACGGCGTCCCTCACGAAGATCATCCTGAAATACGGTGGTTCTTCCACACAGCCCTTCTTCAATCACGCGGTGGTCAGCACCAAGTTTCTTCTGAAGCAGACTGGTCCAGCGTGTGTCGGTATCAAATCTGCCGGTTCCGTCCGGTTTGTAGCCATATGTGTTTGAATCGCCAAAGCATAAGATGTTCATTTTGTGTCACTCCTTTTATAAACCTACTAAATCGATATGTTATATATGATAAATGGGATTGCTGGAAAAGTCAAGAGGTAAAATTGTATTGGAAAGGTTTTGTAAAATTGTATTGGAAAGGTTTTGAAATTTACCTGGATTTTAATTTACATCTGTATAAAGCAAAGATATACTAATGGGTGGAGGAGAAAAATTATGGAGAATAAAAGAGAAGTTTTGGTTAAACTTTTTCTGTCTACATTATATCTAAGTGCATTTACATTTGGCGGCGGTTATGTGATCGTCACGCTGATGAAGAAAAAGTTTGTGGATGATTATCATTGGATTGAAGAGAATGAAATGCTGGATCTGGTGGCAATTGCGCAGTCATCACCGGGACCGATTGCGGTAAATGGAGCAATTGTGGTTGGATATAAGCTTGCGGGTTTTACAGGCGCACTGGTTGCAATTATTGGAACGATCATTCCGCCATTTGTGATCATTTCTGTGATATCTGCTTTTTATCATGCATTTCGGGATAATTATCTGGTGAGTCAGATGCTGGAAGGGATGCAGGCAGGTGTCGGAGCTGTGATTGCCTCGGTTACTTATGAAATGGGATGCGGAATCGTAAAAAAGAAAGATAATGTGGCAACGATTGTTATGATTGCAGCATTTATAGCAGCCTGTGTATTGGGAATCAATGTGATTTATATTGTGATTGCAAGTGGAGTTTTTGGTGTAATCCGGACAATCTGGAACAGACGGAGGAAAAGAGTATGATTTATATACAATTATTTTTAAGCTTTTTTCAGATCAGCTTGTTCAGCTTTGGAGGTGGATATGCGGCACTTCCACTGATCCAGGGGCAGGTCGTAAATGTGCATCACTGGCTCAGTATGACGGAATTTACGGATCTGATCACCATTTCCCAGATGACACCGGGACCGATTGCGATCAATGCAGCAACCTTTGTTGGAATGAAACTGACCGGAATGCCGGGAGCGGTTGTGGCTACACTTGGATATATCACACTGTCCTGCGTGATTGTGACGATTATTGCAAAACTGTATTTAAAATACCGGGAAATGGATATGCTGCAGGGAATACTTGGAGGAATCAGACCGGCGGTGGTTGCACTGATCGGTTCGGCGGGGATTTCCATTTTACAGACAGCATTCTGGGGATCTTCCGGGAAAATGGTGATATCTGGTACCAACTGGCTGATGGTTGGGATATTTGTAGTATGTGTGATCTTGCTCAGGAAGGTGAAGATGAATCCAATCTGGGTGATGGTGCTTGCCGGGGTGATGAAAGTTGGCGTGGAGATGGTTTGGAAGATGTAAATCTGGTATGATTGTAGTGAAAGGTTGGGTGAACAGTGATGGAGATTATTTGTTTTCATAATCCAGATGAAGAAAATGGATATTTAGGAAATTGGTATTTATCAGAGTTTGAAGTGGATGGAATTAAATTTTCATCAATGGAACAATTCATGATGTATCGGAAAGCACTTTGTTTTCAGGATGTCGAGACAGCATATAAAATATTGGGTACAGATGATGTGGCAAAAATTAAAAAATTAGGACGGGAAGTTCGTGGATACAATGAAAATGTTTGGAATGGAGTAAGACAGATTATTGTTTACGAAGGACTTAAGGCAAAATTTTCTCAAAATGAAGAATTGAAAGAGAAACTGAGTGCTACAGAAGATGCGGTACTTGCAGAATGTGCAGTAAAAGATCAGATATGGGGAATTGGTCTATCCATGAAAGATGAGAACAGATTTGATATGGATAAGTGGAGAGGTCAGAATTTACTTGGATATGCTTTGATGATGGTGAGAGAACAATTTCATCGGTAAGTGTGATGAAATGTAAAACATTAAGAGTGTCACAAAATTTAATGCCGAAAGGGAGTGGTTTTGATGAGTGAACAGAAAAGAAAAATTGGTTTTACTATTGCATGTGTAAATGAATTTGCCCATAAATATCAGATAAGTAGCAAAGAGGCATTTCAGTATCTTTTCAAGTTTAAAGGAATTGCTTTTATCAAAGAAAATTATGATGTGGAACATACGCTGGACTTTGAAACAATATTAGAAGATTTGGGAATTTTATGCAAAAAAAATGGAGGTACATTATGAGATTGTATCATGGGAGCAATATAGCGATTGATAATATAAATCTGGCAATGTGCAGACCATACAAGGATTTTGGACAGGGATTTTATCTGACAGATATTGAAAAACAGGCTGAAAAAATGGCAATAAGAGTAGCAAGAATTTATGGGGAAAAGCCGATTGTAAATATATATGAAATAGATGATGATTTCAAAGATTTCAAAGATCTCAAAGATCTTAAAATTAAAAATTTCGGGATACAAACAACAGAAGAATGGGCAAGATTTGTAATGAATAATAGGAGCAGAGTATTTACTGATATCAAAAATGTTTTGTGTAATAAAGACAATAAATACGATATTGTTATAGGACCTGTTGCAGATGATAATATGGCTTTACTGTTCCGGCAATATGAGAATGAAATTATAGATTTTGAGACATTGGTAAAAGGAATGATTTATAAAGAAACTTCTTCACAATATTCTTTTCATACAGAAAAAAGTGTGAAACTTTTGCGAAAGGTGATGAGTAAAGATGTGTAAAAAGGATCTGTTAATGGAATATTTGATACAGGATATTGTTGATATGATTAGTACCGATCAAAAAATAGAATATGATGAAGCGATGAATAAATTTTACAATTCAGAGGTCTTCGAAAAACTTACAGATAAAGAAACGGGATTGTATTTGGAAAGCCCGGACTATGTGTACGATTTATTTAAAGATGAAATGAATTTTGGACATATTGTTCAAGCTGAAATTTAACGGTGCTTTAACGGACTTTTCTCGCCCAAATCATTGCGGGTTAGTCAAAGATATGGTATATTTAAAGTATATTTTTGTCAAAATGTACAAAAATAAGAACAAATTATAGTAGGGAGTGGTCAAGATGTATCAGGAAGAGTACAAACGTTGGCTGGAAGCAGATCTGGAAGATGCCGATCTGAGTCCGGAATTAGCGAGAATTGAAGGAAATGACGAAGAGATAAAAGATCGTTTCGCTGTAGCTCTGAAGTTTGGAACAGCAGGACTTCGTGGAGTTCTCGGAGCAGGAACGAACCGTATGAATATTTATGTAGTACGTCAGGCAACACAGGGACTGGCGAACTGGGTTAAGACACAGGGTGGCACACAGACTGTAGCGATCAGCTACGACAGCCGTCTGAAGAGTGATGTATTTGCAAAGACAGCAGCAGGTGTTCTGGCAGCAAACGGAATCAATGTCAGAATCTATGACGCGCTGATGCCGGTACCGGCACTTTCATTTGCGACACGTTATTATAACTGTAATGCAGGTGTTATGGTAACTGCATCCCACAACCCGGCAAAATACAATGGTTACAAAGCATATGGACCGGACGGATGCCAGATGACAGATGATGCAGCAGCAATCGTATATGCTGAGATCCAGAAGACAGATGTCCTCACAGGTGCAAAATACATATCCTTCGCAGAAGGTGTAGAAAAAGGACTGATCCGTTTTGTAGGAGATGACTGCAAGAAGGCACTCTATGAAGCAATTGAATCACGTCAGGTAAGACCGGGACTTTGCAAGACAGCAGGACTGAAACTTGTATACAGCCCGCTCAATGGTTCAGGACTTGTACCGGTAACACAGGTATTAAAAGATATCGGAATCACAGATATCACAATCGTTCCGGAACAGGAATATCCGAATGGATACTTCACAACCTGCAGCTATCCGAACCCGGAAATCTTTGCAGCTCTGGAGCTTGGACTTAACCTTGCAAAAGAGACAGACGCAGATCTGATGCTTGCAACAGACCCGGATGCAGACCGTGTAGGTATCGCAATGAAGTGCCCGGATGGTTCTTACGAACTGGTAAGTGGTAACGAAGTCGGTGTTCTGCTTCTCGATTACATCTGTGCAGGACGTATTGAAAAAGGAACCATGCCTGAGAAAGCAGTTGCTGTAAAATCAATCGTATCTACTCCGCTTGCAGATGCAGTTGCAGAGCATTACGGTGTAGAACTCAGAAGCGTACTTACCGGATTTAAATGGATCGGTGACCAGATCGCACAGCTTGAAGAAGCCGGAGAAGTAGATCGTTTCATCTTCGGATTTGAAGAGAGCTACGGATATCTTGCAGGACCATATGTACGTGACAAAGATGCTGTAATCGGATCTATGCTGATCTGTGAAATGGCAGCTTACTACAGAAGCATCGGAAGCTCACTGAAGCAGAGACTGGAAGAAATTTACGCGCAGTACGGACGTTATCTGAACAAAGTAGACAGCTTTGAATTCCCGGGACTTAGCGGAATGGACAAGATGGCGAGTATCATGGAAAATCTTCGTAAGAATCCGCTCACAGAAGTAGCCGGAATCAAAGTTGCATCTGTTACAGATTACACCAAACCAGAAGAAACCGGACTTCCTTCTGCTAATGTACTGATCTATAAACTGGAAGATGGCGAGACTGTTATTGTTCGTCCTTCAGGAACAGAACCGAAGATTAAGATCTATTACACAACACTTGGAAAAGATCTGGAAGAAGCACAGGCAAAGAAAGACAAATTCGCAGAAGCATTAAAGCCAATCATGGCATAGCGGTCAAAAGCTGATTTTGGAGAATGAGTCTGATCTGAATTTGTAGAGAATCAGACTTGACAGAAAAGAACCTGCCCGATATAATAATTTTTATCGATAAGGGAGTAGTTGGCGCGATGACGTAGCTTTGTCAACATACTGACGGCAATGGCTGTCTGGCATAGCTTTAAATAATGAGACTTATTCGTAGTATTTTTATGCTGCGAATAAGTCTTTTTTTGTGTATACGATGAGCCAGGTGCAGATTTGTGCTTGCACAAGGATCTGCATTTGGCGAATGTACATCATCGAGCTGTTAAGCGAGATGGTGTACAAAGTATACAAATCGAGTAGGAGTCAGCCTGCTCGATTAGATACGATGAGCCAAGTGCAGGCAAAGCACTGCCGCAGACAATTATTTTCACATTGGATAAGATGATTAGCTTTAAAAAGGAGAAAAATTATGGGTTTAATTGAATTGTTTTTGATTGCAGTAGGGCTGTCCATGGATGCATTTGCAGTTTCTGTCTGTAAAGGACTTGCTATGCCGAAGTGCACTTTCAAAAAGGCGGCTATTGTTGGATTATGGTTTGGCGGATTTCAGGCATTGATGCCGGCAATTGGTTATATTTTAGGAGCGCAGTTCCAGGAAGCAATTGCTTCTATAGATCACTGGATCGCATTTGTATTACTTGCGCTGATTGGTGGAAATATGATTCGTGAAGCATTGGGTGATGACGAAGAGGAAGCTGATGCAAGTCTGGATGTGAAGACCATGTTCCTTCTCGCAGTAGCAACCAGCATTGATGCACTCGCTATAGGAATTACCTTTGCATTTCTTAAGGTAAATATCATTCCGGCGGTCTGTTTTATCGGAAGCGTGACCTTCATCATTTCCTTTGCCGGAGTAAAGATTGGTAACGTCTTTGGAGCCCGCTATAAGAACAAAGCCGAAATCGTCGGTGGGGTCATCCTTATTCTTCTTGGTCTGAAGATTTTGTTAGAGCATCTTGGCTTTTTAGGATAAAAATAAATACGAAACTATGATCCTGTTGTTCCTCTTTCACATAAAGAACACAATTATCTGCTATTCTGGTGTATAATTAAAAATAAAGTGATAAAAAGGAGCCCGTGAGAGTTATGGATAAACTGAAAATTCTTGTAGTAGATGATGAAAGCCGTATGCGCAAACTGGTGCGCGATTTCCTGGAAAGAGAAGGATATGCTGTACTCGAAGCAGGAGACGGTATGGAAGCAATGGACATTTTTTATGAGGAAAAAGATATTGCGCTGATCATCCTGGATGTCATGATGCCGCATATGGATGGCTGGCAGACCTGCCGTGAGATCCGTAAAGAATCCAAGGTTCCGATCATTATGCTGACCGCAAGAAGTGAAGAGAGGGACGAGCTTCAGGGATTTGAACTCGGTGTGGATGAGTACATTTCCAAACCGTTCAGCCCGAAGATTCTGGTTGCAAGAGTTACTGCGATTTTGCGCAGAACCAATGCGCTTGCTTCGGATGATCTGCTTCATGCGGACGGAATCGAGATTGATAAAGCAGCACATATGGTGAAGATCGATGGAAAGCCGATCGAACTCAGTTACAAAGAGTTTGAACTTCTGACTTATTTTGTGGAGAATCAGGGGATCGCTTTATCGCGAGAGAAGATTCTTAACAATGTATGGAATTACGATTATTTCGGGGATGCCAGAACCATTGATACCCATGTAAAGAAGCTGAGAAGTAAACTTGGTGATAAAGGAGATTATATCAAGACTATCTGGGGGATGGGGTATAAATTCGAGGTACAGTCATGAAACATTCAATAAAAAGACAGATGCTGACCGTTTTTGTAGGTTTGATTCTGTTTATGATCGTTGTATTTATGATCGTCAACGGAAGCTTTCTGGAGAAATATTATATTTCCAATAAGAAATCAGAATTTATAAAGGTTTATACAATGGTGCAGGAAGGTGTGGAGAACGGGACAATCAGTTCTGAGACACCGGAAAAAGACCTGGGAAGACTTACAGAGAAAAATAATATTTCCATTGCAGTCATCGATTCAGAATACAATGTGGTTTATACTAATGTAAGAGAAAAACAGATGATGGTCGTACAGCTTTTCGGATATCTGTACGATAAGAATCATCAGGAGGTTCTGGAAAAAACAGACAGTTATGATATCTGCAAGTCTGTTGATCCGCAAAACAATACAGAGTATCTGACTATGTGGGGAAACTTTGACAATGGTGATATTTTTATCATGCGAAGCCCACTGGAGAGTATTCGTTCGGCAGTCACGATTTTTAACAGATTTATCGGAGTCGTCGGCGGATGTGTGATTCTTGTGAGTGTATTGCTTGCGTGGTATTTCTCAAAAAGGATCACGGAGCCGATCAAGGAGCTTGCAACACTTTCACAGAAGATGGCCGATCTGGATTTTGATGCAAAATATACCAGTGGCGGAAGCAACGAAATCGGTGTACTGGGAGAGAACTTTAATCGGATGTCAGAGAGGCTTGAGCAGACGATTTCCAATCTGAAAGAAGCCAACTATAAATTGCAGAAAGACATCGAGCAGAAAGAAAAACGAGAAAATATGCGAAGCGAATTCCTGGGGAATGTTTCCCATGAACTGAAGACGCCGATTGCCCTGATCCAGGGATATGCAGAAGGTCTGAAAGAAGGCGTCAATGATGATCCGGAGAGCCGGGAATTCTACTGTGAAGTCATTATGGACGAGGCAGGCAAGATGAACCGTATGGTGAAGAATCTGCTTGCCCTGAACCAGCTGGAATTTGGCGAGGATGATGTACAGTTTGAACGGTTTGATATTACTTCATTGATTTCGGGTGTCCTGCAGAGTCTGGATATTCTGATCGAGCAGAAGGAAGCGCAGGTGATTTTCCGACACAAGAACCCGATTTATGTCTGGGCAGATGAGTTTAAGGTTGAGCAGGTTGTCCGGAACTATGTCAATAATGCCCTGAACCATGTTGATGGTGAGAAGGTGATCGAGATCAAGATCACCCAGGAAAATGATGTGGCAAAAATTACCGTATTCAATACCGGAACGCCGATTCCGGAGGAAGATCTGCCACATATCTGGGAGAAATTCTATAAGGTCGATAAGGCAAGAACCAGAGAATACGGTGGAAATGGTATCGGGCTTTCCATTGTGAAAGCGATCATGGACTCCTTTGGAAAAGGATACGGTGCGATCAATCATACCAATGGGGTTGAGTTCTGGTTTGAACTGGACATGAAATAAACGCGAATCTTGCAATTCACACTGTAACGTGGTACATTATAAAAGAGCTGATTGCTGACTGACACAGGGAAGAAGATTGTGCAATGAGCGGCAAAAGCTCTTTTGAATAACTAAAAGAATATAAAATCGTGAGGGTATGCGGATGATAGCGATTATTGATTATGATGCAGGAAACATTAAAAGTGTAGAAAAAGCGTTAAAATATCTCGGTGAGGATGCGGTTATCACAAGGGACAGAGAAGAAATACTTTCTGCCGATAAAGTGATCCTTCCGGGAGTCGGCGCATTTGGCGATGCCATGTATAATCTGAAAAAATATAGACTGGATGAAGTGCTTCGTGAAGTAGCAAAGAGACAGATCCCGCTTCTTGGAATCTGTCTTGGGCTTCAGCTTTTGTTTGAAAGAAGTGACGAGACGCCAGGTGTGGAAGGCCTTGGTATTCTAAAAGGAGAGATCCTTAGAATTCCGGACTGTCCGGGCCTTAAGATCCCGCATATGGGATGGAATTCACTGAAACTCCAGAACAATGGTCGGCTGTTTGAGAATCTTCCGGAAGAGCCGTATGTATATTTTGTTCATTCCTACTATTTAAAAGCAGCAGATGAAAGTATTGTAAAAGCGACAACCGAGTACAGCACACATATTCATGCTTCGGTTGAACAGGGGAATGTATTTGCCTGCCAGTTCCATCCGGAAAAGAGCAGTGATACAGGACTTCAGATACTGAAAAATTTTGTAGAATTGTAGGAGGGCAGGCAGTGTTTACAAAGAGAATTATCCCATGCCTTGATGTGAAGAACGGACGGGTTGTAAAAGGTGTGAATTTTGTGGATCTCAAAGATGCAGGAGATCCGGTTGAGATTGCGAAGGCTTATGATAAGGCAGGTGCGGATGAACTGGTATTTCTGGATATCACGGCATCTTCGGACGACAGAAGCACGGTGGTTGACATGGTGCGTAAAGTTGCGGAGTGTGTGTTTATTCCATTTACGGTAGGTGGTGGAATCCGGACCGTTGACGATTTTAAGGCATTGCTCCGGGAAGGTGCGGACAAGATTTCCATCAATTCTTCTGCGATCAACCGACCGGAACTGATCCGGGAAGCAGCAGAGAAGTTTGGAAGCCAGTGCGTGGTTGTCGCGATTGATGCGAAAAGAAGGGCAGACGGCAGCGGTTGGAATATTTATAAAAATGGCGGACGCATTGATATGGGGATTGATGCGGTCGAGTGGGCGAAGAAAGTAGAAGCGCTTGGTGCAGGAGAGATTCTTTTGACCAGTATGGACTGTGACGGCACGAAGGCCGGATACGATCTGGAGCTGACAAGGACGATCGCGGAAAATGTATCAATTCCAGTGATCGCATCTGGAGGAGCAGGTAATCTGGAGCATTTCTACGAAGCACTTGGTGAAGAGGGAAAGGCAGACGCGGCGCTTGCGGCATCCCTGTTCCACTATAAAGAGCTGGAGATCAGAGAAGTAAAAGAATATTTGAGAGAAAAAGGCGTATCGGTACGTCTGTAGAGAAAAGGTGGGGAATATGGCAGCAATTAACAATGACTGGCTGGATGTACTGAAAGGTGAATTTTCCAAGCCATACTATAAGAAACTGTTTGAGACAGTGAATCAGGAATACCGTACACACCGGGTATATCCTCCGGCAGATGACATTTTCAATGCATTTCATCTGACACCGCTTAAGGATGTCAAGGTTGTGATCCTCGGTCAGGATCCATATCATGGAGATGGACAGGCAGAGGGCTTAAGCTTTTCTGTAAAACCAGGGGTTGATATTCCACCGTCACTGGTGAATATTTATCAGGAACTGCATGATGATCTGGGATGTACGATCCCAAGCCATGGCAATCTGGTGAAATGGGCGAAGCAGGGAGTACTTCTTCTCAACACGGTTCTTACGGTAAGAGCGCATCAGGCTAATTCACATCGTGGAATTGGCTGGGAAGAATTTACAGATGCAGCAATCCGTGTACTTAATACTCAGGACAGACCAATCGTATTTATCCTGTGGGGAAGACCGGCACAGATGAAAAAGAGAATGCTGACCAATCCGAACCATCTGATCCTGGAAGCACCGCATCCGAGTCCGCTTTCTGCGTATCGTGGATTTTTCGGAAGCAAACCGTTCAGCCAGACCAATAAATTCCTTGAGGCGCATGGTGTAGAGCCGATTGACTGGCAGATTGATGAACTGTAAAGAATAAAAATAGAGATTTCGGGCAGACTGTGAAGATTTATTTGCAGTCTGTTTGTTTCTGTTCACTCCCGTGTCAATCACTACGCTGATTGGCACGGAGGATGCACTTTTATCCTGAATGGCATCTCGCCCATCGCCAAAGGCGATTTAAAATGGCGAGATGCGTTGCTGGTCACAGGTACTGTGAACAGTAACGTCTGTTTTTACTTTGCATGCCGGAATCAATGGAAACAGTTGACCGTAAAGAGATCATTTGGCATAATAGATATATGAATACTTGTTCATATGAAAGGGGTAACTATGAAAAAGACAGAAGTAGAATGTTGTGATACATTTTGTATACACGAAGAACTTGTACATAAGGCAGAGGGGCATATACCGGATGAAGAAGTTTTGAAGGACCTTGCTGATTTTTTTAAGGTATTTGCGGATACTACACGGATCCGGATCTTATGTGTTCTTTTTCAGTCTGAGATGTGTGTTTGTGATCTGGCGGAAGTTCTTGGAATGACGCAGTCCGCGATTTCCCATCAGCTCCGGTTGCTCAAGCAGATGAAGCTTGTGAAGAACAGGCGGGAAGGAAAAACGGTGTTCTATTCCCTTGCTGATGATCATATCCAGACCATCATGAACCAGGGAATGGAACATATTCTGGAATAACAGACGATATATCAATATAGAAGGAAGGAAACGATAACAGTGACAGCAGGAAGAAAGAAAAAGGTAATCATAGGGATCCTTGTGGCACTTTGTATGACAGTAACGGGATGCGCCGGTTCCGTAAAAAAAGGAACGAAGTATCTGGAAGAAAAAGACTATAAAAATGCAGAGGTGGAATTCCAGGATGCGGTAGACAAAAAGAAGAATCTGGGAGAGGCTTATCGCGGACTCGGACTCTGCTACTGGGAACAGAAAAAGTATGAAAAGGCAGAGAAGGCACTGGAAAAAGCACTGAAGAATGGAACGGAAGAGACGGCAACTCTTTATAATATTCTGGGAATCTGCGATCTGGAACTGGATAAACCGGAAAAAGCAGTTTATTATTTTGAAAATGGGCAGGAGCTTTCTGGCGCAGGAAAAGAGCTGCTAAAAGAAATGGCATATAATCTGGTAGTTGCCTATGAAAAAGCAGGGGATTACCAGACTGCAAAAAAGAAGCTGGAAAGTTATCTGAAAGCAAATCCGGATGACAAAAAAGCGCTGAAAGAGCAGGAATTTTTAAATACACAGATTTCGGAAGGAAATCAGCAGTAGAGCGGATCGGATGAGCAGAGCTGATGCGGGATGGAAAGAAATCTGGCAGGGGAGAATAATATGGCACTTTATGAAATAAAAGAAGAAAAGGAAAGGGTAATTCTGGTCGGTGTCAGTACGAGGGAGAATGATGACACGGAAGATTCTCTGGATGAGTTAAAGGATCTGGTGAAGACAGCAGGTGCGGAAGCGGTCGGACGGGTGATCCAGAAAAGAGAGCTTGTCCATCCGGGAACTTATGTCGGAAAAGGCAAGATTGAGGAGATCCGGGAACTTTTGTGGGAGCTTGACGCAACCGGGATCGTCTGTGATGATGAGCTGTCTCCGGCACAGATGAACAATCTGACGGATATTCTGGATGTGAAGGTAATGGACCGGACGATGGTCATTCTGGATATTTTTGCAGGACGGGCTTCTACAAGTGAAGGAAAGATCCAGGTAGAACTGGCACAGCTTAAGTACCGGCAGTCACAGCTTACCGGGGCAGGAAGGGCGATGTCACGTCTGGGAGGCGGAATCGGAACCAGAGGACCGGGAGAAAAGAAGCTGGAGATGGACCGGAGACTCATCAAGAACCGGATCGCACAGCTGAACCGTGAACTCAGGGAGGTGAAGAGACACCGGGAACTGACACGCGAACAGCGGACGAAGAACCGGATTCCTGTCGTGGCAATTGTCGGTTATACCAATGCCGGAAAGTCCACGCTTCTCAACACACTGACCGGAGCCGGTGTGCTGCAGGAGGATCAGCTTTTTGCAACTCTTGATCCGACGACAAGAAGCCGGAAGCTGCCAAGTGGACAGGAGATTCTTCTGACAGATACGGTAGGCTTTATTCGGAAGCTGCCTCATCATCTGATCGATGCATTTAAAAGTACGCTGGAAGAAGCGAAGTATGCGGATCTGATCCTGCATGTAGTCGATGCATCCAATCCACAGATGGACGAGCAGATGTATGTGGTGTATGAGACACTGCAGCGTCTGGAGGCAATGGACAAACCGGTGGTCACGGCATTTAACAAGATGGACAGGATCGGGGAGAGCCTGACGGTACGGGACTTTAAGGCAGACCGGATCGTACAGGTGTCTGCAAAGACCGGAGAAGGTCTGGAAGCACTTCTTCAGGCAATAGAAGAGATCCTGCGGGAGCAGAAAATTTATATCGAACGAGTTTATTCTTATCAGGAATCCGGGAAAATCCAGCTCATCCGGAAGTATGGAGAACTGCTGGAGGAAGAATACAAAGAAGATGGAATCCATGTATCTGCATACGTGCCGAAAGAGCTTGACGGGAGGGTATAACAGATGGCTTTACAGTTTATTTTTGGAAATCCCGGTTCGGGCAAGTCACATTATCTATATGAACATATCATTCGGGAATCGATGAAACATCCTGATACTAATTATATTATTCTGGTGCCGGAACAGTTCACGATGCAGACGCAGAAGGAACTGGTCCTGCGGCATCCGAGACATGGAATTATGAACATAGACGTGCTGAGCTTTGCACGTCTTGCTTTTCGTGTTCTGGAAGAAACAGGGAATGGAAGCAGGGAGATTCTGGATGATGAAGGAAAGAATCTGATCCTCAGGCGACTCGCGGGGAAAAAAGAAGATTCGCTAAAGGTTTTAAAAGGAAATATTAAAAAGCCAGGTTACATCAGTGAGGTGAAATCCGTTATTTCCGAGCTGACGCAGTACAATATTTCCCCGGATGGCATGGATGATATGATCACGGAGGCAGATGAGTCTTCGTATCTTGCCTGGAAATTGAAGGATATCCAGGTGATGTATCAGGCATTTGAAGAATATCTTGCAGATAAATATATTACAAAAGAAGAAATTCTGGATATTCTCAGCAGTGTGATGGACAAATCGAGAATGCTGAAAGACAGTGTGATCGCACTGGATGGATTTACCGGGTTTACGCCGCTTCAGAATAAGGTGCTGGGGGAAATGCTGCAGCATTGTCAGAAGGTGATGATTACTGTTACGATGGATAAGAGGGAAGATCCTTACGTGCTGAAAGACAAGTATCAGCTGTTTGCGCTGAGCAAGCAGATGGTGACGTCTCTTGTGAGGATTGCAGGGGAGAAAAAGGTGCTGGTCGAAGAGCCGGTCTGTCTGTACCAGGAACCGGTCTGGCGTTTTAGAAATGCACCGGCACTTGCATTTCTGGAGAAGGAACTGTTCCGTTACAGTGGCAGGACTTACAGGGAAAAGCAGTCAAATGTGCGGATTTATGCAGCGACAAATCCCAGGATGGAAGTAGAATGTGCTGCCCAGAGGATACGTTTTTTAATTCGTAAGAAAGAATATCGTTACCGGGAGATCGCGGTGATCGCAAGTGACATGAATCTCTATGCGGATGAGATCGAGAAGACCTTCCGGGAGTATGAGATTCCGGTTTTCATGGATTATAAGCGGAATGTACTTTTAAATTCTTTTGTGGAGTATATCCGGAGTCTTCTTGCGATGACAGAACAGAATTTTTCGGCAGAAAGTGTGTTTCGTTTCTTAAGAACGGATCTGACCGGATTTACCGGTGAGGAACTGGATCTTCTGGAAAATTATGTACTTGCTCTTGGCATCCGTGGCTACAAAAAATGGCAGGAAAAATGGATCCGCAGAGCGAAGGATACGACAGAGGAAGATTTGGAGGTACTGAATCATCTCCGGGTACGCTTTGTGGAAAAAACAGAAGATCTGGTGTTTGTCTTAAAGCAGCGTCAGAAGACAGTGCGGGATGTGACGCTTGCAATCTGTGAATTTCTGGAAAAAGAAGAAATCCAGAAGCAGGTAAAAGTATTGGAGAATCAATTTACAGAAGCAGGTGAGCTTGCACTTGCAAAAGAATATGCACAGATCTATCGTGTGGTGATGGAGCTGTTTGACAAGTTTGTAAGTCTTCTTGGAGATGAGCGGATTGCCCTCAAAGAGTACAGGGAGCTTCTGGACGCCGGAATGGAAGAGGCAAGGATCGGTGTGATTCCGCCAAGTCTGGATGAAGTGATGGCAGGAGATATTGAGCGAACGAGACTGAAAGATATCCGGGCGCTGATCCTTCTGGGAGTTAATGATTCTCTGATTCCGGGAAATGCATCCGCAGGTGGACTGATTTCAGACAGAGACCGGGAGCGTTTTGAAGAAAGAGGAATTGCGCTTGCACCGGGAACAAGAGAAAAAAGTTACATCCAGAAATTTTATCTTTATCTGCACATGACAAAGCCGACGGAAGAACTGATGCTGACCTACAGTAAAGTATCGGCCGATGGAAAGAGCAGGAGGGCGGCATATCTGATCGGGGATCTGAAGCGGATGTATACAAAGCTTCCTGTATTTAATATGGATCAGTATGGGATGGAGACGAAAGAAATGCTTCCACAGACCGGGATCGGGCCATTGATCGAAGGATTACAGAACCCGAAAAAGATGGAGGAAGGCAGCTGGCAGGAGCTGTACCGTTGGTATTGTGCGCAGGAGGACTGGAGCGAAAAGGTGCATGATCTGGCAAGAATCAGCAGATACCGCAGACCGGAGGACGATCTGACTTTGCAGACCGCGCGGAAGCTTTATGGAGACTGGGTACCGAGCATTTCAAGACTGGAGAAATTTGCTGCCTGTGCCTGTGCGCATTTTCTGACCTATGGACTTCGCCTTAAGGAGAGAGAGGTCTATGAATTTGCTGCTCTTGATTTTGGAAATATTTTTCATAAAGCACTGGAAAAATATGCCTGCCGGGTAGAACGGGAAAGTCTGGAATGGGCTGAGGTTACAAAGGAGCAGCAGGAACAGTTTGCTTCGGAAAGCGTGGACGAGAGCATCGTAGATTACAGCAATACCGTAATCTACAGCAGTGCACGGAATGCGTATATCGTGCCACGTATGAAACGTATGATGAACCGGACGGTCTGGGCGATGACAAAGCAGCTTCGGAAGGGAAGCTTTAAACCGGAGGGCTATGAGGTAAGCTTTGGAAGCGGAAAGATTGACAGGATCGATACCTGTGAGACGGAAGATCAGGTCTATGTGAAGATCCTGGATTATAAAACCGGGGCAAAGAGTTTTGATATGGCAGCTTTTTATCATGGTCTGCAGATGCAGCTGGTGGTGTATATGGAAGAAGCAGTCCGGCTGGAGGAAAGAAAGCATCCGGGTAAAAAGATCGTGCCGGCAGGCATTTTCTACTATCGGATGAAGGATCCGATCGTCGGGAAAGAGCTGGATGAAGAAAAACTGGAAGAGGCAATTTTAAAGGAGCTTCGGCTGGATGGAATCATCCGTCAGGAGGATGCAGTGATTCAGAGACTGGATGCGGATTTTTCGGGGAATTCGCTTGTGATTCCGGTCGGAAAGACGAAAAGCGGATATTCCAAAGCATCCAAAATGCTCCTACCGGAAGAGTTTGATGCAGTGCTGACTTATGCACAGAAAAGACGGACTGATCTGCAGGGGGCAATGTACCGCGGAAAGGCGGAGGCACTGCCGTATGAGATGGGTACGCAAAATGGCTGTACGTATTGCCCATACCGGGATATCTGCGGATTTGATGAGCAGATCGAAGGATATGAATACCGGAAGCTGGAGAAGCTTCCGAAGGAAATTGTAATGGAGAAAATTATGGCGAAGCTGGAAGAGGAGAAGCAGACATGGGAGTAAAATGGACCGAAGAACAGCAGCAGGTGATCGACCTGCGAGATCATAATATTCTGGTGTCAGCGGCCGCAGGTTCCGGGAAAACTGCCGTTCTGGTGGAGCGGATTATTGCGCGACTGACAAGGGATGCAAATCCGGTGGATGTCGACCATATGCTGATCGTGACCTACACTGAGGCGGCGGCAGCTGAGATGAAAGAAAGGATCGGTGCTGCGATTGAGAAGGAGCTGGAGGAGGATCCGTCAAGTGAACATCTGAAGCGGCAGTCTGCCTTGATCCATACAGCAAAGATTACAACGATCCACAGCTTCTGCCTGTCTGTGATCCGGGAGTATTTTCACACGATCGATCTGGACCCGGGCTTCCGTATCGCGGAAGAAGGAGAATTAAAGCTTTTGAAGCAGGACGTGATGAAAGAGCTTCTGGAAGCAAAATATGAAGAAGGAAACGAGGATTTCCTGCGTTTTGTGGAGACTTTTGCAACCGGAAGGGAGGACCTGCAGCTGGAAGAAATCATCAGCAGACTGTATGAATTTGCCGGAAGTTATCCGGACCCGGAGGAGTGGCTGGATGACTGTGCAAGGATGTACGAAGAGAGTGGGGAAAATGCCACCTATATCGAAAAGGTGATGGAGTATATCCGGAGAACAGTTGCGGATGTGCAGATGCTGATGGAAAAAGCGGATCAGATCTGCATGGACCCGGACGGACCGTATATGTATGGAGAAATGCTGGAAGCGGATCAGAAAGTTCTGAGAAAGCTTTTTACGGCAAAGAGCTATGAAGAAATGTATGAGGCATTGAAAGAAAAGCCGGCATGGAAAACTTTGTCCAGAAAGAAAGATGACGCAGTAGATCCGACAAAAAGAGAGCAGGTAAGAGCTTATCGGGATACCTGGAAGAAACTTACCGATGACATTCGAAACAATTATTTTTTCCAGCCGCCGTCTGAGATGGAAGCAGACCGGAAAATCTGCATTCCGGTCATGCATGAGCTGGTCAGTCTGGTAAAAGAATACCAGAGGGCACTTGCAGCTAAGAAGGCAGAAAAAAATCTGATCGATTTCCGGGATATGGAACAGTTTGCACTGCAGATCCTGACAAGAAAAGAAAACGGAAAAAGAGTGCCTTCTGAGGTGGCAAAAGAGTATCAGAATACCTTTGAAGAAGTAATGATCGATGAATATCAGGACAGTAACCTGATCCAGGAGGCGATCCTGACCAGTGTGTCCCGGATCAGCAGAGGGGAAAATAATCTCTTCATGGTAGGAGATGTGAAGCAGAGCATTTACCGTTTCCGCTTGTCAAGACCGGAGCTTTTCATGGAAAAATTCAATACCTACAGTTTGACGGACGGAGGAAACAGGCGGATCGATCTGCACAAAAATTTCCGAAGCCGGGCAGAAGTGCTGGATGCGGTAAACTTCATTTTCCGACAGATCATGACCGAGGAGCTTGGGAGGATCACATACGATGAGAATGCTGCACTTTATGTGGGAGCTTCTTACCCGGAATCCGAAAAGAATGAGACAGAAATCCTTCTTCTGGATACAAAAAGTGAGGAAGAGGATACCGGGCTTTCTGTGCGAAGCGGAAGCCAGACGGCAAAAGAGCTGGAAGTCCGTCTGATCGCACAAAGAATCGGAGAGCTGATGGAAAGTCAGCAGATTGTAGATAAAGAAACGGGAATGTTGCGACCGGTACGCTATCAGGATATTGTAATCCTGACAAGAAGTCCTGCAGGGTGGACAGATACTGTTACACGAATTTTGCAGGAGGAGGGAATACCGGTTCTGGCTGAATCTGCAGATGGGTATTTTGAAACTCTGGAAATTGGATGGATGATGGACTATCTGCGTGTACTTGACAATTTTCGGCAGGATATTCCACTCGTTGCAGTGCTGAAATCCCCGTTTGGAAAAATGACAAATGAAGAACTGGCACAGATCAGAGAATTGAATGCAGAAGTACCATTTTATCAGAATGTACTGGAAACAGCGGATCCGGAAAAAAAGACCGATCTTCCGGCGGGCATTCTGAAAAAGGTGCGCGATGTATTTGGATGGCTTTTTTATTTCCGGGAGCGGATACCGTACACGGCAATCCATGATCTTCTGTGGGAGATCGTGAAAAAGACAGGATACCGGGAGTATATCGCAGCAATGCCAGGCGGAAAAGGAAGACGCGCGAATCTGGATATGCTGATCACCAGGGCAAAGGCATTTGAGGCAACCAGCTATAAGGGACTGTATCATTTTGTCCGTTATATTGATCAGCTCAAGAAATATAATGTAGACTTTGGAGAAGCCGGGCTTTACGATGAGCAGACGGATGCAGTTCGTCTGATGAGTATCCATAAGAGTAAAGGACTGGAATTCCCGGTTGTGATCGTGGCCGGAATGGGAAAGAGGTTCAACATTCAGGATACCACGGCAAGCGTCGTGATCCATCCGGATCTGGGACTTGGAATCGATGCGATCGATCTGGAGCGGCGAACAAAATCTCCGACACTCTTAAAGAAAGTTATTCAAAATGAAATCGGTCTGGAAAATCTTGGTGAGGAGCTTCGTGTGCTTTATGTAGCACTTACGCGTGCGAAGGAAAAACTGATCCTTACCGGAACAGTTCCACATGCGGCAGACAAGCTGGAAGCCTGTCTGCTGGAACAGGAGAACAGTAAAAAAGAAACTTTGGACTTTACAAAACTTGCACATGCAACGTCTTATTATGACTGGATCCTTCCGGCAGCAGTGCGTAAAACAGAAGAAGTTCCGATCGAATTAAAAGTGATTGGTGTTGATACACTTGTAGAAGGTGAAGTGGATAAGGAAGCAGCAGACTATCTGGAAAAAGAGGTGTTCCTTGAAAAAATAGAGGCAGAAGAACATCCGATGGCTGTGACGGATGAACGTTTTCGGGCAAAAATCGAGGAAGCATTTTCCTACAGATATCCGTATCAGGGCGAAGAACAGATGAAAATGAAGTACACCGTGTCAGAACTGAAAAAATATGCGGCAGCTTCGGAAGAAGAGGATGGAGAAATGCTGATTCCGGAAGAGGAGATTGTTCCAATCGTTCCGAATTTTATGAAAGAGGAAGAAGAGGTAAAAGGAGCAACAAAAGGAACAGCATATCATAAAGTAATGGAGCTTCTTGACTTTATGAAAATATATACGATGGATTTACTGCGGGAAACCATAGAAGATCTGAAAAATGAAGGTTACCTGGATGCGGAAACAGCCAGATGTATTCAAAAAAAAGAAATTATAGAGTTTCTTAATACGAATGTGGGAAAAAGAATGCAAAATGCAGCCAGGGCAAAAACACTTTACCGTGAGCAGCCGTTTGTTCTCGGTGTAGATGCAAAAGAATTTTATCCGGATCAGAAAAAGGGTGAAATGGTATTGATCCAGGGAATTATTGATGCTTACTTTGAAGAAGACGGAGAAATTATCGTACTTGATTACAAAACCGACCGTGTACAGACCGAGGCTGAATTAAAAGACCGATACCAGGAACAGCTACGCCTTTACACCAAAGCTCTCGAACAGATCACCCGGAAAAAAGTAAAAGAACAGATCATCTACTCCTTCACCCTTTGCAAAGAAATCCACCTGGAGGACTACAAAAATGATTAAAATAATACTCCTGGCATACCTGCTATTGATCAACATCATCACCTACTTCACCTACGCCGCCGATAAAACCAAAGCCCGCCAAAACAAATGGCGAATCCCCGAACGCACCCTCATCCTCCTGGCCCTTCTGGGCGGCTCCCCCGCCGCCCTCCTCGCCATGAAACACTACCACCACAAAACCCGCCACCTGAAATTCAAATTAGGAATCCCTATTATTCTAATCATTCAAATGATAATCATCTTTTTTCTTTACCCAAATATTTAAAATATTTGATCCCCCAGCACAGTCGCCTCACAGGCGCTGTGCGTCCCCTTTATCCAAAACATAATACAAAACGAAACTCTCTCACCCAGGGACGCTGCGCCCCTTTATACAAACTTCCCTCCCCCAAATTTTGCAGTCGTCCCGTCCCCCTTTCACAATCCCTCAAATTTCGCCACAGCATTAGCCCTGGCAGCCCGCCCAAGCGGATGGCTGGGCATTCGATAACCTTGAGCGGCTTGCAGATAGAAATAAAGTCCACCACTTCCCTTGAGGGGCAATGGAGATGAGACTCAAACATTGTGGAAGCCATTGCTGACACAATGTTCGCATTCAGAGGCTCATCGGAATGCTTTCGCCCCGTGGGAAGCGGTGGACTTTATTTCTATCCGCAAGCTGTCACAACCTCCCTTCCTCCCACCCATCCGTCCCCCACCCATTTCTTTAGGAAATCTTCAGAAAGTCTTATACAATATTATATTGACTCACTATATTATATGACGTATAATATGCTTAACAAAACAATATAACAAGCAACAAACAAAAGGATGTGAATAAATATGGTATTTAACACCGGAGCTGCTCTTCTCGATGCAATTGTCCTTGCCGTTGTATCACGGGAGCAGGAAGGAACCTATGGATATAAGATCACACAGGATGTCCGGAGAGTTCTGGATGTATCGGAATCAACGATGTACCCGGTACTCAGAAGACTTCAGAAAGATGAATGCCTGGAAGTCTACGATATGCAGTTTGACGGAAGGAACCGCAGATACTATAAAGTTACAGAAAAAGGAATGGCACAGCTTAATTTGTATAAAGTCGAATGGAAGAACTACACAAGGAAGATTACAGAGATGTTCGAGGGAGGTGCAGCCGAATGAGCCGTACAGAGTATATGAGGGAATTAGATGCACTGCTTCAGGGAATTTCGAAAGAAGAAAGAGAAGAAGCAATGCAGTATTATAATGATTATTTTGATGACGCCGGAAGCGAGAATGAAGAAAAGGTAATCGAAGAGCTTGGAAGTCCTGCAAAGCTTGCAGATACGATTCGCGCCGGGGTAAATGGCAATACCGATGAGGCGGAAAGTTATGGAGAGTACGGAGAGAGAGGATATCAGGACAGACGTTTTGATACCAGTGAGTATCCGGCAGGAAAAGATGGCTATTATAAAGACAGCTATTCAGAGACATATGGAGAAAGCCAGTCACAGAATGACAGGAATCCATTTTCAGAAAGACAGTATTCTTATACAGCCAATTCTAATCAGGGATATACATATGCGGGAAATCAGGGATATGGTGCGGGTCAGACGACAGAAATGCCACGTAAGAAATCCAGTGCCGGCAAGATCATTTTGATCATCTGTATCCTTGTGATTGGGCTTCCAATTGTAGTTCCGACAGCACTTGGTCTTCTTTTGGCGGCATTTGGAGTTCTGGTCGCACTTGCAATATCAGCAATAGCAATCTGGGTGGCAGCAGTTGCAACCGCAGTCGTAGGGATTCTGTTGGGGATTCACGGATTTGGTCAGCTGTTTTATTCCCCGGTTCTTGGAATCGGAATGCTTGGTGTCGGCTGCCTGCTGCTGGCACTTGGGGCATTATTTACAGTATTGATCGGATGGGGATGTCTCAAACTGATCCCAATGATGTTCCGTGGACTTGTAAATCTTTGTCGCAGACCATTTCAGAAAAAGAGAGGTGAATGCAGATGAAAAAAGGATGGAAGATTTTCTGGACAGTTATTATAAGCCTGACGGGGGTAGGCGTTGTATTTTGTATCATTGCTCTATGCTTTGGAGTTACATTTTCACAGTTTGAAAAAGCATATCCGAATGGAATTGGTATTATAAGAAAGAATTATGTTTCTTTTGATGACGATTGGGATGATGATGAGCTGGATGATACAGAAAATGTTGTATCGGGAGAGGTATTTTCCGGTGTGGAGAATCTGAAGCTTGATATTGGTGCAAGTGAGGTGCGGATCAAGACGGGGACAGATGACAAGATCCATGTGGATGATTCCAGAATGAAAACAGAAAACGCAGTGCAGAAAACGCTGTCCGATGACGGGAAAACTCTGGAAATAACAACGAAAATGCGCAGCAGTTTCAAAAATGTGAGAAACGTAAAGGGAACACTTGTGATCTATCTTCCGAAAGATTACAAGTTCGATCAGATGGACATGGAATATGGTGCAGCAACAGCAGAGATCGATGGACTAAATGCGAAAAGCCTTAAGATTGAAAGCGGGGCATCAGGCTGTACAATAAAAAATGCAGATATAGAGGAGTTAGATGTAGAAACAGGAGCCGGAAGTCTGGATTTTTATGGAACAGTGGAAAAAGAAGTGGACATTGACTGTGGTGCTGGAAGAGTCACACTGAATCTGGAAGGAAAAGTGGAGGATTATAATTATGAACTGGATAGCAGTGCCGGTTCGGTAGAAATTGGAGAAGATATAGATCTTGGCGGCTTAAGCACAGAGAAGTCAATCGATAATGGCAGTAAACGCACGATTGAGATATCGAACGGAGCAGGCAGCGTGGAGATCCGTTTCCATTAGAATTAACATAGACAGAAAAATGTATCAGATGAAACACATATATAATAGAAGAAACACAGAAAAGGAGGAACTTTTATGGAACCAAAAAGATTATACAGATCTGTAACAGACCGCAAGATCTGCGGTGTATGTGGAGGCCTTGGAGAATATTTTAATATCGATCCTACATTGATCCGGCTTGGAGGTGTTTTGCTGGCTTGCGTAAGCTGTGGGACTGCCGTGGTTGCCTATTTTGTTGCAGCAGTTATCATTCCGGATCCGGAATAAAAAAATAAGAGAGCTTTGCCGATAAAAAAGGCAGAAGGAGAAGAAGTCGGAAGTAATGTTTCCGGCTTCTTTTATAATAACCAGGTATATATGTATAAAATCCGTAATTGGGGAAACACTCTGAAAAAGGAGTTGAAAACCATGAAAAGCACAAAGACAAAGAAAATCAGACGCGAAGATATCCCCAATCTGGAAACAAGTGAGCGGGTAAAATACGAGATTGCGGAGGAGCTTGGACTTCTCGATAAGGTTCTGGAAGATGGCTGGAAGAGTCTGTCATCAAAAGAAACCGGGCGGATCGGAGGAATCATTTCAAAAAAATCCAGGAAGAATGAGACCGGGAATTTACAATAATATTACAAATTTTAAAAAATGTGAATATTTTGCAACGTTTGTTGAAAAAGCACTGTATGTTTGATATAATCGCTTGACCGCAAAAACCGAGAAAATGGAACGGGTGAGGCAAATGAATGAAAAAATGAACGTACTGGACGTACAGCTTGATAACTGTACTGCAAAAGATGCGATGAAGCTCATTGCAGAATATATGCAGACAGAAGAACTTAACACAGTAGATATTGTTACGGTGGATACCCTGATGAGAGCGACGCAGCTTGACGGTATGAAAGAAGAGCTGGAGAAGCTGGATCTTCTGCTTCCGGGAGATCTGGCGATCCTTGAAGCTGCAAAGATTACAGACAGAAAGCGGATCCAGGAGATGGAGGATCAGACGCTGCTGAAGATGGTATTCCATTATTTTCATAAGAACCGCTGTAAGATATTTATACTGGCAGGATCTGAGGAAGAAGGAGACAGACTGCAGGGCTATCTGCATGAGGCATACAGTGGGATTCAGGTTGTCGGTATGAAAGCAGTACCGGCAGACGAAAGTGAGGATGACAGGATCACCAATCTGGTCAACGGCGGAGAAGTAGACTGTGTGATTGCCAGCATGGATTTTCCTTGGCAGGAACAGTTTGTTTACCGGTGCAAAGAGCAGCTGAATACCAGAATGTGGTTTGGAACAGGACATAGTATTGCTTCCTTTGCAAATGGTGAGAACTGGGCAGATCACCTGAAAAATTTTATCGGTAAAAGGATTTTAAAACGGGAGATCAAAAAAGAGCAAAAAAGAAAAGAAGTATAATTGAAGCGACAAAAGACTGAAAATAATAAAAAAAATCAAAAAATCTTTTTCGACAGAATAAATTTTATAATAAACTCAATTGAGGAAATGCATAAAAAAATGTGATTTCCTCTTTATTTTTTTGGTAATATGTATTAAAGTATTATATATGTATATGACTAAGTCCACAGTTGCGGGGGATGAAGATTGTACAAAGTGTATAGAACCACGGAGGATGGAGGAAAGAGAATATGATATCAAATCAGATACTGCAGAATACAATTGAAGGGTTGAAATCAATTACAAGGATTGATCTTGGAGTGATGGATACAGATGGAAAGACTTTGGCGACAACATTTCCGGAGCCTGGAGATTATGAGAATGCCGTTCTTTCATTTGTAGAATCTCCGGCAGAAAGCCAGGTGATTCAGGGGTATCAGTTTTTCAAAATTTATGATGAACACCAGCTGGAGTATATTCTGATCGCCAATGGCGGCAGTGAAGATGTTTATATGGTTGGCAAGATTGCAGCCTTTCAGATCCAGAATCTTCTGGTAGCATATAAGGAGCGTTTTGATAAGGATAATTTCATCAAAAATCTTCTTCTTGACAACCTTCTTCTGGTGGATATTTATAATCGCGCCAAAAAATTACATATTGACACAGAGGTAAAACGTGATATCTTTATAGTTGAGACTTCTCGGGAAAGAGATGTCAGTGCGCTTGACAGTCTCCGTTCTGTTCTGGGTGGAAAGGGCAAGGACTTTATTACAGCAGTTGATGAGAAGAACATCATCGTAGTAAAAGAATTAGGTCCTGGCGATGGATATCCGGAGATGGACAAGACTGCGCATGAGATTCTCGATCTTCTGAAAGCAGAAGGAGAAGAGAATATCCGTATCGCATATGGTACGATCGTCAATGACATCAAAGAAGTATCCAAGTCTTACAAAGAAGCGAAGCTTGCGCTCGATGTAGGAAAGATCTTCTTCGACGAGAAGGAAGTTATTGCATATAGTGCGCTTGGAATCGGACGACTGATCTATCAGCTTCCAATTCCGCTCTGCAAGATGTTTATCCGCGAAATTTTTGAGGGGAAATCTCCGGACGAATTTGATGAAGAGACGCTCACGACCATCAATAAGTTCTTTGAGAACAGCCTGAATGTTTCCGAGACATCAAGACAGCTGTATATTCACAGAAATACACTGGTGTACCGTCTTGACAAACTGCAGAAGAGCACAGGACTGGATCTGCGCGTATTTGAGGATGCAATCACATTCAAGATCGCGCTGATGGTAGTCAAATATATGAAATACATGGAAACACTGGAGTATTAAGTTATATCGGAGTATGGATAATTAGGAGGAGCATATGATAGAACTTAAAGAAGTTACCAAGGAATACTCGAAGGGTATTGCTGCGCTCAATGGTATCAACCTTCGGATCGAACAGGGAGAGTTCGTATTCGTAGTTGGAGACAGCGGTTCCGGAAAGTCTACGTTGATACGTCTTCTGATGAAGGAGATCGAACCAACGTCAGGTACGATTATTGTCAACGGTCAGAATCTGAATCGTATGAAACATCGCCAGATTCCGCAGTACAGAAGAGGAATCGGCGTTGTATTCCAGGATTTCAGACTTCTGAAAGACCGCAATATTTATGAGAATATTGCATTTGCACAGCGGGTTACTGAGAAATCTACCCGTGTGATCAAAAAGAAAGTGCCGGCAGCTCTGTCACTTGTCGGACTGGCACAGAAGTACAAAGCATTCCCGAAGGAATTGTCCGGTGGGGAACAGCAGAGAGTTGCAATTGCCAGAGCTGTTGTAAATGAGCCTGCCATTTTGCTGGCTGACGAACCGACAGGAAACCTGGATCCAACCAACTCATGGGAGATCATGAAACTTCTTGAAGAAGCGAACGAGAGAGGAACTACAGTTCTGGTAGTTACTCACAACCAGGAAATTGTAAACGAGATGAAAAAGCGCGTTATTACGATGAAGAAGGGTGTCATTGTCAGCGACGAACAAGAAGGTGGGTATAAGCATGAGGATTAGTACAGTTGGATACTCCGTGAAACAGGGAGTTAAGAATATTGGAAGAAATAAGATGTTTTCACTGGCATCTGTTGCAACTATGGCTGCATGTATCTTTGTGTTCGGACTGTTTTTCTCAATTATTATGAACTTCCAGTATATTGTACACAAAGCAGAAGAAGGCGTGGCGATCACTGTATTTTTCAATGATGATGCAACGCAGGAGCAGATTGATAATATTGGTACACAGCTTAAAAAGCAGGATGGTGTAAAAGAGATCAAGTATGTGTCTGCAGACGAAGCGTGGGAGACATTTAAGGATCAGTATTTTGGCGAATCAAGTGACCTTGCAGAAGGATTTAAAAATGATAATCCTCTGGCAGGATCTGACAACTATGAAGTATATATGACAGATGTGGCTTCACAGAAGAAGCTGGTTTCCTTTGCGGAAAGCCTTGACGGGGTTCGCAAGGTTAACAAATCAGATACCGTAGCAAATACACTGAACAGCGTGAACAAGCTGGTATGGTATGTATCGGCTGTTATCATCGCGATTCTTCTGGCAGTATCTATTTTCCTGATCAGCAATACGGTCACAATGGGTATTACTGTCCGAAGGGAAGAGATTGCAATCATGAAATATATCGGTGCGAAGGATGGTTTTGTACGGGCACCGTTCATCATTGAAGGTATCCTGATCGGTCTTGTCGGTGCGGCGATTCCGCTTGGTATCCTTTATATACTTTATAACAAAGCAATTACTTATATTCTTACAAAATTCAGTCTGCTGAATAATATTCTGGATTTCCTTCCGGTGGGACAGGTATACAAGACACTGCTTCCGGTCGGACTTTTACTGGGAATCGGAATTGGTTTTGTAGGAAGTTTCTTTACGATTAGAAAGCACTTAAGAGTCTAGTCGCATAATATTTAAGGGAGACGAATATGATAAGAGGGAAAAAGATACTTGGGGCGTTACTGGCGTTTACGCTTTGCTTCGGTATGGTAATTCCGGCACAGGCTGATGATATTTCGGATGCGAAAAAGAAGCAGCAGGAGCTGGAACAGCAGAAGAATACGGCTGAGGCGGAGAAGTCGGAACTTTCTTCGGAACTGGATTCCATTGTATCAAAGATGGAGAAGACACAGTCAGATCTGACTGCAAAAGAGACTGAGATCAATGATGCAGAGACAGAGCTGGTAACTGCGAAAGCCAACGAAGATGACCAGTACCAGACGATGAAGCTGCGTATCAAGTATATGTATGAGAACGGGAGCAATGAATTCCTGGAGATCCTGATGGAAGCTAACAGTATTGCAGATCTGCTGAACAAAGCAGAATACATCAACAAGATTTCCAAATGCGACCGTGAACTTCTTGTAGAATACGAAGATACAAGAAAAGATGTCGAGAACAGAGAAAATGCACTTAAAAAAGAGTATGCAGAGCTGGAAAACCTGCAGGATGAACTTGCGGGAGAACAGGCAAATGTAGAAAAGCTTCTTGCAGATAAGAACATTCAGATCGATAACCTGACATCTGAGATCAGCAGTAATGCTGACAAACTGAAGCAGCTGATTGCAGAAGCAGAGGCGGCAGAAGCCCGCAGAAAAGAAGCAGAAGCAACGGCAGCCGCTCAGGCTGCACAGGCAGCGGCGGCAGCTCAGGCATCAGCTTCGTCAGGAACAAGCAGTTCAGGCAATACAAGCAGCAATGCAAGTGCAACGGGAACCGGATCACTTACACATCCGGTGCCGGGGGCAGCGATTACCAGTGGCTTTGGCGGACGTGTGGCACCGACTGCAGGTGCAACAACCGGTCATGACGGAATCGATTATGGTGCAGGATACGGAGCAGCAGTTTATGCGGCTGATTCCGGAACCGTTATTACCGCACAGTACAACAGTGCACGTGGAAATTACATCGTAATCAATCACGGTAATGGAATGCAGACATGGTATCAGCATCTGAGTTCGATGAGCGTTACCGTGGGACAGACGGTGGCAAGAGGTCAGGTGATCGGAAATGTCGGTACGACCGGAATTTCCACAGGACCACATCTTCACTTTGAAGTTCATGTAGGTGGTGTACCGGTCAATCCACTGAACTATCTGTAAGATAATACATAACAGGTATGAAAGAGTAAATGATGGAAAATAATAAAAAGAATTTTTGGAAGGGGGCGCTTGCAGGCGCCCTCGCCATGTTTATGGTAGGTGCTGCGGCACTTGGAATTATGAATGTCGCAGGTGTAGACCTTGGGACCAGTCAGGAAAAGGTCGTAAATGCGCAGGAAGAGAAAAAACTGAATAAACTGAAAAAGCTGATTGATGAAAATTATCTTTATACAGATGATTTGAAAGAAGAAGATCTGGAGAACGGACTTTACAGTGGATACATTAATGCACTGGGGGATCCGTATTCTGTATATTATGATGAAGAACAGACCAAATCCCTGCAGGAATCAACTTCGGGAGAGTATTCGGGAATCGGAGTTGTTTTTTCGCAGAATCAGGAAACTAAGGTGATCACTGCAGTTCAGGTTTATGAGAACAGCCCGGCGAATGAAGCAGGTATCCAGGCGAATGATATTCTGTATAAGGTCGGAGATAAGGATGTAAGTGGAACGGATCTTTCCGATGTTGTACAGCTGATCCGCGGTGTAGAGAATACGACTGTTGATATCACAGTCCTGCGTGGGGATGATGCGAAGGAAGTGACGATGACAGTTACCCGGAGAAAAATCCAGGTGGAGACAGTCAAGTCTGAAATGAAGGATGACCAGATCGGTTATATCCGGGTTACGGAATTTGACAGTGTGACCTACGACCAGTTCAAGAGTGCACTTGACAGTCTGGAGGATCAGGGGATGAAAGGACTTGTGGTTGATCTTCGGGCGAATCCGGGAGGCAATCTTGCGACAGTCACACAGATGCTGGATCTGCTGTTGCCAAAAGGTACGATCGTGTCAACAAAAGACAAGAGTGGTCACGAAGAGGTGATCTCATCGGATGATGAACACCAGTTTACGAAGCCGATGGCGGTTGTTGTTGACGGCAACAGTGCAAGTGCTTCCGAGATTTTTGCCGGAGCGATCCAGGACTACGGACTTGGACCGATCGTGGGAACAACAACTTACGGAAAAGGAATCGTTCAGCAGATCTTTGATCTTGGAGACGGAACCTGTGTGAAACTGACAATGGCTGAGTACTATACTCCGAATGGAAGAAATATTCACAAAAAAGGAATTACACCGGATGTAGAAGTTGAATATCAGCAGGATGAGAATAATCCGGATGCAGATAATCAGCTTGATGCAGCATTGGAACAGGTAAGAAATAAAATCAATCAATAACAGAAATCCGGAGGGAATGCCGAAAACGGCATTCCCTTTTAGTTTTTAATATGATATCATAAGTAAAGAATATTTTTTTTCAGGTAACAAAAAGATAATATTTTCTGTTACAGTAAAAATATAAATAGAAAACTGGAGGGAATAAGATGATTAACAAATTAGTCGCTAACATTAAAAAAACAGGAGCACCTATCGTTGTCGGACTGGATCCGATGCTTTCCTATGTACCAGAGCAGGTACAGAAAAAGGCATTTGCAGAGTATGGTGAGACTCTGGAAGGAGCAGCAGAAGCTATCTGGCAGTTCAATAAAGAGATCGTGGATAAGACTTATGATCTGATTCCGGCAGTTAAACCGCAGATCGCTATGTACGAACAGTTCGGAATCCCGGGACTTCAGGCATTCAAGAAGACGGTAGACTACTGTAAAGAAAAGGGACTTGTTGTCATCGGAGATATCAAGAGAGGCGATATCGGTTCTACTTCAGCAGCATATGCTGTTGGACATCTTGGAAGAGTTCAGGTAGGAAGCAAATCCTATGTACCGTTCGATGAAGATTTCGCTACTGTGAATCCGTACCTTGGATCTGACGGAGTTAAGCCATTTATCGAAGTATGTAAAGAAGAGAAAAAAGGTCTCTTTATCCTTGTTAAGACATCCAACCCATCCAGTGGAGAATTCCAGGATCGGCTGATCGACGGACGTCCGCTTTACGAACTGGTCGGAGAAAAGGTTGCCGAGTGGGGAGCAGACTGCATGGGTGATGATTACAGCTACATCGGAGCTGTTGTAGGCGCTACTTATCCGGAGATGGGAAAAGTCCTTCGTAAAGTAATGCCGAAATCTTACATTCTGGTTCCGGGATACGGTGCACAAGGTGGAAAAGGAAAAGATCTGGTTCATTTCTTCAATGAAGACGGACTTGGAGCAATCGTAAATTCATCCAGAGGAATTATTGCAGCATATAAGCAGGAAGCTTATGCAAAATATGGTGCAGAGAACTTTGGAGATGCATCCCGTGCAGCAGTAGAAGCCATGGTAGCAGATATCAAAGGCGCGCTTGAGAACAGATAAGAGAAAAGAATGAGCCGGTGTGACAGAAGCTTCTGACATACCGGCAAATCCGGATTATAGGAGAATAGAAGATGACTACAAAGAAAAAAGAACAGGCAAAGGTTGTATCGCAGGAACAGCTTGCAGATGGAATCTTCAGTATGTGGATCCAGACAGAAGCAGCAGGGAGTGCAAGACCGGGGCAGTTTATTTCCATGTATACCAATGATGGCAGCAAGCTTCTTCCACGCCCGATCAGTATTTGCGAGATCGATAAAGAAGGTGGAAAACTTCGTGTGGTTTACCGTGTAACAGGGGAAAAAACCGGAACAGAAGAATTTTCACAGATGAAGGCAGGAGATACAATTCCGGTGATCGGACCACTTGGTAATGGATTCCCATTTGAGAAGGCCGAAGGAAAGAAGGTATTTCTGATGGGAGGAGGAATCGGTGTGCCGCCGATCCTGGAGCTTGCAAAGCAGATGGAATGTGAGAAAAAGCAGATCGTGGTTGGATACCGTGATGCACATACCTTCCTGAAAGAAGAATTTGAACAGGCAGGAGAGCTTTATATCTCAACCGAAGATGGCAGTGTCGGAACAAAGGGAAATGTCATGGATGCGATCCGTGAGAATGCACTGGAAGCAGATATGATCTATGCCTGCGGACCAACTCCGATGCTCCGCGCAATCAAACAGTATGCAGAAGCAAATGGAATCGAATGCTACATTTCTCTGGAAGAGAGAATGGCATGTGGAATCGGTGCCTGTCTTGCGTGCGTATGCAAGTCAAAAGAAAAGGATGCGCACAGCAATGTGCACAACAAACGTATCTGTAAAGACGGACCGGTATTTCTTTCTACGGAGGTGGAAATCTAATGGATATGCGTGTAAATATTGCCGGAGTAGAATGGAAGAATCCGGTAACAGTGGCATCAGGAACCTTCGGATCAGGAGAAGAGTTTTCTGAATTTGTAGATCTGAACAAGCTTGGAGCAGTGACGACAAAAGGTGTGGCAAATGTACCGTGGCCGGGCAATCCGACTCCGCGTGTAGCCGAAGTCTATGGTGGAATGATGAATGCCATCGGACTTCAGAACCCGGGAATCGAGCTGTTCTGTAAAAGAGACATTCCGTATCTGAAAAATTACGATACCAAGATCATTGTGAATGTCTGCGGACATGCACCGGAAGAGTATCTTGAAGTGGTAGAACGCCTTGCGGATGAACCGATCGATATGATGGAAATCAACATTTCCTGCCCGAATGTTAATGCAGGATTCCTCGCTTTCGGACAGGATGCAAAGCATGTAGAGGAGCTGACCGGACAGATCAAGAAGATCGCAAAGCAGCCGATCATCATGAAGCTGACACCGAATGTAACGGATATCACCGAGATAGCAAAAGCGGCAGAAGCAGGTGGAGCAGACGCAGTTTCCCTGATCAATACGCTGACCGGTATGAAGATTGATATCAATCGTAAGACATTTGCGGTGGCAAATAAGACCGGAGGCGTATCCGGACCGATCGTCAAACCGATCGCTGTACGCATGGTATATCAGGTAGCACAGGCAGTGAACATCCCGATCATCGGAATGGGCGGTATTTCCTGTGCAGAAGATGCGATTGAGTTCCTTCTTGCAGGAGCAAGTGCCGTATCCGTAGGAACAGCCAACTTCCACAATCCGGCAGTGACGATGGAAGTGATCGATGGAATTGAAGCCTACATGAAGAAGAATGGCTTTGAGTCTGTGAAAGATATGGTTGGAATTGTAAAATAAAGAACAGATAAGAGATGGAGGATAAATAAAATGGAAAGTTACAAACAGGAATTTATTGATTTTATGGTAGAAAGCCACGTTCTTAAATTTGGAGAATTTACACTGAAAAGCGGAAGAAAGTCACCGTTCTTCATGAACGCAGGTGCTTATGTGACCGGTTCACAGCTCAAGAGACTCGGTGAATACTACGCAAAAGCAATCCATGACAAATACGGGGATGATTTTGATGTATTATTCGGACCTGCTTACAAGGGAATCCCGCTTGGAGTTGTAACTGCGATCGCTTACAGTGAATTATACGGAAAAGAGATCCGTTACTGCTCAGACCGTAAAGAAGAAAAAGATCACGGAGCAGATAAGGGAAGCTTCCTCGGAAGCAAGCTTCAGGACGGAGACCGCGTGGTTATGATCGAAGATGTCACCACATCCGGCAAATCCATGGAAGAGACTGTACCGAAGGTAAGAGGAGCCGCTGATGTAACAATTGTTGGACTGATGGTATCCCTTGACCGTATGGAAGTTGGAAAAGGCGGCGTGAAATGCGCACTCGATGAAGTAAAGGACCTTTACGGATTTGAAACTAATGCAATCGTAACCATGAAGGATGTAGTAGAGCATCTGTACAACAAACCATGCAATGGTGAAATTGTTATCGATGACAAGATCAAGGCTGCAATCGACGCATACTATGAACAGTATGGCGCAAAATAAGGAGGAGTTACAGTGACAGAAAAGACATATAAAGTGATGGGACTTGCCGGCGGTGCAAATATCGCGATCGGAATTATTTCTATCGTTATTGGTGTGACAACCGGGATCATTCTGCTTGTCAGCGGTGGAAAGCTGCTTGGTGCGAAAAAGGGACTGACATTTTAGGAAGGGCGCTTTAAGTTGAAAGCAAAGAACAGAAAAAGACTTCGGGTTCTTGGAAAGATTTTATTTGTCCTGTATATTGGATTTTTATTTTACTTTCTGATTTTTTCTGACTGGTATGGACGGGAAGGAACCGGGGAATATCATTATAACCTGGTTCTTTTCTGTGAAATAAAAAGATTTTGGCTGTATCGAGATGTTTTGGGATGGGTAGCTTATGCAAATCTGTTCGGAAATGTCCTGATTTTCGTGCCATTTGGATTTTTTATGCCGATGGCAAGCCGGTATCGCAGCTTTTTTCTTACCCTTTTCTACAGTTTTGGAGTGAGCTTCTTTGTGGAGTGCTTTCAGCTGGTAACAAGAGTGGGGAGTTTTGATGTGGATGATATGCTGCTCAATACCCTTGGCGGTGTGATCGGGTATATCGTCTTCGCGATTTGTAATATGATAAGGAGATGGCACGATGCGAAGCAGGAGAGATAAAAAAAGAGCACGTGAAAGAGACAGAAATAAAAGAAACCGGAAGTATGGTCAGATAAAAAGAAAGCATTCCCGCAAGGGAATCTGGTCCTGTGTGATGGCAGTACTTGTTACGGCAGTGATAGCGGGATTGATTGTAATGGCATTTATGAATAAAGGGAAATCAGCAGCGATGGTAGGAAGCTTTGGAGTTTTCGATATGATTCTTGCCTGCATCGGTATTGTAACGGGTGTAAAAGGATTTAAAGAAAGAGATAAAAATTATCTGACCTGCAAGATCGGAATCGTTGTAAACGGACTTGTTTTACTTGCCCTGATCTTAGTATTTATAAGAGGATGTGTATAAATGGAAGAAAGATATAATCTGGCAATTGACAGAATGAAAGCAATAATAGAAGAAAAAACAGTAGCAGAGCCATATCGGGAGTATTTCCAGCATGTGGCTCGGTTTATTTTAAAGCTTGATGAGCTGAAACAGAATGTGGAGAGCGGAAAGCAGAAAGAGATGTCAGAAGAAGAACTGCAGGAAGAGATGAAGGATCTTTATGCAGACGAACTTGAAGCAAACTATGAGAAATCTTATGCAAATCCGGCTTATGCGGTTTCGGTGCTGGGAGAAGAGCTTGGAAGCTTTTTATCTGCGGTTTACACCGAGATCCGCGGAAGCATTTCTTATGTTCAGGAACAGCGTATGGAGTATGTTGTGATAGGAGCAGAGCTTTTTATTGAAATCTACAACAAATTTGAAGAAGAAAAGCAGCCGCAGCCGGAAAGCCTGAAGGAAATCTTTTACTGGTATGCAAGTGATTACTGTGATGTCTTTGCAGCAGACCGCATCAAAGACCAGATCGATCCGGAAAGTGGATGCTTTATTGTGAATATGATCATGAATGAAGATCTTTCCGATCTGCGTTACCTCTACCGTATGGGAGAATACGTGGGAGAAAATGAAAGAGGCACAGCAGCTTATTTAAATTCCCTTCCACAGGAGAAGATTGATAAGATGGCAGATACCTTCAGTGAAGGATACCGGATCGGCTTTGTAAATACCGGAAAAGATCTGTCAAAAAAATCTGTGGTCAATATTTACTATGCAATGGGATTCGAACGGATCGTAAAGAAAGCCATTGAGAATTTTGAAAAAATGGGATTAAAGCCAACGATTTTTCGTACCAGCCACAGCGTGATCACAAGAGGGCGCAACAGCCAGATCGGATTCTTCAATATTTCCGGTAACAGGCAGTACATCTATGATCACCGGGATGATATCGGGCTTGTGATGGACAAGCAATATGTAGAGCGCAAGCTGGAAGTCATGCGCACCACTTATGAGCAGAATAAAGAGATTGCAGCAGGTTATGCAGGACCGGCGGTCATTGATATTTTCGGGGAAAAGACCTTTGTTCCACAGGCAAAACCGGAGGCAGTTAAGTTAAGTGAAAAACAGGAAGAACTTCTGGTTGCGATGAATGGAAGAGCCGGACGTCTGACCAATGAATATCTTCCGGGAGATGAGAGAAGCTTTACGATCATTTCCTGGCCGGTTCCGGAAATCGGAGAGCAGTATCATGAGATTTTTGACGAAACCATCAAGATCAATACACTGGATTACAAGCTTTACCAGAAGGTGCAGCAGACTATGATCGATGCACTGGATAAAGGGGAGTATGTAAAAGTAACAGGCTCAGGCGAAAACCAGACGGATCTGAAAGTGATGCTTCATCCGCTTGCTGATCCGGCAAAAGAGACGATCTTTGAAAACTGTGTTGCCGATGTCAATATCCCGGTAGGTGAGGTGTTCACTTCTCCGGTACTGGAAGGAACAGAAGGCACCCTTTTTGTGAGTAAGGTATTCCTTCATGGACTTCCGTATTACAATCTGAAGATCAGTTTTAAAGAAGGAAAGATCACAGAGTATACCTGCACCAATTTTGATTCAGAAGAAGAAAATAAAAAATATATTTTCGATAATATTCTGCACAATCACCAGACACTTCCGATCGGCGAGTTTGCGATCGGAACCAATACCACAGCTTATGCGGTTGCGAAGAAATATGATATTGCAGACAAATATACGATCCTGATCGCCGAAAAGACGGGGCCGCATTTTGCAGTAGGGGATACCTGCTACAACTGGGCAGAGGATGTAAAGGTTTACAATCCGGATGGAAAAGAGATCATTGCAAGAGACAACAGCATATCGATCTTGAGAAAAGAGGATCCGTCGAAAGCATATTTCCAGTGCCATACCGATATCACCATCCCTTATGATGAGCTGGGAAGCATTGTTGTGGTGGCAAAAGACGGAACAGAGACAGAAATTATCCGTGATGGACGGTTTGTTCTTCCGGGAACAGAGATCCTCAATGAACCTCTGAATTAGTATTAGTTATGGATTTTCAATAATACCAATAAGTAAAAATAAATAATGGTCAGATAAGTAACGGTTGACATACCGCAACAGACTTAGTAAAATAACTTATAAGTGGTTAGCTATTTATTAAAATACTTATAGATAAAAGAAAAGGAGATCATTATGCCAAAAGTAGGAATCGTAATGGGCAGCGACTCAGATATGAAAGTAATGGGAAAAGCTGCTGACATGCTGGAAAAGTTTGGAATCGATTATGAGATGACGATCATCTCGGCACACCGTGAGCCTGACGTATTCTATGAATATGCGAAGTCTGCAGAAGCAAAAGACTTCAAAGTAATTATTGCAGGTGCAGGTATGGCAGCACATCTTCCTGGAATGTGTGCAGCAATCTTCCCGATGCCGGTTATCGGAATCCCAATGTCAGGGAAGAATCTGGAGGGTGTCGACGCACTCTATTCAATCGTTCAGATGCCGCCTGGAATCCCGGTTGCCACAGTTGCGATCGACGGCGGAGCAAACGCAGCAATTCTGGCTGCAAAGATTCTTGCAACCTCAGATCCTGAGCTTCTTCAGAAACTGAAGGATTATACTGCAGAAATGAAAGAAACCGTCCAGAAAAAAGCAGAAAAGCTTGAAAAAATCGGACACAAAGAATATATCAAGCAGATGTAGGCATACAGATGTCAGTGAAAATACCAGGAGGATATAGAAAATGTTGGATTATAAGACAGCCGGCGTAGATATCGAGGCAGGATATAAATCAGTAGAACTTATGAAAAAGCATGTAAAAGAAACCATGAGACCGGAAGTGTTAGGCGGACTTGGCGGTTTTGCAGGTGCATTTGATCTAAGCGGAATCAAGAATATGGAAGAACCAGTACTTCTTTCCGGAACAGATGGATGCGGAACAAAGGTGAAGCTTGCATTTGTAATGGACAAGCATGATACGATCGGTATTGATGCCGTTGCCATGTGTGTGAATGATATCGCATGCTCCGGTGGAGAACCGTTATTCTTCCTGGATTATATTGCCTGTGGCAAGAATTACCCGGAAAAGATCGCTACCATCGTAAGCGGTGTGGCAGAGGGCTGCAAGCAGTCAGGATGTGCACTTGTAGGTGGAGAGACAGCAGAGCATCCGGGACTGATGCCGGAGAATGATTACGACCTTGCAGGTTTTGCAGTCGGAGTTGTAGATAAGAAAGACATTATCGACGGTTCTGATATTAAGCCAGGTGATGTACTTGTTGCAATGCCGTCTACAGGGGTTCACAGCAATGGATTTTCACTGGTTCGTAAGGTATTCGACATTACAGAAGAATCCTTAAACACATACTATGATGAATTAGGAAAAACACTTGGCGAAGCACTTCTTGCTCCGACCAGAATTTATGTAAAAGCACTGAAGAACGTAAAAGAAGCCGGTGTGAGAGTCAAAGGATGCAGCCATATCACAGGCGGTGGATTCTATGAAAATATTCCGAGAATGCTTCCGGAAGGAATCCGTGCAGTGGTAAAGAAGGACAGCTATGAAATCCCTGCAATCTTCAACCTGATCGCAAAGACCGGTAACATTGCAGAAGAGATGATGTACAATACCTTCAATATGGGTATCGGTATGGTTGTCGCTGTCGATGAAAAGGATGTAGATGCTACAATTAAGGCAATGAAAGAAGCCGGAGATGAAGCATTTGTGGTTGGTTATGTAGAAGCAGGAGAAAAAGGAGTTACTTTATGCTAAGAGTTGCTGTACTTGTATCCGGAGGCGGAACCAATCTGCAGGCAATCATTGATGCAGTAGAAAATGGCACGATCACAAACACTAAGCTGGTCGGTGTCATCAGCAATAATAAGAACGCATATGCGCTGGAAAGAGCCGGGAATCATCAGATCCCGGCACAGTGCGTTTCACCGAAGGATTTTGAGACAAGAGAAGAGTTTAATAAAGTCTTTCTTGAAAAAGTAGACGAACTGAAACCGGATCTGATCGTTCTGGCGGGATTTCTGGTTGTGATCCCGGAAGAAATGATCAGCAGATACCGGAATAAGATCATCAATATCCATCCATCTCTGATCCCGTCATTCTGCGGAACAGGATACTATGGACTGAAGGTTCATGAGGCGGCACTCGCCAGAGGGGTGAAGGTGGTTGGAGCAACCGTACATTTTGTAGACGAAGGAACGGATACCGGTCCGATCATTCTCCAGAAGGCTGTTGAAGTAGAAGAAGGCGATACACCGGAGGTTCTGCAGAGACGTGTGATGGAGCAGGCGGAGTGGAAGATCCTTCCACATGCGATCGACCTGATCGCAAATGGAAAAGTAACCGTAAAAGATGGCAGGGTATCAGTTGCCCGTTAGAGAAGGAGGAGCACCAATGAAAGTATTGATCGTAGGCGGCGGCGGAAGAGAACATGCAATCGCATATTGTGTAGCAAAGAGCAGCAAGGTAGAGAAGATGTACTGTGCACCGGGAAATGCCGGGATTGCAGAGCTTGCAGAATGTGTGCCGATTGGTGCGATGGAATTTGACAAGCTGGTTACATTTGCAAAAGAAAAAGAGATCGATCTGGCAATCGTAGGAATGGATGATCCGTTGGTTGGCGGTCTTGTAGATGAATTTGAAAAAGCCGGGATCCGCGCATTCGGACCAAGAAAAAATGCAGCAATCCTGGAGGGAAGCAAGGCGTTTTCAAAAGATCTGATGAAAAAATATGACATCCCGACCGCAGCATATGAGAACTTTGACAATGCAGACGAAGCGCTGGCTTATCTGGAGACAGCCAAATTCCCGATCGTTCTGAAGGCAGATGGTCTGGCACTTGGAAAAGGTGTACTGATCTGCAATACGCTGGAAGAAGCAAAAGACGGCGTGAAAGAGATCATGCTGGACAAGAAATTCGGTGCATCCGGTAATACCATGGTTGTAGAAGAATTCATGACAGGACGTGAGGTTTCTGTTCTTTCATTTGTAGACGGAAAGACAATCAAGACTATGACAAGCGCGCAGGATCACAAGAGAGCCAAAGACGGAGACCAGGGACTGAATACCGGTGGTATGGGAACCTTCTCACCGAGTCCTTTCTATACAGAAGAAGTTGACGAATTCTGCCGGAAATATGTGTACCAGAAGACGGTAGATGCAATGGCAGCAGAGGGAAGAGAGTTCAAGGGGATCATCTTCTTCGGACTGATGCTTACCGAAGACGGACCGAAGGTTCTGGAATACAATGCCAGATTCGGAGATCCTGAGGCACAGGTTGTTCTTCCGCGTATGAAGAATGATCTGATTGATGTGATCGAAGCCTGCATCGACGGAACACTGGAGCAGGTAGATCTTCAGTTTGAAGACAATGCAGCAGTCTGTGTGGTACTTGCATCTGACGGTTATCCGGTCGCTTATGAAAAAGGACTTCCGATCACAGGCCTTGACGAGTTCAAGAAGCATGAAGGTTACTACTGCTTCCATGCCGGAACCAAATTCGACGGAGACCAGATCGTAACCAACGGAGGACGTGTCCTCGGTGTGACAGCCAAAGGAGCAACGCTCAAAGAAGCACGTGCCAATGCTTACAAAGCAACCGAATGGGTTAAATTCGATAACAAATATATGCGCCACGATATCGGAAAGGCGATTGACGAGGCATAGAATTTCAGGGCGGGATCTTTCAGAGGTGGAGAGGTTCCGCCCTTTGTGCCGGAGAAGGCAGATGCTGGATGCGGGTATCGGAACACAGCAGGCGTATTTTTGATTTGCCGTGTGGGAATCTTTAAGAAGTTCTAAAGATTTCATGAACTTCTTGACAAATCGAACTTTGAATACTATGATTATCAATAGTTATGGGAAAGGCAATGAGAAAGAGGAGTATGCAGGTTAGTCCGAAGAAGAGAGAACCGTTCAGGGGCTGAGAGACGGTTTGCGGGAAGCGACTGCGGAAGGTAGCTTTTGAGCCGGATATCTGAAAAGGGCGAGTAGGATGTCACGGGGTGGTTTCCGTTATAGAACTGTGAGAGATACGAGATGAATCTATTTCGTGGAACAAAGGTGGTACCGCGTTTATACACGCCCTTTACGTTTTGTAAAGGGTGTTTTTTATTCATTTACAATGTTCTATTATATAGAAGAAAGCAAAGTGCGCGGTGTACTTATAAGAGGAGGAAACAATGAGTAAGAATCTTGAAAAGACCTACAATCCGAAAGAGATTGAAGCGAAACTTTATGAAAAATGGTGTGAAGAAAAGTATTTTCACGCTGAAGTTGACAGAAGTAAGAAACCATTTACAACGGTAATGCCGCCACCGAATATCACCGGTAAGCTGCATATGGGACATGCTCTTGATAATACACTTCAGGATATCCTGATCCGTTACAAGAGAATGCAGGGATATAATGCACTGTGGATCCCGGGAACAGACCACGCTGCAATTTCAACAGAAGTAAAGGTTACAAACCAGTTAAAGGCAGAGGGAATTGATAAGAAAGAACTCGGAAGAGAAGGATTCCTTAAGAGAACCTGGCAGTGGAAAGAAGAGTACGCAGGAACTATCGAAGGTCAGCTGAAAAAGCTTGGTGTATCCTGTGACTGGGACAGAGAACGTTTCACCATGGATGAAGGATGCTCGAATGCGGTCAAAGAAGTATTCATTCGTCTTCACGAAAAAGGATTTATCTACAAAGGTTCCAGAATCATCAACTGGTGTCCGGTATGTAAGACTTCCCTTTCTGACGCAGAAGTTGAGCACGAGGAACAGGCAGGACATTTCTGGCACATCAAGTACCCGATCGTAGGAACAGACCGTTTCCTTGAGATCGCGACTACACGTCCGGAAACTCTGCTTGGAGATACAGCGATCGCCGTACACCCGGACGATGACAGGTACAAAGATATCGTAGGAAAGAATGTCATCCTTCCGTTAGTTGGAAGAGAGATCCCGATCGTGGCAGACGCTTACGTTGATAAAGAATTCGGAACAGGTGCGGTTAAGATCACACCGGCACATGACCCGAATGACTTTGAAGTAGGAAAGAGACATGATCTTCCGGAAATCAACATCCTGAATGATGATGCTACCATCGTAGAAGGATACGGAAGATATTCCGGAATGGACCGCTACGAAGCAAGAAAAGCAATCGTAGAAGATCTGGAAAAAGAAGGATACCTTGTAAGCATCGAAGAACATGTACACAACGTTGGAACACATGACAGATGTAAGACAACCGTTGAACCGATGATCAAACCACAGTGGTTTGTTAAGATGGATGAGCTTGCCAAACCGGCGATCAATGCGATCAAGACCGGCGAATTAAAATTCGTACCGGAACGTTTCGGTAAGATCTACCTGAACTGGCTGGAAAATATCCGTGACTGGTGTATTTCACGTCAGATCTGGTGGGGACACAGAATCCCGGCTTACTATTGTGATGAATGTGGAGAAGTGGTTGTTGCACGTGAGATGCCGGAAAAATGCCCGCACTGCGGCTGCACACATCTGACACAGGATGAAGATACACTGGATACCTGGTTCAGTTCAGCACTGTGGCCGTTCTCAACACTTGGATGGCCGGAAGAGACAGAAGACCTCAAGTATTTCTATCCGACAGATGTACTGGTAACCGGATATGACATTATTTTCTTCTGGGTAATCCGTATGGTATTCTCCGGATATGCACATACTGGAAAAGCACCGTTCCATACCGTTCTGATCCATGGACTGGTAAGGGATTCCCAGGGCCGTAAGATGAGTAAATCTCTTGGAAATGGTATCGATCCGCTGGAGGTCATTGATGAGTACGGTGCAGATGCACTCCGTCTGACTCTGATCACAGGAAATGCACCTGGAAATGATATGCGTTTCTACAACGAACGTGTAGAATCCAGCCGTAACTTTGCCAATAAAGTATGGAATGCTTCCAGATTTATCATGATGAATATGGAAGACAAAGTGATTTCCAAACCGGACGAAGCCGATCTGGAAGTTACAGATAAATGGATCTTATCAAAGGTCAATACACTTGCAAAAGATGTAACTGAGAACATGGACAAATTTGAACTGGGTATTGCAGTACAGAAAGTATATGACTTTATCTGGGATGAATTCTGTGACTGGTACATCGAGCTTGTAAAATACAGGATCTACCATTCAGATGAAAATTATAAGAGCGCCAATGCAGCACTTTGGACACTGAAGACGGTTCTTGGTAATGCACTGAAGATGTTACATCCATTTATGCCATTTGTAACAGAAGAAATCTACAGCGCACTGGTACCGGAGGAAAAATCTCTGATGATGTCAGACTGGCCGCAGTTTACCGAAGACTGGTGCTATGCAGACGCTGAAAATATAACAGATCATATGAAAGAAGTTATCCGCGGTGTCAGAAATGCGCGGGCAGAAATGAATGTACCGCCGAGCCGTAAAGCAAAGGTTTATGTAGTATGCGAAGATGAGAAGCTTTGTGAAGGATTCGAAGAGCTGACAACATGCGCATGCCCGCTTATGAGTGCTTCTGAACTTGCTATCCAGGCTGATAAGGCAGGTATTGCGGATGATGCCGTATCAATCGTAGTACCGGATGCTTCTGTATATGTACCACTGGAAGAGCTGATCGACTTCGAACAGGAAATCGAGCGTCTGACAAAAGAAGAAGAAAAGCTTACAAAAGAAATCAACCGTGCAAAGGGAATGCTTTCAAATGAAAAATTCGTCAGCAAAGCACCACAGGCAAAGGTTGATGAAGAAAAAGCAAAGCTTGAAAAGTATACACAAATGATGGAACAGGTGAAAGAACGTCTGGAGGCTTTAAAGGCAGGAAGATAATCACTGCAGGAAAGTACTAAGGCATATTCTTTTTTAGCCAGATATACCGGCAGATGCAGCATAAACTGCACCTGCCGGTACAGAAACACGTAAGGGGTTAAAAGACGATGAAGGGAATTCATTTTAAAAAGATTCAGTGGAAAAAACCGGATCTGAAAGGAAAATGGCAGAAGCTGAAGAATATGAAGCCAGGAGATATAAAGGCGCATTTAAAAAAGCAGCATGAGCGAAGACAGCAGATTCTTGAAAAGCGGCGTAACAGCAAATTCGCAAAAAAGATGGCACCGTACTATAAGATAATGAACCGGTTCTCTTTGCCGCTTCAGGCACTGTGGGCTTGTATCATTAACTTTATCATTGAAGCACTGTCCAGACATTCAGCAATTGCAGCTTGGCAGTATATGACAGGAACACCGCTGGTATTTTTGTACAATGCCGGAATGATTTTCGTTACACTTTTAATCGCTTATCTGGTGCGGCGCCGGGTGTTTACACGACTGATCATCAGTGCATTGTGGCTCTTTCTGGGTGTTGTCAACGGAGTGATGCTGGCAAAGCGTGTTACGCCGTTTAATGCACAGGATCTAAAGACATTTACAGAAGGACTGTCACTGTTTACAAATTATTTCTCGGTGGCAGAGCTTGTGATGATGGGAATTGGTGTCCCGGCACTGCTCATCTGGCTGGTTGCCATGTGGAGACGTGCCGGACAGTATGAAGGAAAGATGCACAGGATCCCGATGCTGATTATTGTTGTTGCAGCATTTTTTGGATATTCTGTACTGACAAATGTTGCTGTAGATAAGAGGATTATTTCTACTTACTTTGGAAACATTGCATTTGCTTATCAGGATTACGGACTTCCGTACTGTTTTTCAGCCAGCCTTTTTAATACAGGTATTTCAGAACCGAATGATTATAACAAAGACACGATCGAGAAGATCACGAATAATGGAGAGATGACAGAGAGCACATCAGACAATGGTGTGAGACCGAATGTCTTGTTTGTACAGCTGGAATCTTTCTTTGATCCTACCGAATATGAGGATCTGCAGATGTCAGAGGATCCGATTCCGAATCTGCGCAAGATGTTTGAAAATTATTCTTCCGGATATTTTAAGGTTCCTTCGGTGGGAGCCGGAACAGCCAATACAGAATTTGAAGTACTGACAGGTATGAACCTGCGTTATTTCGGACCGGGCGAGTATCCTTATAAGACAAAGCTTAAGAATCAGGTATGTGAAAGTGCAGCAACTGCATTTTCTGCATTCGGTTACGGAACCCATGCGCTTCACAATAACGGTGGTAATTTCTACAGCCGTGCGAAGGTATTTAACAATATTGGTTTTGACAGCTTTACAAGTAAAGAGTTTATGAATATTCTCCAGACAACAGAGAATGGATGGTCGAAGGACGATATTCTTCTGACGCACATCAAAGACGCTCTGGACTCTACCGAGCAGGAGGATTTTGTATTTACAGTCAGTGTACAGGGACATGGAAATTATCCGACAGAAAAGGTGATTGAGAATCCGAAGATCACCGTAACAGGAGCACCGACAGAAGAGAAGAACAATGCCTGGGAATACTATGTGAACCAGGTATATGAGATGGATCAGTTTGCCGGTAATCTGGTGAAAATGATGGAAGAACGCGGTGAGCCGACTGTGATCGTATTCTATGGTGATCATCTGCCGACAATGGGACTGGAAGCAAAGGATATGAAGAGCCGTTATCTGTACAATACAAATTATGTGATCTGGGACAATATCGGACTTCAGAAAGAGGATCGGAACATTCCGTCCTACCAGATCATGGCGGATGTGATGGACAGCCTGGGATTACATTCCGGTACGGTATTCAACTATCACCAGCAGAGACGCCAGACAAAGGATTATCTGAAGGATCTGGAGCTTTTACAGTATGATATTCTGTATGGAGACCAGTATGTATACAATGGTAAGCCACCGATCACAGAAGGCCATATGCAGATGGGGATCAAGGAGGTTACGCTCACGGATCTTGTAGAAAATCTGGATGAGACCTACAGCCTCTACGGGACAAACTTTACTAAATGGAGCAAGGTTTACATCAATGATGAAAAGCAGGAATCTACCTTCCTCAATAATACAAGGATCGAACTGCCGGACAGTAAGCTGAAGGATGGAGACATCATTACGGTCAGTCAGGTCGGATCAAGCAATACCATCTTCAGGACTTCAAGTGAATATATTTACACGGATGGAAAAATCCTGGAATATACAGATGAAGTAAAAGAACAGCTGAAGAAAGAAAAGGAACAGAAGAATTCTGCAAAGACGGACACCGATCAGAAGAAGACAGAAAATGCCGGACAGTCCGAAGAACAGCAGGATCAGAATAATAAAGAAGAAAAGAGCGGGCAGCAGTAGAGTTCCGCTTAAGAAAGACGGGAAAGATTGTGAAGTATGAAGAAGTAGTCCGGTATATAGAGGACATACCAAAATTTACAAAGAAGCATACGCTTTTGCATACCCGTGAATTTATGAAAAGATTGGGGAATCCCTGCCAGGGAAGAAAGGTTCTTCACGTGGCAGGGACGAACGGAAAGGGAAGCGTCTGCGCATATATGCAGGCGATTCTTCTTTTTGAGGGAAAGCGTGTTGGATTTTTTACATCGCCGCATCTGGTAAAGCTCAACGAGCGGATCCGGATCAATGGAAAAGATATTGACGATGATACCTTCTGCAGGATTTTTGCAAAGGTGCAGCAGGTGGCAGAAGAACTGGAAAAGGAAGGACTGGAACATCCTTCTTATTTTGAATTCCTGTATGGAATGGGGATGCTTGCATTTGAAGAAAGTGATGCAGAGTATATTGTACTGGAGACAGGACTTGGTGGAAGGCTGGATGCGACTAATTCATTCGAGCATCCGTTCCTGAGTGTGATCACATCGATCGGACTGGATCACACAGAGATTCTTGGGGATACGATTGAAAAGATCGCGGGAGAAAAGGCCGGAATCATTAAAAAAGGCGTACCGGTATTTTTTGACGGCTCTGATGAAAGAAGCAGTCGGGTTATAGAAGAAACTGCCGAAAATCTGGAAGCACCGTGGTATAAAATGGAAAAAGATGCGTTGAAAATTCAAGAAATTACAGACAAACATATTGCTTTTTCTATTTTGGATGAGTATGATAATAATACCGTATGGCAGGTGGCGAGCACCGGAATCTATCAGGTGATGAACGCAGCACTGGCAATCCGGGCGATGAGATATACATTTGGCGACAAGGCAGAGATCTGCAAATGGCAGAAGGTGGTCGCATCTGTTAAATGGCAGGGCAGAATGGAAGAAGTTCTTCCCGGAGTTATCTTTGACGGGGCGCATAATCTTGCGGCAATCCGTGAATTTACAAAGAGTATCCGGTTCCAAAGAGAGACGGAAGGAGAAATCCATCCACTGGTAATCCTTTTTTCAGCCGTTGCAGATAAGGATTACAGCCATATGATCGAGCTTCTATGCAGAGAATCGAAAGCAGATGCCTATGTCATTTCCAAAGTAGACAATAAAAGGGGAGCGCAGGCAGATACACTTGCCGCGCTGTTCCGGAAGTATACAGACAGACCGGTCTATCGGGAGGACACGCTTGCTGATGCATTTACACGTGCACTGAATGAAAAGGGCAGCGAAGGGAAACTTTACTGTCTGGGGTCGCTCTATCTGGTAGGGGAGTTAAAAGAACTGATAGGAGGACAAGATGCTTAATTTTGAAGAAGAACTTAAGAAGTTCAAACCAAGTCTGGAAGTAGAAGATATCGAGAATGCAGTATATCAGGAGGATCTGTCTGATATGACAGATATCTTAAGAGAGATGATGGATCAGAAAAAATAGGGGAGATTTTGATGGACTATAAGCAGAAACTCGAGTACCAGTCGAACTACTGGTACAATGATGGACTGAAGAAAGCGCAGATCCGGGATCTGTCCGGGGCAATTGTGTCGTTAAAAAGAAGTTTGCAGTTTAACAGAGAAAATATCACAGCGAGGAATCTTCTCGGACTTGTCTATTATGGACGTGGAGAAGTAGCGGAGGCTCTTGTAGAGTGGATCATCAGTAAAAACTTCAGGGCTTCCGAGAATATTGCCAGCTACTATATCAGTAAGGTCCAGGACAATCCAAGTGAGCTGGAGAAGGTGAATCAGGAAGTTCACAAATACAACCAGTGTCTTGGATACTGCAGACAGAATGGAGAAGATCTTGCGATCATCCAGCTGAAAAAGGTGGTTGTGGCACATCCGTCTTTCCTGAAGGCATATCAGCTTCTGGCATTGCTTTATATGCATTCCGGACAGTATTCCAAAGCAAGACAGAGCCTGAAGACAGCACTCAAGCTGGATGTGACGAATGATATTACGCTTCGGTATATGCATGAGCTGAACCGTCAGCGGAACCGGCAGGTTGCACATATTAAAGAGGAAAAGCATGGCAGACAATCGGTTGTCACATACAATCTGGGAAATGAGACGATCATTCAGCCTGCAGCAACACTGCGAGACAATGCGGCAGTGATGACCGTTGTCAATATTCTGATCGGTATGGTGGTTGGAGCGGCAGTGGTGTGGTTTCTGATCGCTCCGGCGGTAAACCAGACAAAGTCGTCTACAAAAAACCGGAATGTTATTGCACTAAGCGAGCAGATCGCTTCACAGAAGACGCAGATCCAGACGCTTAAGGATGAACTGGAAGGATACCGTAACAGCAGTGATGAGGTAGAATCGGCAAAGCAGACCGCCGCATCCACACAGGACAGCTATGATGCCCTGATCAAGGTATATCAGCAGTATTATGGTGGAACAACGAGCAATGCGGATATGGCAGATACGCTGCTTGGACTGAACAGGGATTCGCTGGGAGAAGAGGGACAGAAAATCTATGATTCAATCTCAGGTTCCTTGTTCCCGCGAGTATGTGTGAGCCTGTATTCGACTGCGCAGTATGAAGTGCAGAGTGGGAATTACGATGATGCCATTTCGGATCTTGAAAAGATCCAGAAGATGGATGACTCTTATAGTGACGGTGGTGTGTACAAGCTTCTTGGAGACGCGTATGCCGGCAAAGGTGATACGGACAATGCAAAGAGCAATTACGAAAAAGCCGCGACCGATTATCCGGGAACACAGGCAGCATATTCGGCACAGAGCGCACTGGATGCAATGGGATCAGATAGAACTTCGGAGAATACTTCCGGAGGAACAGGTACCCAGGGACAATAAATGAGGATTGCAAGAGTGCAAAGCACGTAGCAATCTGGTATCAAAGGGGCAAAATACCTTTTGACCCAACATCATAAAATATAGAAAGCACAAAAGAGAAGGTAGCGAAAAAAGGCGTTACTTTCTCTTTTTTTGTTATAAATCCTGTATTTTAAGCTGTGGAGACAAATGATACAAAAAAGTGTGATGACATTCAAGCTGTGCAACACGTTCTTTTGTATCATTTATCCATCAAGGTTATTGGCGTATTTGTATAAATAAAAAAGACAGAAAGGGGTTTAATCAAAAATGCAGTATCAGATCAAAGAAAATTGTCTTACGATTTTTCTTCCGGCGGAGGTGGACCATCACAATGCGGAGGAGATCAAACGGGAGGCGGATAAGGTGATCGAGGAGCAACATATCAAATATGTGATCTTTGATTTTGGAAGGACGAATTTTATGGACAGTTCCGGGATTGGAGTGATCATGGGACGGTACCGGCATATCTTTCTTCTTGGCGGGGAAGTATGGGCGATACATACAAGTGAACGGATGCGGCAGATTCTGAATATGTCCGGCGTGACGAAGATCATACAGATTTATGAGGAGGGAATGATGTAATGGAATATTTTAACGAGATGGAAGTAGTATTTGACAGCAGATCGGAGAATGAGGGATTTGCAAGGGTGGCAGTGGCTGCATTTATGACACAGATGGATCCGGTTCTGGAGGAAGTGGCAGACGTGAAGACAGCGGTTTCCGAGGCAGTGACGAACAGCATCATCCATGGATATGAGGGACGGACATCCGGAAAGATTACGGTCTGGTGCGGGATTGAAAAAGATAGGAAGACCATTCTGGTCACAGTGAAGGATCAGGGCGTCGGTATCGAAAACGTGGAGCAGGCGATGGAGCCACTCTATACGACCAGGCCGGATATGGATCGGTCCGGGATGGGATTTGCATTTATGGAGGCATTTATGGATGAAGTACAGGTGGAATCTGTGCCTGGAAAAGGGACTACGGTTTGGATGAAGAAAACGACAGGAGGGGAAAAGAAGGAAGCTGTATGGACCACACAATCGCATTGATCAGACGGGCTCACGAAGGGGATGAAAATGCGAGGGCACAGCTTGTGGAGGAAAACACCGGTCTGATCTGGTGTGTTGTGAAACGGTTTTACGGACGGGGCACAGAGGCAGAGGATTTATTTCAGATCGGAAGCATCGGGCTTTTAAAAGCGATCGATAAGTTTGATCTGGGCTATGATGTGAAATTTTCTACCTATGCAGTTCCGATGATCACAGGAGAAATAAAGCGTTTCCTGCGTGATGACGGGATGCTGAAGGTCAGCCGTTCCTTAAAAGAGATTGCATATAAAGCATATCAGGCAAAGGAGGCACTCACGGAAAAGCTTGGCAGAGAACCGCTTCTGGAAGAAATTGCGGAAGAAACGGGTGTGGAAAAAGAGGAGCTTGTGATGGCGATGGAGGCAGCAGGAGAAGTGGAATCGCTTCACAGACCGGTCGGAATGAAAGATGGAAATGAAGTGATGCTGCTGGAAAAGATTGCAGATACAGGCGGTGCAGAAGAAAAGATCCTGGATCATCTTCTGCTTACAGAGCTGATCAAAGAATTAAAAAAAGACGAGAGAAGGCTTCTGTATCTGCGCTATTTTGCAGATAAGACGCAGACAGAAATCGGCGAAGAGCTTGGGATTTCCCAGGTGCAGGTATCGCGGATGGAGAAAAAGATCCTGAAAACCATGCGGGAACACGCAAAAGAATAAAAGGATGTATGTTTTCCGGAAAAACAGGGATACTATTTCCTATCTGAAACAGATCACAAAGGAGGCGGATGTGATTGGAAAGAAGAAAAAAATATATCTGGGGCTGTGTTCTTTGTGCCCTGCTGACAGCAGTTCTGATCGGAGTGGTCTACTATTACAATGACGTCCGGGGGACAGACCAGGTAAATGAAGGAACGCTGATCTGGCAGTCGGTACCGGTAAAGGAAAGGACGGATACAGATGTCTTCGGGAAATGAAATACTTTATATTAAAGGGGAAAAGAATACAGAGGTGAAAGAACCAAATGTGACACTGGGAGATATCCTGACAATGGAATGCAGCAATTCTTCCATCATGAACAGGATTAAACCACTGCGGATCCTGAAAATCCCGGAAAAAGGACAGCACAGGTATGTGGTGTCTGTTCTGAAAATCATAGAATGTATCCACCGGGAAATTCCCGGATTACAGATCCGGAACGAAGGGGAAAGTGATCTGATCGTTACCTATGAAGGGGAGCAAAAACGAAATGCTATCTGGCAGGGAATAAAAGTGGTTGTAGTTGCAGGAATCACATTTATCGGAGCAGCATTTTCCATTATGGCATTTAACAATGATGTGTCGGTGACAAAGATGTTTTCCCGGATTTATCTGCTTCTTACCGGAAAAGAGTCGAATGGATTTACCCTGCTAGAGATGACTTACTGCATTGGGCTGATCGTCGGGATCCTGATTTTCTTCAATCATTTTGGAAGAAAGAAATTTACAGCAGATCCGACTCCGATGGAAGTGGAAATGCGTTTGTATGAAAATGATATTCAGGAAACTCTGATCGAAGCTTATGCGAGAAAGGAAAAAGAAGTCGATGTGGATTAGGCAGATTCTGGTGGCGGTGGTTGGTCTTGCATCCGGATTTGCAGTCGCGGCAGGACTGTTTTCCTTTATTATTGGACTTGGCGTGGTGTCAGATTTTGCAGACCGGACACATACCGGGAAGCATGTCATGCTGTATGAAAACTGCATTATGGCAGGTGGGATCCTTGGAAATATTTTCTGGGTATACGGGCTCACGATGCCCGGCGGCAAATGGATCGTTCCGGTGTTTGGGCTTTTTTCTGGAATTTTTGTCGGATGCTGGTCAATGGCACTTGCGGAAATCCTGAATATTTTTCCGATCTTTATCCGGAGGATCAAAATCCTGAAATGTGTGCCGTGGCTGATCTTTGGGATGGCGCTTGGGAAAAGCCTGGGAGCACTTCTGTTTTTCTATAAAAGATGGTAACTGGAGGAGAAAATGAAGCAACAAGAGAAAGAAAAAGAGTATGAAGCATATGTAAAAGAGAAAACTCCGGTCAGGAAGCCTGGACCTGCGATGGCAAAAGCATTCGTGACCGGTGGGATCATCTGTACGATCGGGCAGGCGATCTTAAACGCGTGCGAAAAGGCAGGAATGTCAAAGGATATTTCTGCAAGCTGGTGTTCACTGATCCTGATCCTGGCAAGTGTGGTGCTGACCGGATTTGGAATTTATCCGAAGATCGCGAACTGGGGAGGAGCAGGAGCATTGGTCCCTATCACCGGATTTGCCAATTCCGTTGCGGCACCGGCAATTGAATACAAAAAAGAGGGACAGGTTTTCGGAATTGGCTGCAAGATATTTACGATCGCAGGGCCAGTGATCCTGTACGGAGTTTTCACCAGCTGGGTTCTGGGACTGCTCTACTGGATTGGAACGCTGATCGGAATTGTGTAAGGAGGGATGGATATGAATGCGATAAAAGGTACGCAGAGTATTGCATTTTCGGAAAGTCCGTATCTGGTAAGCGCCGGATCGGTTGCCGGAAAAAAAGAAGGAGAAGGGCCGCTTGGAAAATATTTTGATATTGCATCGGAGGATGACCTTTTCGGAGAGAAAACCTGGGAGCTTGCAGAAGGAACAATGCAGAAGCTTGCGTGTATGCTGGCATTGAAAAATGCGGGAGTACAGCCGGAGGAGGTACGCTATCTCTTTGGCGGTGATCTTTTAAGACAGGGGATTGCTACATCGATGGGGGCGGAAGAACTTCAGATCCCGGTGTTCGGCCTTTTCGGTGCCTGTTCTACATCCGGAGAGGCACTTGCCCTTGCTGCAATGACTGTGGCGGCAGGTTATGGAGATCTGGTGCTTGCTGCAACATCGAGCCATTTTGGAAGTGCAGAAAAAGAATTCCGTTTTCCACTTGGCTATGCGAATCAGAGACCACTTTCCTCGACATGGACAGTGACAGGAAGCGGAGCCTTTCTGGTAGGAAAAAAGAAAAGCCGGGTGCGGATCAGTGGGGTGACGATTGGAAAAATTGTGGATTATGGACTGAAGGATTCACAGAATATGGGAGCGTGTATGGCACCGGCAGCGTGTGATACGATCCTGCAGAATCTTATGGATTTTGGAAGGGATGAAAAGGATTATGACCGGATCATTACCGGAGACCTGGGCTATGTGGGACAATCGATTTTATTTGACCTGCTTCGGAAAAAAGGGCTGGATATCAAAGAAAATCATATGGACTGCGGAATGACGATCTTCGATCAGCAGACACAGCATACCAATTCCGGTGGAAGCGGCTGCGGCTGCGCGGCGATCACTCTTGCAGCATATATTATGCCACAGCTGATATCGGGGGAGTGGAAAAGGATCCTTTTTGTACCAACGGGGGCGCTGATGTCGACGGTCAGCTTCAATGAAGGAGAAAGCGTTCCAGGAATTGCACATGGAATTGTGCTGGAACATTGTTAAAGGAGGAAAGAAAATGGACTATATCAATGCATTCTGGGTAGGAGGACTCGTCTGTGCACTGGCGCAGATCCTGCTTGACCGGACGAAAATGATGCCGGGAAGAGTCATGGTAAGCCTGGTGGTGCTTGGCTGCATTCTTGGTTTTGTACAGATATTCAAACCACTTCAGGAGTATGCCGGGGCGGGCGTGAGCGTGCCACTGCTCGGTTTTGGAAATACTTTATGGAACGGGGTAAAAGAGGCAGTCGACAAGGAAGGATTTATCGGAATTTTTCTTGGAGGATTCAAGGCAAGTGCGGCAGGAATCAGCGGCGCATTGATTTTTGGGTACATTGCATCATGGATATTTGAACCAAAGATGAAGGAGTAATGGGAATAATTTTCGTCAGAACTACGAAAGAAAATTTATTGTACAGAGAGAAAAATGATGTTAAGATGAAATCGTGGCTGTGTAAATGGCCTGTAAAATAAGAATCAGAGTGAAAAAGAAAGTACATAAGAGGAGATAACACGACTATGAAGTACACAAGTATCATTATTCCGTTTGTCGGAGGCCTTGGTATGTTCATTTATGGAATGCAGATCATGGCACAGGGGCTGGAGAATGCTGCCGGCAACCGGATGAAGTCATTGCTTGAAGCACTTACAAAGAATAAGTTCTTCGGCGTACTGCTTGGAGCGTTCATTACCGCAGTGATCCAGAGCTCATCTGCGACGACCGTCATGGTAGTCGGTTTTGTAAATGCCGGGATCATGAACCTTCAGCAGGCGATGGGGGTTATCATGGGTGCGAACATCGGTACAACGGTTACCGGATGGCTGGTATCCAGTGTGGAATGGGCCAAATTTTTAAGTCCGTCCAATCTGGCACCTGTTGCGATCATGATCGGTGTGATCATTATGCTGACAGGAAAGAGACGCTCGACAAAGGATATTGCAAGTATTGTGGTTGGATTCGGACTTTTGTTTGTCGGAATTTCATCCATGTCTTCGGCAGTAGAACCGCTTAAGGATAACGCAGCATTCTGCAATATTTTCGTATCACTGGGACGAAATCCGTTCCTGGGTATCGTGGCAGGTGCAGCAGTTACGGCAATCATCCAGAGTTCATCTGCGTCGGTCGGAATCCTGCAGAGCCTTGCAGCAGCAGGTCTTGTACCGTTTGGCGCAGCGATCTATATTATCATGGGACAGAATATCGGTACCTGTGTAACTGCAATCCTGTCCAGTGTGGGTGCAAAGAAAAATGCGAAAACCGCAGCACTGATGCATCTGATCTTTAATATCATCGGAACGATCATTTTCAGTATCATAGCGATCGCATATCTGAGTATTGTGAATCCGGCATGGGCACACGGCAATATTACACAGACACAGATCAGTATGGTGCATACGGTATTCAACATTGTGACAACAGTTCTGCTGTTCCCGGTTTCTGACTGGATCATCAAGCTTGCCAAGAAGATCGGACATGTGGAAGAAGAGGTACAGGATGAAAGTGCAGTCCTTCTGGATGACCGTATGCTGGAGACCCCTGGTATCGCGATTCAGTCAACCGTTTCCGAGCTTGTCCGAATGGGACATGTGGTTGCGGATTCCCTGGAGGTTGCAAGAAAGGTTATGTTCGAACGAAAAGAAGAACAGATTGCGTTCCTGAAGGAAGAAGAAAGCAAGGTAGACCGGTTAAGTGCCGGAATTACATCCTATGCAATCAAGCTGTCGACTTTGCAGATCAATGAACGTGAGCATGAAGAAGTGGCTCATATGCTTCAGATCGTGTCGGATATGGAACGTATCAGTGATTACTGTGAAAATATTTCCGAGTTTGCAGAATCCTTACAGGAGAAGCAGGTTGACTTCTCCGAAATAGGAGTGGAACATCTGAACAAGATGCTGGATGTCTGTATTGCAAGTTATCTGTATGCGTTGGAAGCCTTTGAGTCCAATGACCGCGAAAGCGCATTGAAGACGATCGAGAAGGAAACAGAGGCAGACGGGCTGGAGATTTCCCTTCGTGCAAAGCATATCAAGCGTCTTACCAACCAGCAGTGCAACACAGAAGCCGGAGTGGTATTCCTTGATTCCCTGGTATGTCTGGAAAGAATTTCTGACCATGCCAGAAATATTGCGGAAGAAGTGCTGGCAGAATAGAAGATAAGGCAGAGATTAAGGATGAGCATCTATCGTTAATGCGTGATTGCTGAATTATGTAAGTGGAAAAAGTGCAACTTTATAATTTCAAACAACTTTAAAGAATTGTATACAGAAATCATATAGCAGAGAGTTTCCCTCTCTGCTATAATCATATCAGGAAATAAAAAGTACGAACCAGAATATATCTATCGGGGAGGTTATTCACATGCAGACAACTATTTTACAGGAAAGTAACTACAAAGAAGAGATGCAGACCATCGTAGAACCGTATCTTGCATCCATCGGAACAGAATTTTATCTGGAAAGGCATGCAGGACAGAAGATCCATTGTATGCATTATGTTCCGGAGAACCCACATGCGGTTGTGATGTTGTCACATGGATTCGTTGAAAATGCGGAGAAATACAAGGAGATCGCCTATTATTTTGCAAAGGAGGGCTTTAGCGTATATCTTCCGGAGCACTGCGGACATGGTTTCAGCTATCGTATGACAGAGGATGAATCACTGGTACATCTGGATAATTTTGAGCGTTATGTGGAAGACTTTATCTTTGTAACCAAGAAGGCAAAAGAGGACAATCCGGGGATGAAGATTTATCTGTACGGACATTCTATGGGAGGCGGAATTGCGGCAGCAGTTGCGGCAAGAGCGCCGGAAATATTTGAGAAGGTAATTCTGTCGTCACCGATGATCCGCCCACTGACCGGAGGGGTGCCGTGGCATGTGGCAAAGGCAATTGCAAAGACTTCCTGCAAAGTGGGAAGGGAAGCAAACTATGTGGTTGGTCAGAAGCCGTACAAGGAGCCGGCAAAATTTGAGGATAGCTGTTCTCTTTCCCATGCCAGATTTGAGTATTACGAGGAAAAGAGAACAAAAGAATCCCGTTATCATCTGAACGCGCCGTCTTATGGATGGCTTGGAAATGCAATGCGTCTGAACCGGTATCTGGAGAAGACCGGATGGAAAAAGATCGCAGCACCTGTTATGCTCTTTTCAGCAGGGAAAGATAATCTGGTGTCCAATGCAGAGCAGGAACGTTTTGTGCGAAAATTAAACAAGAACAGACCGGGAAGTGCCGAGCTTGTGAAGTTCCCGGAGTCCAAGCATGAGATATTCAATGCAGGAAATGACATTGCAGAAGAGTATTGGAAAAAAGTGTTTTCCTTTTTTGAATAACTATTAAAAAAATTATAAAAGTGGTAAATTATACAAGTTCTTTATTGATAAATATAAAGAATGTGGTAAGATGAAAATTGCAGAAAGAAGGGTGAAGAAAATGGGATTTTTTGATAATCTGAAAAGCAGCCTGACAGAAACCGGTCAGGATTTATCACAGAAGGCAAAGGATACGACAGAGATTTTCCGCCTGACAAATTTAAATAAGACGAAAGAAAAAGAAATTGAAAAAGTCATTTATCAGATTGGCAGTACATACTATGCCAATTACAGAGATGAATGCATGGAAAAGATGCCGGAGCTTGCCGCACAGATCAAGTCCCTGCAGGATGAGATCGCGGCCAATAAAGAGATGATTGAAAAATTATCGACAGAAGAGATCTGTCCGCAGTGTGGAAAGAAAGTGAACCCTGGAAGTAAATTCTGTATTTACTGTGGAGCGGCACTGGAAGCACCGGCAGAACAACCGGAGGAAAAGGCAGAAGTGAAAGTGTGCAAAGCCTGTGGAAAGCCACTGGAAGAGGGCGCTGTATTCTGCACAAACTGTGGAACAAAAATAGAAGACGATAAGGCAACTGAGGAAAACTAGAAGGCAAAGCAGCGAATGATGAAACGCAGGTCAGAATGTAAAAAAATAAAAGAGTATATGCAAAAAGCCGGATAGGAGTTATTCTATCCGGTCTTTTATGTATAAGACGAGCCGGTTACAGATTTGTGCATACACAGGAACGACCGGCTGATGCGTTGGAGGACAGGAAACATGTATTGCACCAGATGTGGGAAAGAAATCAGGAGTGACCAGAAGTTCTGCGGGAACTGTGGAGCGAAGAATATCAATTATAAAGAAAAAAATGATCTGAAAGAGATGATAGAAAAAGCTGTCGCCGGAGAAGAGAACGCTCTGGAGAAAATTTACAATTTGACTTATGTGCAGGGGTTTGCGATCGCACTTCAGATAGTGAAAAATGAGCAGGATGCAATGGATGTAATGCAGGATGCGTATATTTCTGCATTTTGCAATCTGAATCAGCTTGCGGATCCGGACCGGCTGAAAAGCTGGTTCAACTGTATCGTGGCAAATAAGTGTAAAGACTGGCTGAAAAAGAAGAAGCCGCAGCTATTTTCTGATATACCGACAGGGGATGATGACCGGGAATTTGAAGATACAATTGCAGATGAAAATCTGACATTTTCACCGGAAGATTCCGTGGATTATGCAGAGACAAAGCGATTGATGAAAGAAATTCTGGACAGTCTGCCAGAAGATCAGAAGCTGTGTGTGCTGATGTATTATTATGAGGAATTGTCGGTTGCAGACATTGCAGATGCACTTGGATGTTCGACCGGAACGGTAAAGAGCAGACTGAATTACGCCAGGAAGAAGATCAGAAATGATGTAGAAGAACTGGAAAGAAAAGGAACGAAATTATACAGCGTGGCGCCGCTTCCATTTATACTCTGGATGCTCAGAGAGGGCGAGCAGACGATATCGGTGCCTGGTTCATTTGGAAGAGAACTGGTAAGACAGGGTGCCGGTATTGTAAAAAGCGGAAGTGCACTCACAAGCGGAAATACCGGTTCGGGTAAAAGTGGAATCAGGAAGACAGATCCGGTAAAGAACGGGCAGGCAGCAGGCAGAAAGATCGTAAAGAGTGCGGCAGGAAAAGCGGCAGGGAAAATCATCGGTACAAAGGCTGTTGCCGGAGTTGTAGGAGCGGCAGTGATCGGAGGAGGTGCTGTCGCAGGGTATAATATCCATCAGGCAAAAGAGCAGAAGGTTACAAAAGAAGAATGGCAGGCGGCTTACAAAGACTGGGTTGGAAAGTGGAGTGATGACACAAGGTTTGAACTCTTTGACATGAATGGAGATGATGTACCCGAGATTGTGCGGGTTGGATCCTGCATGGCGGATGGTGCGACCGTAGCGACCTGTACACCGGATGGAATCCAGGAAGAAGAAGTCTATAGGATCGGGATGTGGTATATTCCGGGCAGTAATGTACTGGACAACAATGACGGAAATATGGGTGTTTTTTATGACCGCGTTTTTGAAATCAAAGATGGGAAATGGGTACAGATCGGTGATGGCGAATATGGAATGGAAGATAATACGAATCCGGAGTATGATGAAAACGGAGACTATGTTTTCCGGTATAAATGGGATGGAAAAGAAGTCACAAAAAAGAAATATGAAAAGAAATTAAAGAAATTATTTGGAAACAGAAAGCCGGAAGCACTGGGCAATGAAGCTGTTTCATACCATGAGATCATCAACCAGATCAGTCATTATTAAAAAAATAAAAATTTTTTCTTTTTTTAAAACCAAACCGGATTTTGACTCGTCTTAATAATATAAACGAGAAAAATATAGCATACAGAAAGGATGTAAAAGAGATATGAGGTGCAAAAATTGTGGAACTGAGAATCCAGATGGTTCAAGATTCTGTGCAACATGCGGAAAACCACTGGAACAGGAAGAACCTGCTAAAAATGTAGCAGAACAGAAAGAAGAGGCTGTTCAGAATGCAGAAGAGCAGAAAGAAGAGGCTGTTCAGAATGCAGAAGAGCAGAAAGAAGAGGCTGCTCGGAATGCAGAAGAGCAGAAAGAAGAGATCGCTCAGAATACAGAAGAGACGGTAACAAGTACAGCAGAAACAAAATCACTCACACATAAGAAATCAAGAGGACTGAACAAGTTCCTGATCGGTCTGGCATGTGCGGTTGTCGTTGTAGTGATCGCAGCAGGGCTTTTGATATCGCGTGCAAGAAGAACAATCGATCTGAACAAGTATGTCACCTTTGAAACAACAGGATATAACGGATATGGAAATGTATATCCGCAGATCGACTGGCAGAAGATCCAGAAAAAATATGATTCCAGACTGAAATTTACAAAAGAATTTAAAGAACAGTTTGGTGACAGTGTCGATTCCGTATCTCCGGTAGCGGTACTCCAGTCCTATGTCAGTGTGGAAATGAATTCAGACAGCGATCTTTCCAACAAAGATAAAGTCAAATACAGATGGAATGTCAATAAAGATTATGCAAAATATGTGAAGTGCAACCTGAAATATAAAAATAAAACCTATAAAGTAAAAGGGCTGGAAGAGGTTAAGACATTTGATGCATTCAAAGACCTGGAGGTATCATTTAACGGAATAAGTCCGGGAGGAGAAGTTTCATTTGATTATACAGGATCTGATCTTACATCTGCCGATTTTCAGACAGATGCATCAAATGGAACATTGGCAAACGGAGATAAGATTAAAGTATATCTGGATAAATCTATGGCAGACAGCTATGCCGCCAATCTGGGAAAGCTGCCGGAAAAATGGGAAAAAGAATATACCGTAAAAGGACTGTGGTATTATGTCACATCAGCCAGTGACATCGATGATGATACAATGCAGCAAATGAAGGACCGGGCGGAACAGGAATACAATGATCATGTGGAGAGCAGCTGGGTAGATTCCGAATCTCTGGAAAGCCTTACTTATATGGGAGATTATCTGCTGGAGCCTGTTGTGGGCAATGGAAATGAACTGTATCTTATTTATCATGTAAAGGTACGGGATCAGTACAGTAATGATGATGGATCTTATGACAAGGTGAATGATGTTTACTGGTATATGCATTATGGAACAATTCTTGCAGACGGGGAAGGAAATACAGATATTGATCTGTCTGACTATGGAACACCTGGCAATTTCTTTAAGATCAAGACTGATGCGAAGACAGACGGTATTTCCAGCATGGTATGGAAATATTATGGATACCCGACACTGGATGATCTGTACGCAGATGTTGTGGGCGATAATGCCGATTACTCTTTGGTGGAGGATGCGGTAGACAATACAAAATAGAAGCCTTTGGCGGAAAAGAAGGTGGACTATGAAATGGGACGAATGGCTGAAAAAGATCATTAAAGAGATAACGTCAGATTATACGATTTCAGAAGAAACCTCAAAAAGCTTTTTTGAAGAGCTGATGCAATTGTTGAAATAATACAGGAACCGGGTAGAAATGCAAATTTTTATCCGGTTTTTTAGTTTGAGTCGGAAAAGTATGATATGATGAGGAAAAGTACGAGATTGATATCCAGAAGGAGAAAGGTGGAATAACAACAGATGGAATATTTAGTAGAATCAGCATTATTGACACATGGATTAAAATCGGTATCAAATGAAACAATAAAAAAAGAATGGCAGGATCCGGGAAAAAAGATCACCTGGATTGATCATGGGGAAATCAGGATCGGGGATATCGATGAGTTCCTTGAATTCAGAAGCCGGGCAGCTGCTTATCCAAGAATTGACTGTGATCTGCTGGAAAAGGCATTATCGGAAAAGCAATCAGGCGCACTTACCGCTTCCGGGACAATGGCAGTATGTGTGAAAATGGGAATTCCGGTTGCAATTACCTGTGGAATGGGTGGAATCGGGGACATCAAAGGAGAAGAACTCTGCCCGGATCTTCCGGCTCTTCAGCAGATTCCGGTGATCCTGATCTCGGCTGGGCCAAAAGATATGCTGGACCGGAAAGCAACGATCGATTGGCTGATATCGCACGGAGTGAAGGTGATCGGAACAGAAAGAAATTACTGTACCGGCTATGTATTTTGTGGAGAAAAAGTTGAACTGCAGGGAAAGGCAGAAAACAGTGCAGAAACGGTAAAGCCACCAATGCTCATCATCAATGAAATCCCGGAAGAAAGACGGATAGAAGACAGGGAGATCTTGAGAGAAGCAATTGCCGAGGGAAAGAGAGCGGAGAAGGAAGGACGCTATTTCCATCCTGCGGCAAACGGAAAGATTGATGACTGTACCGATGGATATTCTTCATTGATCCAGCTGCGGGGACTGATTGCAAATATGAAAGTGGCAGAAGCACTTTAAAGAGCGAAAAAAGAAGCTGGGATCTGGCTGATAACAGAAAAGCCTGAATATAGGCAGTTGTGTTATCGGTCAGACTCCGGCTTCTTTGCATACAAAGAAAGTTTTGACTCCTGATTATAGATTACAGGAAAGGTAATCAGACATTCTGTTTGAAATGTTGTTGCGTGAATCCTAATTCGCCTGTGGCATCTGTGATTTATGTACAAAGAGACTGATTCCTGCACCGATGATTGCCAGAACAGCACCAATTCTTCCCCAAAGAGCAGTCTTGTGGCACATCATACCTGCCTTGGCACAAATACCAATGCCAATTGAAGTATTGCTAAGAAGCAGGATCAGAACAGCAGTGATAATGATAACAACCGGTAATTTAAAATCGTGTGTTCCGAAGAAAAGAAGAACGGATTCTGCAAGCAGGAGCAGAGCGAAAAAAAACAGTGCAATTCCATAATAATGACACCGCATCATACATTCTCCTCCGTTTGCAAGTTCCATGGTTCCTTTGCATACCGGGGCAAAGATCTTATCTGCTGCAAGAATAAGAATTGCTGCAAGACAGGAAATTGTTCCGGATAATTTTTGTGAATTCATAATTCATATCTCCTTTAAAAATTTATTGTATTTAGTATAACACACTTATAGTTAATAAGTTCATTTTTACCAGATAAAAACTATAGAAAATTATAATAAATAGAATTGCATATAAAAAATAACAATTTTACATTTGTGCAAAATGCTGATATAGTTAAAAAGCATTTAAAGGAAATGGTAAAAATTTACAAAGGAGTCAAATGAAAAATGGAGAGTAAAAGACAGCTTACGAGAGAAGAGTTGCTAGAAATGGAAAGTGCTCCGAAGACGAAGATGCAACATATGTTGGATGTGGTAATTTGTTTTTGTCCGTATTTTGCAGCGATAATTATGTTTTTAGTATATTATCTGATGCCGGATGCCGTTCAGAATTTTAATCCGCATGTGTTTACTATTGTCGTCTGCTTTTTTTTGGCATTATATCTAATCATGGTAGTGAGAGGATTACTGAATAAAAGCTATTTTGCAAAAGTACGTCATAAAGCACCGCTTTACTCTGTGATCATACTGGTAATTATGCTGTATGATTTTCTGACGGTTAAGACAGCTATTTTAAAACAGCCGTTCTTTCCATGTGTGAATACGGTCCTGTGTGCGATCATTGATGACCGGGCACTATTATTGAAAAGTACATTGTACTCACTGCGATTATTATTCACAGGATATTTTATTGGAGCGATCCTTGGACTGATCACAGGTGTTGCCTGTGGATACAGCAAAAGGATTAACTACTGGGTTTCACCGATCATTAAGATGCTTGGACCGATCCCTTCCACAACATGGATCCCGATCATCATGGTTCTGGTATCCTCACTGTTTAAAGGAAGTGTATTTATCATCGCTCTTGGTGTATGGTTTGCACTTACGATCGCATCGTCAACCGGTATCCAGAATGTAGACAAGGCATATCTGGAAGCGGCCAGAACATTAGGTGCCAAAGGTCACCAGCTGGTATTCCGGGTGGCTATCCCACATGCAATGCCAAACATTCTTCAGGGTATGACACAGGGAATGAGTTCTGCCTGTACAGCACTTCTGGTTGCTGAGATGATGGGAGCCGAGGCAGGTCTTGGATGGTATATCCAGTGGCAGAAATCATGGGCGATCTATTCTAAAATGTATGCAGCTATCGTTTTAATTTGTCTTATTTTCACAGCAGTTACCTTTATACTGAATGTGATCAAGAGAATAGTGCTTCGCTGGCAGGAAGGAGTTGTGAAATAAGATGGCATCAGTGGATGAGAAGCAGGGACACGGGCGTGTCCTGGAGTTTGACAAAGTAACAAAGAGTTTTGCAAAGACAGACAGTAACGAGATCACACATGCGCTGGCAGAGGTGAATCTGACGATCCAGCCGGGTGAGTTTGTCAGTATTGTTGGAACAAGTGGATGTGGAAAATCAACGATTCTACGATTGATCGCAGGACTGATCAGACCGACTACCGGTGAGATCAGACTTGGTGGTAAACCGATTGTTGGAGCCGGACCGGATCGTGGAATGGTATTCCAGAAAGCAACATTGTTTCCGTGGCTTACGGTAGAGAAGAATGTGTCCTTCAGCTTGCGTATGCAGAAAAAGCAGGATAAAGAACTGGTAGAGCATATGCTGAAAATGGTAGGACTTGAAGATTTCCGAAAAGACTATCCACATCAGCTCTCCGGAGGTATGGCACAGAGAGTGGCGCTGGTAAGATCGCTGATCAATCATCCGGATATTCTGCTTCTGGACGAGCCTCTTGGCGCGCTGGACGCATTTACCAGAATGAATATGCAGGATGAGATCCTGAATATCTGGAGAGAACAGAAACAGACGGTCGTCATGGTTACACATGATGTAGAAGAAGCAATCTATATGGGAACAAGAGTGCTGGTTATGGAGCCAAGACCGGGACGTGTAAAGGCAGATATACCGATTGAACTGGCTGAACCAAAGCAGAGAGACAGCGAAGAGTTCCAGGCATATCGGAACAGGATCCTGAAAATGCTCGATCTGAAGCATCATACAGATCATTAAATGGATATTTATTGAAAGATAAATATAAAAGCAACAAAGTAAAAACACGAAGAGGAGAAAAGAATTATGAAAAAAAGATTGTTTGCAACGTTACTTGCATGCGTAATGACCGTATCACTGGTTGCATGTGGCGGTTCATCAGAAAAGAAGGAAGACACAAGTGATTCCAAAAAACAGGAAGCTTCTACAGAGGAAGAAGTGACTGATATCACAAAAATGTCAGATGATGAAATTAAAGAAGCAATGAAAAAAGAGCCGGCATGGGGAACAACCATCACAGCAGAATATGATGGCGGTGACTGTACATCAGGACCTAGCATGGCAAAAGCACTCGGATACTATGATAATTGGGGATTAGATGTTCAGATCGCAGCTGGTACTGAAATCACAGAAGCACTTGGAACTGGAAAAGCTCAGTTTGGAGTACATCATATTGCACATATGTTAGTTCCGATCACAAACGGAATGGACATCGTATTTACAGGAAGCGCACAGACAGGATGCAAATCTTTATATGTACTTGCCGATTCAGGAATCGAATCAACAAAAGATCTGGAAGGCACAACGGTTGGTATGGATAGCCCGGTCGGTGGATCTTCACACAACATGATCATCCGTTTCTTCCTTGCAGATGGATTGAAACAGGATGCAGCAACATGTGTACAGGTTGAATCAAGTGCAGCAATCCAGTCTCTTCAGTCAGGTGATATCAAAGCTTGCCTTCTGAGTGACCGTTTTGCAAAGAAATTCGTAGATGACGGAACATTAAAAGTTCTTCGTTCTATCACATGGGATGATGATTTCAAAGATGAAACATGCTGCGTAATGGCTATGAGCGGAAAATTCGTAAAAGAAAATCCGGTAATCTCTCAGGTACTTACAAAATGTGTAATGGATGCATATATGTACATTGCAGAAAACAAAGACGAAGCTGCACAGATCATGCTTGATGAGGGTATGGTATCTGGTGACATCGAGCTTACAAAATACATGCTTGATCAGCAGAACTGGGCAGTATCCAATGCTGATACAAAGAAAACAATTGAAGCTGTTGCAAAGGACTACATTGATGCAGGAATCATCAGCTCTGACTGGACTGTAGATAAAGTCGTAGAGACAGCATGGCAGCCACTTGCTGAAAAAGTAAGCACAAAATAATCAGACACATATGTGAATGAGGTGGAGGAGCTTTGAACTCTGTGATGAGTGGAAGATCCTCTTTTGTCTTATATATTAGGAATGTGCCTCGGCACGAAGATGAAGAATGTCGCAAGCGGTCTACGCTGCGCTTCGGTCGTTGCTTAACGAGCGCCACTGGCGCTCAGCAACGCGCTTGGCGCGAGAAAGTGCCGAGGCACATTCTTTCTTATAATTGGAAAATTACGGGGTTTTTCCGGACAAAATGTTAAAAAGGAAGGAAAGAAAAATGGAACAGAAAATGTTGACTGTACCTGGACTTGCAGTCAGAAATCTGCGGCATCGAAGAGTCAGGACGATGTTTCTGGCAACACTGGTGCTGATTTTATCGGCAGCGCTGTTTACCAGCAGAGTATTGACAGAAAGTATGAAAACTTGTATTGATAAGACAGTAGATCGGATTGGGGCGGATGTGATCGTAGCACCGGGAGAATATGAATCAGATTTAAGCGATTCTCTGTTTTCGGGAGGGTTGTGCAGTTTCTATTTTGAAAAGTCTTTGATGGATCAGGTGAAAAAGACGGATGGAATTGACAAAATTTCTCCGCAGCTCTACATTGCATCACTGGATGCGGCATGCTGTTCAGTTCCGGTACAGATTGTTGCTTTTGAACCGGAAAGTGATTTTATTGTACAGCCGTGGATGTCCGGAAGCAATGTGAGTGAATTGAAAAAGGGTCAGACTGTTGTTGGAAGCAAGATTACGGCAAAAGCGGGAGACAAAATTTCTTTCTTTGGACAGGAATATGAGGTTGCAGGAAAACTCGAAGAAACAGGAACCAGTTATGATAATTGCGCATTCATGAATTTTGAGACGGCATATACATTATTTGACAGTTTTCAGATCAAGTATGTGACGGATCTTACAGAACCGCAGAAATATGTTTCCCTTCTGACGATCCGGACGAAAGACGGAGCAGATCCGAAAGAAGTAGCGAACACGATCAACACAAAGATGAGAGATTCCGGGCTGAAAGCTTATACGGCAAAAGCAATGTCCGGAAAAGTTTCAGATACACTGGAACAGATGCAGTCTTACAGCGCACTTCTGATCGGACTGTTGTTTTTAATGGCAGTCCTGGCACTGATCTGCATTTTTAACATTACTGTGAATGAACGTTTGAAGGAGTTTGGGGTACTACTTTCTATCGGCGCACGAAAAAGCCAGATTTTCCAGATGCTTCTTCTGGAAGCAGGAATGATCGGTGTGCTTGGAGGATTCCTTGGAGTGGTGTTCTCCGGAGGCGGAGTCCTGTTATTTAAAGACGTGATCATGGAAAGCATGAATATGCCGTATCTGAATGTGAATGTTTCCCAGTATGTGATTCTTGCATTACAGAGCCTGGGGCTTGCTGTTGGTGTCAGCCTTCTTGCCACCTTATATGCGGCAGTCAGAGCGAATCGTATGGAACCATATAAACTGATCCAGGAGGTGGAATCATGATTGTAAAGACAGAAAATCTGAGTCGGGAATTTGTACGTGGAAAGAATCAGTTTTACGCAGTAGATCACGTGAACCTGGAAGTGGAAGAAAAAGAACTGGTTGCGATCATGGGGCAGTCTGGAAGCGGAAAATCCACCCTCTTCCATATGCTGACCGGGATCCTGAAACCGACAGAAGGAAAGATCACGGTGCTGGATCATGAGATTGAAAAAATGAATGACAGACAGTTATCGGTTCTGCGGGGAGGCGACCTTGGTTATATCATGCAGGGACAGAATCTTCTCCAGAATCTGACGGTTATGGAAAATATCCTGCTGCCGCTTTCGCTGGGGAAAAACCGGAAACCGGATAAAGAAAGGATCACGTATCTGACGGAGCTTCTTGGGATTCAGAATATGCTTTCCGAATATCCGGCAAATCTGTCCGGCGGAGAGCAAAGGCGTGTGTCGATCGCAAGGACATTTGCGCAGAATCCGAAACTGGTAGTCGCAGATGAACCGACAAGCAGTCTGGATATGGAAAATTCAGAGATCATTATGAAGTATTTTCAAAAAATGGCAAAAGCAGGAACGACAATCCTGGTCAGTACCCATGACAGGGAATTTGCAAATTATGCGGACCGGTGTCTGTGGATGAAAAAAGGGAAATTAGAAAAAAGAGAATTGGAGTAAAGAGATGCAGACCGAATTTACAAAGCTGGCAGTGATTTTTATTGTCATTATGGTGATGGTTCTTGCAAAATTAAAGCTGCGTGATGCGATGATTGCTGCCATTTTGCTGACTGTGATCCTGTTTGGAATTCCGCTTGGGGATGCAGCAAAATTGATGATACAATCGGTTTATGAAAAGGATACACTGCTGGTGGTCGGAAGCTTTATTCTTGTAACCTTTTTGCAGCGGATCATGGAAAACCGGAAACTTCTGGAAAGAGCGGAGATGGCACTGCAGAGACTTAGCGGAGACAGGCGTATGGTGTGTGTAATTGCGCCGGTGATCATTGGATTCCTTCCGTCTGCAGGAGCTGTCAATATCTGTGGGGCGATCGTAGATAAGGCGACAGGAAAAGATCTGGATGTGGAAGAAAAGACGTTTGTGACCAGTTACTACCGCCATATTTCAGAAAGCTTTTCGCCGACTTATAATGCAATTCTGCTGGCACTTTCTATTACCGCAGTATCGACCGGGCAATTTGTACTTTTTATGGCGCCGATGGTTGTGGTGCTTCTGGTACTGGGATATGTATTTTATCTGCGGAAGCTGTCGAAAGGATATGAAGCAGGTGAGGATGAAACGATTGACAAAAAAGAAGAATTCAAACAGCTTCTGTACTGTTTCTGGCCACTGGTGCTTTGTATTGTACTGGTGATCGCACTGAATCTTTCTGTGATCAAGGTACTGCCGTTTATTATTGTGCTTTCGATTATTGTATACCGGTTAAGTCCGAAGGAAGTGTTTGATTTTGCAAAGACATCGGTAGAGTGGAGAATCATCTTCAATACGATCATTCTGATGATGTTCAAGAACATTCTTACCTATACAGGGGCAATCGGAAAACTCCCGGATTTGTTTGCCGGATCCGCGATTCCACAGTTTGCGGCATTTGGAATCATTATGTTTCTTGGAACGATTATCAGTGGAGCAAATTCTATGATTGTGCTACTGATTCCGCTGGCATTTGCAAGCATACCGCATGCAGGAGCCGGACTTCTGGTGTACCTGATGGCACTTTCTTATGCGGCAATGCAGATTTCACCGACGCACATCTGCCTTGCGATCATTACGGAGTATTTCCAAGTGTCCTGGGGGCAGCTGATGAAGAAGACAATCCCGGTTATTGTGGTGTTTGTAGTGATTCTGACAGGGTATTATGTATTGCTGAGTGGATTTGGAATATAGAAAATATGCTATATTTTTGGGAATTGTTTTGATCGTAGAAGGAACTATTGCCTGTGGTGAAAAGGATACGGTGTCTGAAAAAGATCGTATAAAGGATATAGAAGTATATGATGATGGAACTACTGTAAAACTGGATATGTTTATTTGAATTCTCTTATAATTAAGTTTTTATTAATGAAATTATAATGATAATATGTTATAAGACGTGTCTTTATATAAAAAGAGCATATATTCCATTATTCCTTGCAAATACATAACTTTAGTTGTATTATGATAATATCAAAATAGATACATGTGTTAATACAAGCTAGGGGGATATAATGACTAAAATTCAATCACAATCAAATTCTATACCATTATATTTACAGGTGAAAAATAAAATCAAACAGGAAATAAGATCTGGAATATTAAAAGCCGGGGATAAACTTGATTCAGAGGCAGAAATGCAAAAGGAATATGGTATGAGCCGGGTAACTGTTCGTAACGCGATGGCAGAATTAGAGAGAGAAGGATATATTATCAAGGTGCAAGGAAAAGGAAGCTTTGTTGCACAGTCAGATATGTTAAGACTGCCGGTTGGAGTAACCAGTTTTACTGGAGATGCAAAGATGCAAGGGGCAGATTTGAAATCAAAGATTTTAAAAGTTGGCTTGGAACCGGTAAAAACGGAAATGGATAAAGAATTTTTTGGAATTAATGATGGAGAAAATATTTTAATTGTTAAAAGATTACGGTGTGTGAATAATGTTCCGCTTTTAATCGAGGAGAATCACTTATCTGCAAAATTAGAGGGGTTAATGAATGAGGACTTAACTGGATCGCTTTATGCGATTCTGCAGGAAAAATATCATATGATTCCGTCAATTAAGGGAAGGAGAAGTGTAAAAATTATATTTGCAACGGAAGAAATAGCACAATTGTTGAAGCTTTCGGTTGGAACTCCGGTTATAGAATCGGAAGTATGTGTGTTTGATATTAATGGAGGACCAGTTCATACGGTCAAAGATATTGTCAGAGGAGATAATGATAATATTTTGAAATGGTATGTATAAAAGAATGAAAGAAAAAAAGGAGATATCTAAAAAGATATCTCCTTTTTTTACAAAAATATTTAAAGTTATTTGTATAAAACACCTAAAAAAAATAAAAATCAGAAAATATATTGACAATAATTAACAACAATAGTATTCTTGTAGCAAGACGAGTTAATACAAGTTAAAAAAACAGGAACAAGATAATACGAGGAGGTACATAATGGAGAACGTAAGTATCATAGGAATTGGCATAGCTACTATGGATATTTATTGTTATAAAAATAAGATGTATCCAGGTGGAAATGAATATAACATTGCATACAATGCAAAAAAACAAGGAGCAAAGGCTGCATTTATGGGAGTTTTTGCAAATGATAAGGTTGGAGAAATATTAGAGGAAACTTTGCAAAAAGAGCAGATAGATACCAGCCATTCACATCATGAAGAAGGCTCCAGTGGATATGCGTTAGTAGATTTGAAAGATGGAGACAGAGTATTTATTGATTGGAATAAGAAAGGTGTAACGGATTTATATCCATTTGAATTTACAAAGGAAGAAATTGAATATATTAAAGAATTTGATATCGCATGTATCAGCTGGGGAGCCAGAGTTAATCATGAAAAAATAAAGAAACTGGCTAAGTATGGCGTTCGGATCTGCTATGATTTTTATGATAATTTTACATCAGATGATCTTCGTGAAATCGGACCTAATATAAAATATGCGTTTTTATCATGTGGACATCTGTCGGAAGAAGAAACAAAAGAAACTTTAAAAGAAGTAATAAGCACTGGATGTGAGATAGCGGTAGGAACAAGAGGTGCAGACAAGACAATAGCTTATGATGGAAAAGAATTTTATATGCAACCGGTGAAAAAAGTAAAAGCAATAGACACGATGGGAGCAGGCGATTCTTATATTAGCGCATTTCTAATGAATTATTTACAGACGAAGGCTGACGAGTCGATGAAATCTGGGAATAATATAAAACAGGCACTTGAAAAAGCAGCAGAATATGCAGCAACGATAGTGGTAAAAGAGGGAGCTTTGGGAATCGGATACGACGTCAATCCGAAAAAGCTGTCAGAGATTATTAACATTTAAGGAGGTAGTTGGTTATGAAAAGAAAAGCGATAGCAATGTTAGTGGTTGCATCAATGACGGTAGCGTTATTTGCCGGTTGTGGTAGCAAATCAGATGAATCGGATAGTGGAAAAGTTAAATTAACTTTTCTTGATAAACATCCGGAAGACGAATATAAAGGATATTTTGAAGAAGCAATCGCAGATTTTGAAAAAGAAAATCCAGATATTGAAATTGAATATGAAAATATCAGTGATCAGGCAATGAAAGAAAAGTTGAGTGTTCTGGCAGCGGGGGGAGATCTTCCGGATATCTTCTTTTGTTGGGGCGGTGAATGCTTAAATCGATTTTCAAGATCAGGTAAAATTTTAGATCTTACCTCTTACATGGATGAAGACGCGGAATGGAAAGACAGTTTTCTTCCGGCATTTCTTAGCAGTAGTGTATATGAAGGAAAAAACTATGCTGTACCTTACAGGAGCTCTGTATTATATATGCTTTATAATAAGCAGGTATTTGCAGATAATAATTTAGATGTTCCTACTACATGGGATGAATTTATTGATGTATGCGATACTTTGAAAAATAAAGAGATTACACCAATTGCATTTGGTAATTCAGACAAGTGGTATACCATGTGGTATGTTGGTCAGTTTAATGCAAATTTTGTAAATAAGGATGTTCGAACCGCGGATTATAACCCAAGTAGTGGTGCGTTTACCGATGAAGGATATGTAAAAGCTGTCCAGACATTTTTGGATTTGAATGATGCCGGATATCTTGGCAAAAATGTAAATTCAAAAGATTATTATCAGGTAAGAGAAGAATTTGCTGCAGGTAAGTATGCGATGATCCTGGATGCGACAAGCCAGTTTTCATTCTATAAGGGTGCAATGGGGGAAGATGGATATGGTTATTTTAAGATTCCGATCCCGGATGGCGCAACAGGAGATGAGGCGTCAACAATTGTAACAGGTGGATCAGAAAATTATGCAGTTTCTGCTGAAACAAAACATCCGGATGAAGCAGTTAAATTCCTTAAATTTTTAACAAAGAAAGCACAGGCTGAAAAACAGACCAAAGAGACAGGACTCCCTAATGCAATTATAGGTGGTATTACTGAAGATAATTCAGATGCAGTAATTGCAGCAGCATATGAGACATCAGAAGACTATGATGCGATTGCAGAGTGGCTTGATCAGTGTGTTGATGGAAATGTTTCTAATACCTATATGGCAAGCTTACAGGAAGCTTTAGATGGAAAGTCGGCAGAAGATGTCATGGCAGATGTGCAAAAAGCAGCAAAAGAAGTTGCTGATGCAAATAAATAGAGGAGCATAATATTGCTCCTCTGAAAGGAAGATTAAATATGCGGAAAGATAATAAAAGAACAATTGCATTATATATGTTTCCTGCGATTTTAATGATTATTGTACTCTTATATTTACCAATTTTTATCAATTTGTATGAAAGCTTTTTTAGTTGGGGAGCAATGAGTTCCAGTCATAAATTTGTAGGAATTGGCAATTATATAAAAATGTTCAAAGACGAAGTGTTTTATACAGCACTGAAAAATAATATGATTTTCATGATTATGTCAGTTATTTTTCAGATAGGTCTTTCTTTAATTATTGCCAATACACTTGAATCCAAGTTTATGCGAAAAACACAGAACATTTTTCAGTCAATTTATTTTATTCCTTCATTGCTTATGGTAACGGTAGTTGGTATTGCATTTAAGATGATTTGCAGTCCATCTATCGGAATTATAAATCCTCTGTTAGAGCTGATCGGAATCAACGCAGAAAATATTGATTTGCTTGGAAATGCAGGAAGTGCGACTTTTTCTATTGCCGCAATGTCACAATGGCAATATATAGGTTATACAGTAGTTCTTTTTGTGGTTGCAATTCAGAATATACCGGCCGATTTATATGAAGCAGCAGATATAGATGGCGCGAGTGCGATAAAGAAGTTTTTCTATATTACACTTCCTGAGATTAAAGATACAATATTGATCAATATGATTATTACGATTACAGGATCTATCCGGGAATATGATGAAGTTTTTGTAACAACAAACGGCGGACCGGGATATGCCTCAGAAACTTTAGCAACATATTTGTATAAAGTTGGATTTAGAAACGACCAGATGGGATACGCCTCTGCAATAGCATTCTTTATCTTTATTGTGACATTCGCAATCGGGTTGTTGCAGATGAAAGGATATCAATTAGACGAATAGGAGGTGGGAAGATGAAAAAGAAAATCGTTCATATTATTACATATTTTTTATTTATTTTGTTTGCGTTGATTATCATCTTTCCACTTATATGGATGGTAATTACAGGATTTAAAACAAATCAGGAATTATTTTTATCACCATTTTCACTGCCGGAGACATGGCATTGGGAAAACTATGTAAATGCGTGGAATAAAGGGATTGGAGTATATTTATCCAATAGCGTGATTATTACAGTAGCAGCAACTGCTTTATCAACATTTTTAAGTTGTCTTGCAGCATATCCTTTATCAAGATTAAAATTTAAAACAAAAAAGTTATGGGTTTATCTAATATTAGGAGGATTAATGCTGGCACCACAATCTTCACTAATCTCTTTGTTTAAGATGGTCAAAATTGCGGGATTGTATGATACGAGAATTAGTTTGATTTTGATTGATGCAGCATTTAGAATTCCATTTGCTACATTTTTGATTATGACATTTTATAAAAGTATTAGTTATAGCCTGGATGAATCTGCATATATAGATGGAGCAACTACATGGCAGATATTTGTAAAAATTATGTTGCCACTTAGTAAACCGATTATTGCTTCGTGTTCTATTGTAAGCTTCAGAGCAGTATGGAATGAATTGATGTTTGCTAATGTATTGTTACAGAGTACAGATAAAAAAACAGTACCGGTTGGTCTGATGAATTTTCAGGGAATGACAACAACAAACTGGACACTTGTGATTTCAAGCATGGTTATAGCATCACTTCCTCTGATTATCGCATTTCTGTTGCTTCAGAAGCAATTTGTAAGAGGATTAACGGCAGGTAGTGTGAAAGGATAAGAGTCATGAAAAATTTAAAGAGATCTCAGATTTTAACGTCGAACTATCCGTATTACAAATATTCCCTGAACTATGCATTGGATTCTTTACATAGGATGGGAGCGGAACAAATTGAATTTTATGCATGTTTTCCGCATTTTCACATGGATGATATTACATACAGAGATATTAAAAGTTTGAAGAAAAAACTGAAAGACTTCGGATTAAAAGCAGTGTGTGTAACACCGGAACAATGTTTGTATCCTGTAAATATTGCAGCATTTGATATTGCGGCAAGAAATCGAAGCATTAACGTCTTCAAAAAAACAATTGAAACAGCAGCTGAACTGGAAGCAGATACAATCGTTACTTTATGCGGATATGGGACAATTGATGAGAAAGATGAAGATGTATGGAAACGTTCTGTTGATTCAATGAGAATTCTTGGTGATATGGCAGAAGCATATAACATTGAAATGGTATTGGAAACTTCACCGCGCGAATATACAACAACTCATACTGCAAAAGAAGCAGTACGAATGATTGAGGAAGTAGGGTCACCTGCGGTAAAAGGCATGATAGATACGGCAACTCTGGGGTTTTCAAAAGAAACAATGAAACAGGCAGTTCAGGATTTGGGAAAGTATCTAAGGCATGTGCATGTTGCGGATGGAATCCCTAATGGGCATTTAATTCTTGGAGAAGGAGAATTGGATATCAGGGGAATGTTGCATGAGTTGGATGAGGTAAATTACCAGGGAATGTTAAGTCTGGAAATTTTAAATGATAAGTATATGAGAACACCACATGAAGCAATGCAAATATCTTTTGAAATGTTAAAAAAATATATAGATCAATAGGAGGAAAAGAAAATGGAAATCAGAGAGCTTATTGAAAAAATTGTCAAAGAAATGGAAGAAAAAGGTGGTCTTAAAAATGTTGTATGGGTTGCGGCTGGCGGCTCAAATGATGGACATTATGCAGCGCAGTATTTTATGGACAGGGAATCTACAGCAGTACGTTCGCAGATGATCACAAGCAGTGAATTTGAATTTGCAGCACCGAAATGTGTAGGAGAAAATACGATTGCAGTTATCACATCTATGAGGGGAACGAAGGAAACAATAGAGGCTGCAAAAGTCGCAAAAGAACTTGGAGCTGTTACAATCAGCCAATATGTTGATGAATCAGGGCTTACAGAAGTTTGCGATTATAATGTTCAGTATGGAAGTATCTGGGAAGACGATGAGGATCAGGGAAGAACGAATGCGGGAAATGCACTGCGAATTGCAATGGCAATTGTAGATGTTACAGAAGGATATAAAAATTATACAGATGCAATGGATGCTTTTGAAAAAATTCAGCCGGCTTATGTGAGAGCAAGAGAATATTGCAGACCGTTAGCGAAGAAATGGGCAGATCAGGTTAAAGATGAAAAAACAATTACAGTGCTTGCAAGTGGACCAGCTTATGGTTCTGGTCATATTTTTTCAACTTGTAATATTCTCGAAATGCTGCAGATTCAATCTCCAACATTTAACAGTTGTGATTTTTTCCATGGACCATTTGAAATTACAGATAAAAATGGAGCATTTTTCCTCCTTGTTGCAGATGGAAGAACCAGAAAAGCTGATGAGCGTGCAATTACATTTTTAAAGAAATATGCAGGTGAAAAAGTATATATTCTGGATGCAAAAGAGCTTGGTCTTGATAATCTAAAAGATTCAGTTTCAGAATATTTTAATCATCTTTTGTTTACACCTATTTTGAATAATGTTTATATGAAAGCATTGTCAGAAGCAACAGGAATAGATTACACAACTCGTCGATATATGTGGAAGGTAGAATATTAAACAAATAATATGACAGATAATAGAATCATTCGTATACTCACGACATTATGTGATTTCCTTATTTTGAATATTTTGTGGTTGGTATGTTCAGTACCTGTTATTACAGCAGGGGCGTCCACAACCGCATTATATTCTGTAATGTTTAAAATTATAAAGAAGGAAGAAGGGTATATTATAAAAAGCTTTTTAAAAGCATTTCGTCAAAATTTTAAGCAAAGTACAATTATCTGGCTTTTGTTAATTGGGACAGGATGTATTGTTGGATATGACTGGTATATAGCAGTAATATATATCAAGTTGGACCAACAGATAATAAATATTCTGGTAGCCGGAATCATCATATTTTTATTATGGGGATGGATATTTGTATTTCCGCTGATAGCCTGTTTTGAAAATACAGTAAAGAATATGATAAAAAATGCTTTTTTAATACCAATATCACAACTGCCGTATGCAGTAATTATTATATTATTTGATATTGTGTGTATTGGAGGAACGCTTTATAATTACAGAACTCTTTTTTATGGAAGTATATTCTGGAGTAGTATAGGCGGAAGCCTTCTGGCATATGTGAATTCTATTTTTATGAGTAAAATATTTGAACCATATAGGTAATAAAACTCTCTTATGAAAGATCGTTAAATCATTCATAAGAGAGTTTTTTAATGTAAATGTAAAAGACAAGTACTTCTATATTTACATAATCTTCGTCTCTTCCAGTTTTTCTGAGAACGCCTCATTCACCTTAATGATCGGCTTCCTGAGCACCAGTCCCACGATCAGGGATACAACAAGGAAGATACAAAGCTTTCCAAGATCGATCCAGTAATCCATACCGTAAAGCCCACCGACAGCTTCACGCAGGGCTGCCATACTGTGGGTAAACGGCAGTAGCGGATATACCGCTTTGAAGAATCCCGGGGCAACCTCGATTGGGAAGGTTCCACCGGTTCCGGCTACCTGCATAACCAGAAGCACAACACTGATTGCTTTTCCGATATCTCCAAAGGAGACAGTCAGCGTGTAAATGATGTTGACATATACGATGCTTGATACCCATCCGGCAAGGAGAAAGAGGAACGGGTGCTCGCACTGGATACCAAGGTAGAACAGATCACCGAGGCAGATCAGAGTACTCTGCAAAAGTCCAAGGCTCAGGAAGATAAGGTATCTTCCAAGATAAATCTGATGGAGCTTCAGATGCTTAAGTCCGGTGGTGCCGTTTTCGGATACAGTGACCTTGAGCATGGCAACCAGGACAATTCCGCCGATCCAGATGGAAAGTGTAGAGTAGAATGGTGCCATGGAAGAACCGTAATTTTCAATCGGGTACACTTTGTTGGTCTTAAGCTCTACCGGTGCGGCGAGGAAAGAACTGATACTGTCCTTATCGCCGGAAATCAGATCTTCCAGTTCGGAGAAATCGCCGGTTGCTTCCATCTGACCAAGTCTGGAGATGGTATCTGTGATCTTTGAGGAAGCTGTTTTCAAAAGCTCAGAAGAGGTTTCCAGAGCCTTCTGAATCTGCGACAGATCAGAGCCGGCTGAAGAAGCAAGGGTATAGATTCCATCTGCACTTACACCGAGCTGGGAGAGCAGTCCGGACAGGTCATTTTTGGTGGAACCAAGAGAGCCGGACAGCTGTTTTAAAGAAGCAGATACATTGGTTTCATAGTCGGATTTGACAGCTGCAATTCCGGAAATACTGGAGCTGATCAGATCATCCAGCTCTTTTTTAGAGGTTGTTACATTGCCTGCTGTATCCCGCAGAGAGGAAGCTGCGTTCGTGAGTTTATCACGAAGTTCTTCCTGAACCGCAATGGAATCGTCTAATTTAGCAAGAATCGGTGCGGTAAGATCAGACAACTCCGGGTGTGCATCTGCAATCTGTGCAATGCTGTCACGGATTCCCTGGTAAGACTGTACGATCGCATTGACGCGGCTTCCAAGAAGATCAAGGGTGCTGGCAACAGAAGAAGCATCCTGTGACTGTGACTGGAATGCCTGATCGATCGTCTGTGACATCTGTTCGTAAAAGCTTTTGGTAGAGGTCAGTGCAGCATTGATTCCGTCTGTAGCTCCGTCCAGAGTTTCCTGAATCCCGGAGAAGGACTGCTGTGTACCGGAAAGCGTATCTGCATTTGCAGAAGCCTGTTCTTTCGTTGCTTTTAAGAATTCGGCAGTTGTGTCCAGAAGCTGCTGCGCAGAATCGGTCATCTGTGAGAAGGAATGCAGGGTCGTCGAAGAGGCAGACAGATCAGAACCGATTTTATTCAGATTTGTGATCAGTGTGCCTGCAAGCTCATCCGAATCCCTGGAGTCTGCGGTATTTGCAACAGTCTGGAGCGCGGTCAGCACCGTATCGGAAATGGTTTCGATAAATACTTCGTTGACCTGTGTCTGGACTGCGGTTGCTCCTTTGTCTGTTACCTTCGGCGCAATGGCATTTTCTTTTGCATTGGAGTAATAGGTAATCTCCGGTTTTTTAATATCACTGGAAAATACACTCATCAGGTTCGTACTGAAATCTTCCGGGATTACGATTTCTGCGTAATATTCTCCGGATTTTACACCCTTCATTGCTTTACTTTTGGTTGTAAATACCCAGTTGAGCTGTGTATTCTCCCGAAGAGCAGACAATACCTGATCGCCAAGATTCAGCTGGAGCGGGATCAGGTTTCCGGTATAGCCTTCATCTACGCTTGCTACGGCAACCTTCAGATTCCCCGTATTCCCATAGGGATCCCAGCTTGCCGCAATGTTGAACCATGCATAAAGGCAGGGAACCACTGTGACGCCGAGAACGACGATCAGCGCAATGACATTTGTTCTTATTTTCCGGATATCTCTTGTGAAGATGGTCCATATATTTCTCATTCGTCTTTTCCCTCCTTTACTTTTTTAAGAAATTCTTCTTCAGACAGATGGATATAGGAAAGCTGTCTGGAGGTCTTGTCGTGAATATATTCCACACAGATCAGATAGACGGCGAGTACGATCAGGGAAATGATCCACAGTGTCAGGTATACGATCTTGGATTCCAGGCCGAACATCAGAAGAAGAAAAATCAGCGGAATTACAAGGATCAGGATAAAACCGGTACGGATCAGCTTTGGATACCGTTTTTCGAACCGGTTGGCACGTTGGATAAAATCAGCCCGTCCGTCTTCGTCCTGCATCATGGTTTTCATCATCAGTGTAAGCTGTGGGCGGGAGAGCTCCCCGGTTGCAGTCTCTCCCAACATCAGGTCTGTTTCGGCAAGACGTTTGTCGAACAGATGGTTCAGATTCATCAGAAGTGGTCTCAGTACCAGTCCGATGAAGAATGCAAGGAGAAGGAAAAGCAGCAGGGTCAGCAGATCCTTTGCGTAGTTATTTTTGTAAAATCCGGCAATGCATTCACGCATAGCGCCAATTCCGTAAGAGAACGGAAGAAGCGGGTGCAGTCTCTGGAAAAAGACCGGTGTCATCTCGATTGGGTAGGTTCCGGAAGAACCTGGGATCTGCAGGATGACCAGAACAACGGCAAGCGCTTTTCCGATATGCTTGAAGGTAAGTGCCATTGCGTAGATCAGGTTGACGTATACAAAAGAGCAGAGCATACCGGCACATACAAATGCAACCGGGTGGACACACTGTACTTTCAGAAGCAGTAGATCTCCTATGCACACAATGAATCCCTGGATCAGTCCGGCCACGACAAAGAGCATCCAACGTCCGAAATAAGCAGTTGTCGGAGTAAAACGGGAAATGGTTTCGTCTTTGTCTACTTCCTGTTTCAGGATGGATACCAGGATCAGTCCGCCAACCCAGAGTGCCAGATTAGTGTAGAACGGAGTCATTCCGGAGCCGTAATTTTCCACATCATAAAGTACCTTTGAATTGATCGAAACCGGTGAGGACATAAAATCAGAAATGGAATCTGAGTCGATGCCTTCCAGTGAGATCAGATGCTGGTAGGTTTCGGAGCTCTGCAGAGCTTTTAGGTCAGCGGTAATATTTTCCAGAGCAGTATCTACGCTTTCAAGAGTTCCTCCGGTCTGACCAAGTGCGTCTGCACTTTCGTTTAAACTGCTCTTTAACTGGGTAAGGATCACCTTTAACTGTGTGATCGTCGGATTTACACCGGTTAAAGTAAAAGAAAGGCTTCCGCTTAATGTGGCAAGCCCGTCAAGTGACTGGTTCAGCTGTGGCAGAAGCGACTGGTTCAGACTGCTTCTGTAATTCTGCAGAGACTGTCGGTTCTGGGCAGTGAGTGTCTCAAGAGAACTTCTGGTATTACTTGCTGTAGTCAGTGCATTTCCTATGCTGGAATTGCTGTTCCCAAGAGAATCAATGAGTTCCTGAAGAGAAGCATTCTGTGCCTGGAGTTCTGCAATTTTTTCGCTGACGATACCGGACAGGGAAGAATCACTTCCGATCTGCTGCTGAAGGGCGGCAAGCTTTTCCAGAATTTCTGCATTTTTCTTATTTAAAGAGCTGGCAGAAGAAATACTGTCTCCGATCGCAGTGTTGACCTGTGTGGCTTTTGTCTCAAAAGTTTCGAGCTTTAAGGCTACGGAGGTGTAGACATTATTTAAAAGCGTCTCGCCATCTGACAGGCTGGTAGAAAATTCTGTGGAAAAGGTTCCGATTGCTGTCCGGCTGGTGGCAAGCAGATCTGATGAATCTGCAAGGGCAGCAGAACCGGAAGAGACAACAGCATTTACAGAGTCCAGTGTTTTCAGAGTGTCATCGATCAAAGAACCGGAGTCTTTTACCGTAGCCTGGAAATCCTTCAGGGCGTTCTGATAGTCAGCAAGATTCTTACGGGTATCGGTAAGCGCCTGCATCAGCGTAGAATTTGTTCCGTCAAGCTTGCCGGTCAGTGTACCGGCCGATTTCTGCACGATCTTCGCAATGGAGTCAGCGGCAACGGACGAAAAGGTGTCATTGATCTGCTGCTGAATCGTGCTTGCGCCGGTGGCGGTGATCTTCGGAGCGATCGCATTTTTCTTTTCATTAATATAATAGTCGAGCTGCGGCTGCTTTAAATCCCCGGAAAGGATGCTGAGGAGAGACTCACTGAAATCCTCCGGGATTACAATGGCAGCGTAGTATTTGCCGGAACGGACACCGCTTTTGGCTTTCTTTTCATCAACAAAGGTCCAGCCAAGCTGATGATTTTCTTTCAGATTCTGTACGATGGTGGCTCCGGCATTCAGATCCATCGAACCGGTGTGTCCGCCGGTGTCACAGTTTGCAATTGCTACTTTCACATTCTGTGTATTACCGTAAGGGTCCATGTTGGCGGCAATGTTGAACCATGCATAGAGAGAAGGGAGAATGCAGACTCCCACCATGACGAGAGCAGCAGCAGGGCTACGTAAGAGTCTCTTTAAATCTCTCTGAAATATTTGAAGCACTTTCTTCATGTGAACCTCCTGTGTAATGTCGTTAATAGTGCCAGTATTGAGAATAGTATAGCAAAAAGTGTGGAAAAAATCCATGAGAAAAAATGACGTTCGGTCAGAAATACAATCTGGATAAAGTTAAGCGTAAGATGATATTTGAAAAAACAGTGTTTTATGATATTCTATATTTAACCTATATTATTCACAGCTGTGCCGTGAATAATATAGGTTAAGTAATATTTTAGAACAAATTAAAATAGTATTGGTGATTTATGGAATTGTCATAATTATACATATGGTTTCTATTGGAAGCAAACTTCCGGATTTAGCAAAGTCGACAGTGGTAAGCTTTGTAATGGGAGTGATTGCGATTACATTGAAAAATGTTGTGAAAAACCTAATATTATCTTATCTTTAAAAGGAATGATCTAAAACCATACAGATAAAATGAGAGGTGAAGAATATGGATAATTTAGAATTAATGAAACAGGAAATCAGTAATCTTGCAAAAGAGAAAAAGGAAGAATTTGAAAAAGTAAGTGATTATATTTTTGCAAACCCTGAACTGGCATTTAAAGAATATAAATCACAGGAAGCACTTTGCAAACTGTTGGAAAGCCATGGCTTTGTTGTTAAACGAGGAATTGCAGAAATGCCGACGTCTTTTGAAGCAGTTTTTGATTCTGGAAAACCAGGGAAAACAGTAGCACTTATGGGAGAATATGATTGTCTTCCAGAAATCGGACATGGTTGTGGACATAATCTGATCGGAACATCAGCAGCCGGTGCAGGAATTGTATTAAAGGAAGTTATGGAAAAGCATGAGATAGGTGGCGTGTTAAAAGTATTAGGTACTCCGGCCGAAGAAAAGGGCAGTGGCAAAGCGATTATGGTTCGCCATGGAGTATTTGAAGGAGTTGATGCTGCACTTCTGATGCATCCGGGTGATGAATCTATGCCGGATGATATTTCTTTTGCAGCAATTACATTGGAATTCACCTTCAAAGGAAAACCGGCCCATGCGGCAGCTTGCCCATGGAAGGGAGCAAATGCACTGAGTGGAGTTCAGTTAATGTTCCATGCGGTTGATATGATGCGCTTACATTTTAAAGATTACAGCAGAGTACACGGAATTATTACAGAAGGCGGAGTGGCCCATAATACTGTAACAGATGAAGCGAAAGCAGTATTTAATATTCGTTCACTGGAATATGATTATATGATGGAAATGGTTGGTGCTATTCGTGATTGTGCGAAAGGAGCGGCAATTGCAACCAGGACAGAAGTTGAAGAAAGACAGTTGGATGAAGTTATCAAAGATGTGCGTAATGATAAGAAATTGGTTCAGTATGTTCGTAAAAACATGGACTTTATTGGTGAAGAGTATATAGAGCGTGACCTGACTCAGGGAATCGGTTCGACTGATGTTGGAAATGTAACCCATGAAATACCGGCAATTCAGTTTTATGTGAAATTGAAAGAGAATGTAGGGACACATACAAAAGAGTTTGCAGTAGCAGCAGGCGGAGAAGAAGGAAAAAGAAATCTGCATGCTTCCGTTCAGCTCTTGGCAATGAGTGCATTGGATGTATTAAGTGAGTAAATAGAAAGTGTATCATTTTTTAGAGAGTTCTAAAAAGTGATACACTTTTTTTGAAATATTGTCTTGAATGAATATTTCGCATTTGTTTAAAAATTCTTTAGAAATGCCCTTTCCATATCTTAACAATCTCCTGTTAAACTATGCTCATAAAAAGATAACGGGAGGAATTAATAAATGAGAGTATTGATTACAACAGACTGGTACGAACCGGTTATAAACGGTGTTGTTACTTCAGTTATGAATCTTTCCAGACAGCTAAGAGAAAGAGGACATGAAGTAAAAATTCTTACATTATCAAGAACATGCCATTCTTATATAGAAGGCGATGTGGTTTATGCAGGATCAATTGGACTTGGATGCATTTATCCGCAGGCAAGATTAAAAATTCCAAAGGCAGCAGGTGACTATATGGAAATGTTGCTTGAGTGGAAACCGGATATTGTGCATTCACAGTGTGAATTTTCCACATTTTTCTTAGCGAAAAAGATCGCATCTGAGCTTCACGTTCCGATTGTACATACGTACCATACGGTTTATGAGGATTATACCCATTATTTTTCACCGCAGAAAGTATGGGGAAGAAATATTGTGCAGTTGATGACAAAGAAACTTGCAAATGCGGTAGAAACCCTAATTGCACCCAGTGATAAGATCCGTAAGATATTGGAAGGATATCAGGTGTCTTGTCCGGTGGAAGTTATTCCATCTGGAATCCATCTGGAAAAATATCAGCTATGTAAAAAAGAAGACTGGCGTAAAAAAATCCGTATGCAGCTTGGTATATCGCAGGATGCACTGGTGTTGGTATATGTAGGCAGAATGGCAAAGGAAAAAAACATAGAAGAGCTTCTGGAATATCAGCAAGATGCAGGAAAATCCGGGGTGATTTTAGTCCTTGTAGGGGATGGACCATATCTTCCGGAGCTGAAAAAAAAGGTCGAAGAGCTAAAGCTCACTAAAAATGTGATTTTTACGGGAATGATCACACCGGAAGAAGTAGGACGCTATTATCAGGCAGGAGATCTCTTTGTCAGTGCTTCTACCAGCGAGACACAGGGAATGACTTATGCAGAAGCGCTTGCCGGCGGTATTCCACTCCTTTGCAGAAGAGACGGATGCCTGGAACAAGTTGTGACAGATGGGGAAAATGGATGGCAGTATGATGAAAAAGAAGATTATCTTATGAGAATCCAAGAATGGAAGGGGATGGGTGAAAATGCAAGAGGCAGGATGCAAAACAAGGCTGTTATTTCAGCAGAAAAATTTTCTTCCGGAAATTTTGCCGAAAGAGTGGAAAAAATCTATAAACAGCAAATACGAAAATACCGATATGAAAATGCAGCCTAAGAAACAGAGAAATCTGACTAGATTTTTTAATCTACTTTCGATAGCCGGACTGGCCGGATGTACGCTTCTTGCAATCTGGGCTTATAAAAGCGGCATTTTAAATTCGGTAGATTCTTTGCAGACATTTATCCGGAAATTCAGTTATACTGGAATGCTTGTTTTTATTCTGATCCAGGTTGTGCAGGTTATTATTCCAATCCTACCGGGTGGAGTCAGTTGCCTGGGTGGTGTGATCTTTTTTGGGCCGTGGCTAGGATTTCTTTATAATTATATTGGTATCTGCATAGGATCAATTGCAGTGTTTGGAATTTCAAAGACAATAGGAAGGCCGGTTTTATACAAAATGTTTTCTGAAAAAATGATAGAAAAATATGATGGATGGACCCAGAAGGACGGTAAATTTTTGAAATTATTTGCACTTGCAATCTTTTTCCCGGTGGCACCGGATGATTTCTTGTGTTATCTTGCGGGAACTACAAAAATGACGTGGAAACAGTTTACAGCAGTTATTGTACTTGGAAAACCATTTTCTATTGCACTTTACAGTCTGGGGCTTACGACAGCATTTAAGATGTTATTTTCATTATAAAAGGAATAGGGTAAAGATTATGAAAACATATATATACAGAGGTGGGTTTCCGATTGTAGAAAAAAGTGGTGTCGGAAAAGCGATCGAGCATCAGGAGAAAATGTTGAATGCAGTACAGGCACCGCGTGCAGCCAGGTGGAAAGAAGCAACCGTGGTTCATATGAATACAGTTTTTCCGGATTCAGTGATTGCGGCCTTTATAGCAAAAATGCAGAAGAAAAAAGTGATTTATTATGGGCATTCTACAATGGAGGATTTTAAAAATTCCTTTATTGGTTCTAATCTTGCAGCGCCGATTTTTAAAAAATGGATCTGCTTTTGTTATAATTTGGGTGATGTTATTGTGACGCCAACCGAGTATTCCAGAAAACTGTTGGAAGGGTATGGACTGAAACGAAAAATTTATTCGATTACTAATGGTGTGGATACAGAATTTTTCAAACCTGATCCAGAGGGGAGAAGACGATTCCGTGCAAAATATCAGCTACCGGAAGAGCAGAAGGTTGTGATATCTGTGGGACATTTGATTGGAAGAAAAGGAATTCTGGATTTTCTTGAACTGGCCAGAATGATGCCAAAAGTACAGTTTATCTGGTTTGGAGGCGGCAATGAAAGCCTGGTGACAGCAGAAATCAAAGAGGCGATATCAAAGAAACCGGATAATGTATTGTTTGCAGGATTCGTAAAGTCTGATGAACTGCGTGATGCATATTGTGGGGCGGACGTGTTTTCGTTTATGAGTTATGAGGAAACGGAAGGAATCGTTGTTTTAGAAGCGCTTGCCTGTGAAATTCCGACAATAGTAAGAAACATTCCTGTGTATGAAGGATGGCTTGAAGATGAAAAACAGGTATATAAAGCAGAGACAATAAAAGAGTTTCAGGAAAAGATAACTGCGATTTTCAGTCAGGATGTTCGTTTGATGAAAAAGGAAGAACGGGAAATTGCTTGTAATAAAAGTCTTGGAAAAGTTGGAGAACGATTGCTGAGGCTATATTTTGAAATGGAATAAGGGACGTTCAGCAGTAGAGAATTATAATTTACCATTATAATTTACAGGGATATTGATTAAAAAGGAAATTGAACAGGGACGTTCAGCCGCGCCATTCGCAAAAGCATGCCTGCGGCACTTGTCGCTGCTGCGCAGCTATTTTGCTCATAGAGTGGCGCTCATCTCATCCGTATAATCAGCCGTCTTTTCATGTGAGCATGAAATCCGTCTGACTATACGGATGGCTGAACTGATGTCAGAATATTCTGAATTGCGCAAAATATAAAAACAACATTGACAATTCCAAAAAGACGTGGTAAGATACCATTTGTTCGCTGGTCGAGACAGAGACTAAGGAGTGGCATGCAGAGGCAGAGCGGATGAAAAATAAAAAGTTTTGCATAAAAATTTGAGCATGAGTATGGGAATATTCAGACGAAAACTTTGAAAAAAGTAAATTGCAAAAAGAAATCAAAAAGCTGTTGACAAGCTGAAAAGAATATGCTATTCTAAATAAACTGTCGCGTGAGGAACTGCTTCACAACAGCAAAAAAGAAATAAAAAAGTTGTTGACAAATACGAAACGCTTTGATATAATGTAAAAGCTGTCGCATGAAACGGCAACAACAAAAAAGAACATTGATAACTGAACAATAGACAACAAACCCTGAAAATTCTTTAAAGAGATTTTTCAAGAACGGACATCGAAAGATGTCAAACCAGAACAGTAAACAGGAACGAAATTGCTAGCAGTGATTTTGAACTGGATACAAACACTTTTAACGAGAGTTTGATCCTGGCTCAGGATGAACGCTGGCGGCGTGCTTAACACATGC